>NZ_UFYA01000001.1:0-326957 GCF_900447215.1 Dermatophilus congolensis
CTGAAGAGGTTGTGTCGTTCGGCCTGGACGGTGTCCAGTACGAGATTGACCTGAGCAAGGAAAATGCTGAGAAGCTGCGTGCTTCCTTGCAGGAGTGGGTCGAGAAGGCACGCCGTGCTGGTGGCCGTCGTGTTGCGGGTCGTCGTACCCCTGGTTCGGGTTCAGGTTCGGGACGCCGTAATGACCTGAATGAGATTCGTCAGTGGGGTCGTGAAAACGGGTTCAAGGTTTCTGACCGTGGGCGTGTTTCCCGTGAGGTTGAAGAAGCCTACGATCGGGCTCACAACTGATTATTTAATGATCGTTCAGAGCGCTGTTTTGGTGCTCTGTGTGATCGATATAGCTTTTTTCGGAGGGGCGGACCTTGTGGGGTCCGCCCCTCCGTATTGTTGTTGTCAATGATTGGGTGGTGTTTCGCATGGTGAATCGCAGAGCAGATCAGGCGGATTCTTCTGATGCTTTGAGAAGTCATCGCCGGGCTTTTTCGTTTTCGGTGGACGGTTTTGTTCTTGCGATTTTGGGTGCGGTGGGGCTTGCTTCGCTATTACCGATCTCTGGTGTGGCGGCACTCGTTTTTGATGATGTAACGACAGTAGCGATCGCTGTGTTGTTCTTCATGTACGGCGGAAGGTTGTCTCGTGAAGAGGTGTGGGTGGGCTTTCGGCATTGGCAGTTGCATCTGACGATTCTGGGTTTTACTTTCGTGGTTTTTCCAGTTATTGGTCAGGTTCTGCGTTTGTTGGAGTCGTGGATGTTGTCGCCGGAACTGATGGCGGGAGTGTTGTTTTTATGCGCTGTTCCTTCGACAGTTCAGTCGTCGATCACGTTCACATCTATTTCGGGTGGAAATGTTGCTGGGGCGGTAGTTAGTGCCTCGTTGAGTAATCTTCTGGGGGTGGTTATTACTCCGGTGCTTGTGGTCATCACCATGGGTGGCGCAGGTGGGTTCACGATCTCGGGGTCATCGGTTGTCGATCTTGTTTTGCATATTCTTGTTCCCTTTTTGGTGGGGCAGTGTGTGCAGCCATGGGTGAGTGGATGGCTGAAGCGCAACCATGCCTGGTTGAAGCGAGTGGATCAGGGCATCATCGTTGCGGTGGTGTACTCAGCGTTTTCGCGAGGCATGGTCGAGCGGATGTGGTTGAGGGTGTCGGTGGGGGATTTGGTGGTGTTGCTGGTGTTGGTGGTGGTTGTGTTGGCGTTTGTTTTATGGCTGACGTGGTGGCTTTCGGGGGTGTTGGGGTTTGAGCGGGCTGATCGCATTGCGATCCAGTTTTGTGGCACGAAAAAGTCGTTGGCTACAGGGGTGCCGATGGCGTTGGTGTTGTTTCCCGGGGCGACGGTTGGGCTGATGGTGTTGCCGATCATGCTGTTTCATCAGGCTCAGTTGATGGTGTGTGCGGTGTTGGCGCGCAGGCATTCGCTGGTGGAGTCACGGCAGAGGTGAGGACGCCCACAACATGCTTTGACCGTCTGGTGTGTCGGTGTCCATGCTGTCGTGAGGAGTTCTGTGGCTGTAAGTGACCTGCGAAGGAAAGGGAGTTAAGTGGCGGATTGAGCCGGGTCAACTCAAGTTTTTGGCTCGGTGGGAACAATTGACTGGGGTGTCTTGTTGTTCTTTTCGAATACCGTCGGAGGACTTGACATCCTTGAGGTGATGATGCGAGTTCGCCTCTGCGTCACTCAAAACACGTCACTGATCGCGACGGTCTATACGGATAGCATCGAGGGAACTCGACAGCGAGGGAGCAATACATGTTCGAGAGGTTCACGGATCGGGCCCGTCGTGTGGTGGTGCTCGCGCAAGAAGAAGCGCGGATGCTTAACCACAACTACATCGGGACCGAGCACATCCTCCTTGGTCTCATTCATGAGGGCGAGGGTGTCGCCGCTAAGGCATTGGAGAGCCTCGGCATCTCGCTGGATGCAGTGCGTGAGCAGGTGCAGGAAATCATCGGCCAGGGCACTCAGGCGCCCAGCGGGCACATCCCATTCACTCCGCGCGCTAAGAAGGTCCTCGAACTGTCGCTGCGTGAGGCGCTGCAGCTTGGCCACAACTACATCGGGACCGAGCACATCCTGCTCGGGTTGATCCGTGAAGGCGAAGGTGTCGCGGCACAGGTTTTGGTCAAGCTCGGCGCAGACCTGAACAAGGTCCGCCAGACCGTGATCCAGCTGCTTTCTGGCTACCAAGGCAAAGAAACAGCTGGCGCTGGCGTAGGTGCTGGAGCTAGTGGACAGGCCGAAGGCACCCCTGCAGGTTCGCTCGTGCTGGACCAGTTCGGTAGGAACCTCACCCAGGCCGCGCGTGAAAACAAACTTGACCCAGTCATCGGCCGGGCTAAAGAGATCGAGCGGGTTATGCAGGTGCTCTCCCGCCGCACTAAGAACAACCCAATCCTCATTGGTGAGCCCGGCGTTGGAAAGACAGCTGTGGTTGAGGGGCTGGCGCAAGACATCGTGCGCGGTGAAGTCCCAGAAACGTTGAAAGACAAGCATATTTACACCCTGGACTTGGGTGCTCTGGTGGCTGGCTCGCGGTACCGCGGTGACTTCGAAGAGCGACTGAAAAAAGTCCTCAAAGAGATCAAGACGCGTGGCGACATCATCCTGTTCATTGATGAGATCCACACACTTGTTGGAGCTGGCGCGGCCGAAGGCGCGATCGATGCAGCCAGCATTCTCAAGCCGATGCTGGCTCGTGGGGAGCTGCAAACCATCGGTGCAACGACCCTGGATGAGTACCGCAAGCACATTGAGAAAGACCCGGCACTGGAACGCCGTTTCCAGCCGATTCAGGTGGCCGAGCCGTCGCTGGCTCACACGATCGAGATTCTTAAAGGCCTGCGTGACCGGTACGAAGCGCACCACCGCGTTTCCATTACAGATGCAGCGCTAGTCTCGGCTGCCACAATGGCAGATCGGTACATCAACGACCGCTACCTGCCGGACAAAGCGATCGACCTTATCGATGAGGCAGGTGCACGCCTGCGGATCAAGCGGATGACTGCACCGCCGGACCTGCGCGAGTTCGACGAGAAGATCGCACATGTGCGGCGTGAAAAAGAAGCCGCAATCGATGGGCAAGACTTCGAGAAAGCAGCTTCGCTGCGCGATGACGAACGTCAGCTCATCGAAGCGAAAGAAAAACGCGAAACCGAATGGAAGAACGGCGATATGGATGTCGTCGCCGAGGTGAACGAAGAACTGATTGCTGAGGTACTCGCTGCCTCGACAGGCATTCCTGTCTTCAAACTCACCGAAGAGGAATCCAGCCGCCTGCTGCGCATGGAAGAAGAGCTGCACAAGCGGATCGTGGGCATGGATGACGCGATCAAAGCCTTGTCACAGTCGATCCGCCGTACCCGCGCTGGCCTGAAAGATCCGCGCCGTCCCTCCGGTTCATTCATCTTCGCTGGCCCCACCGGTGTCGGTAAGACCGAACTGGCCAAGACACTGGCGGAGTTCCTATTCGGTGAAGAGGACTCCCTCATCACCCTGGACATGTCCGAATTCGCTGAGAAACACACCGTGTCGCGTCTGTTTGGTTCCCCGCCCGGATACGTCGGTTACGAAGAGGGCGGCCAGCTCACCGAAAAGGTGCGGCGCAAACCGTTCTCGGTGGTTTTGTTCGATGAGGTGGAGAAAGCCCACCCGGACATCTTCAACAGCCTTCTGCAGATTTTGGAAGATGGCCGCTTGACCGATGCGCAAGGCCGCGTCGTGGACTTCAAGAACACCGTCATCATCATGACAACCAACTTGGGTACCCGGGACATCAGCAAGGCTGTCAGCCTCGGTTTCGCTCAGGTCGACGACAACACATCCAACTACGAGCGGATGAAGGTCAAGGTTCAGGACGAACTGAAGCAGAACTTCCGTCCCGAATTCCTTAACCGCGTGGATGACATCATCGTGTTCCCGCAGCTGAACGAGGAAGAAATCGTTCAGATCGTTGATCTGATGATCGCTCGAGTCGATGAGCGGTTGAAAGACAAAGACATGGGTCTAGAACTCACCGATGCCGCCAAGCGTTGGCTGGCCAAGCGTGGCTACGACCCCGTGCTCGGTGCGCGCCCGCTGCGCCGTGCGATCCAACGCAACATCGAAGATGTCTTGTCCGAGAAGATCCTGTTCGGTGAAGTCGGCGCAGGCGAGGTTGTCACGATCGACACCGAAGGTGAGGGTGAAGACGAGAAGTTGTCGTTCACTGGCACTTACCGCAAAGAGGTAGATGAGCTGATCGCTTCTACCGAGGGTGCAGACTCCTCTGACAATGCCGACTCGGGCACAGATGTGCCTCGTTCAGATGGCAGCGACGGAACGGGTGAAGCCTCAGCGGCACAGAGCTAAATCACGTATGGCAACGGCTGGGGTCGGTTGCGGCGTTCTTTGCCACAACCGACCCCAGCCGTTGCCATGCCCACAGCGGTCAGTGGCTGTCTACGTAGGAAGCTGGTAAGCGGGGTGGTCTTGTGACCCGACACGCTGCACGAGCCCATCAACGAGAAGACTTTCCAAACAGCGCTCACGCTGAGCTGTGTCCGCCCACACCGAAATGATCTCTTCGGCATCCACTGGAGCAGTGCTGGCACGTAACAACGCCACGATCCGGCCACGCACTTGCCGGTCCGTGCCCTCCCAGGCTTGTGTGCGTCGAGCGGGACCGTCATATGCAGGACAGCCCTGAGCTACCCACGCGCATTCTGCGCGTACAGGACAGACCTGGCAGCGCGGAGAACGCGCAGTGCATACCAGCGCGCCCAACTCCATCACAGCCGCGTTCCAGCGCACACTTGCGTTTGCTTCTTCTGGCACTAGCTGCGCTGCCAACGTCGACTCGTATCGAGTCAGCGAAGGGTCTTGCAAAGGCATACCGCGGAAAAGACGAGCCTGAACTCGGCGGATATTGATATCTAAAACAGTAGTGCGTTGCCCGAACGCGAAAGCGGCAACAGCTGCCGCCGTGTAAGGCCCCACCCCAGGTAATGCGAGCAGATCCTCATACGTGCCGGGAACCTGACCGTCATAGTGGTCTACCATCACTCCTGCCGACTCATGTAGCCGCAGTGCCCGGCGCGGGTAGCCAAGACGCCCCCACTCTCGGACCGCTTCACCTGAAGGCTCAGCAGCCAGTGCGGCAGGCTCAGGCCAACGGTTGAGCCAGTGACGCCAGACAGGCTCCACCCGCGCGACGGGAGTCTGATGACTCATTACTTCGGAAAGATAAATACCCCACGGCGAACAGTTGGGATCACGCCAGGGTAGGGGGCGACCATTTTCGTCAAACCAGTTCATGACAGCGTCATGAACACTCACGAGCCGGTCAGGACATACCGGTTCAGTGATGACAGCTGCACTCACACGTAACGCTCCAGCACGCTCGATTCAGTCAATCGCGATAGGCCTTCCCGCACTGTGCGGGCTCGCGCCTCACCAATCCCGTCAACTGCCTGCAGGTCATCTACGGTCGCGGACAGCATCGGCTGCAAGGCTCCGAAATGTTCTACGAGGCGATCAGTGATGAGTCGCGGGATCCGGGGAATCTTATACAGCATGCGGTAACCACGCGGCCGTACCGGATCATCCAGGCGCTCAGGAAGGCCTGAATACCCCAACGCAGCTGCTGCGTTCGACAAATTCAATAATTCTGTAGCGTTCAGGATGCTCATTTCGGCCATGACTGAATCCACGTCACGGTCGGTTTCTTCAGCGATATAGTCCCGGACGACGTTGTCACGTTCACGGTCCATCCCTGCCGACATTTCTTCCAGCTGTAGCGTTAACAACCGCCCGTCAGTACCCAGCTCATTGACGTAGCCAGATATTTCCGCAGCGATCCGGCCTAACATCTCCACGCGCTGCAGCACCATCGCCACATCCCGGACAGTCACCATGTCTTCGACTTCCAGCGCCGAAAGCGAGCCCGCCACTTCGTCGAAGCGATTCTTGTATCGCTCAAGGGTTTGAACAGCCTGATTTGCTTTCGAAATGATCGCCGCTGACCCTTCCAAAACGTGTCGGGCACCGTTGACATACACGGCAGCCAGTTGCATCGACTGGCTGACGGACACGACAGGGAAGCCCGTCTGCTTAGAAACTCGCTCAGCCGTCCTGTGCCGTGTACCTGATTCGCTTGTTTCGATACTGGCGTCAGGGACGAGCTGGGTGGCAGCACGCGTGATCCGGTTCGACTCCGGATCAATGATGACGGCCCCGTCCATCTTTGCCAGCTCACGTAAACGAGTAGCAGAAAAAGGGATGTCCAAGGGGAAACCGCCTGAAGCGATCGACTCCACCACCTCGTCATGGCCGAGCACCACTAGAGCCCCTGTACGGCCCCGAATAATTCGCTCGATGCCATCGCGTAGCTCAGTGCCAGGCGCGACTTTTGCCAGAGTGCTCCGCATTAACTCGGTGGGGTCCAGACTCACGAAAATCACCCTTCGGCAGTGGGTCCACCACTGTGGGACTGGTATGCGACGTGAGCGTCAGCACTTGCCGTGACATTCACCGCCGCTGTTGGTCCCCTGCAGTCTACGTGCCCGGTGTTTCACTGCTCGCCAGTCCCTCAGGACTGTCTAGACGCGCCGTTTGATCATGCGTTCCGGTAAGCCCAGGCACATCCGCCAGCGGCCGCGGCCCCCCACGAACCTCAACACTCTCCGCCTCAGAATGCCCACCCGGCCCTGAACGATCACGCCTAACCCCGCGCCTAGCCCCCCGGCTCTCAGACTTTCGATGCCCACCACCGGGCAACCCCAAAGCAGCATCAATCGCCTCAGCAACAGTGCTCACTCGAGCTACGTGCATCCCTTGAGGCACATCAGCAATATCGATCGAACCATGCGGCACGATCGCGTGCGTAAACCCCAGCCGAGCCGCCTCCGTCAGGCGTTTCTGCACACCACTGACACGGCGCACATCACCAGCCAACCCCACTTCACCCAAGGCCAACAACCCCGACGCGATCGGCCTATCCACCACCGAGCCAGTCACCGCAATCGCAACTGACAAATCCGACGCAGGCTCAGCAATACGAACCCCACCCACAGTCGACACATAACAGTCACAATCACTCATCGGCACATGCGCATGACGCTCCAACACAGCCAAAATCATCGACACCCGCGAAGAATCCAACCCAGAAGTAGTGCGCCTAGGCATAGCTGCCTTAGTGCGTGCCAACAACGCCTGCACCTCCACCACCAGCGGACGCCGACCCTCCAACGTCACACTCACCGCAGTGCCAGGAACCACCACATCCCGCGAAGACAAAAACAACCCACTCGGATCAGACAACCCCTCAATCCCAGACTCCGACAAATCAAAACACCCCACCTCATCCGTAGGGCCAAACCGGTTCTTCACCGCCCGGATCATCCGCAACCGAGACCCACGCTCACCTTCAAAATGCAGAACCACATCCACAAGGTGCTCCAACACCCGCGGCCCAGCGATCGTCCCGTCCTTAGTCACATGCCCGACCAAAATCGAAGCAAACCCACCCGACTTCGCAGTCTGAACCAGCGCAGCCGTTACCTCCCTCACCTGAGCCACATTCCCCGGCGAACCATCAACCTGCGCACTAGCCAAAGTCTGCACAGAATCCACGACAAGCAACTGCGGTGAAGCTGCCTCAATATGCCCCAGCACAGTGCCCAAATCACCCTCAGAAGCAAGCAACAAATTCTCATGATCAGCCCCGATACGCCGCGCCCTCGTCGCAACCTGAGCAGCCGACTCCTCACCCGAGACATACAACACCCGCAACCCCGATCGCGCTGCACGCCCAGCTGCATCCAAGGACAACGTCGACTTCCCAATCCCTGGCTCTCCAGCAAGCAACACCACCGCGTCACTAACCAACCCACCACCCAACACCCGATCAAACTCAAACACCCCAGTCGGGCGAGCATCAGCAGGAGTGACATCGACACTCGTGATCGGAGCAGCAGGGGCAACAACATGAGCCGCTACCGTCCGCGCAGCCCCCGAGGACTCCACCTCTGCCACCGTTCCCCACTCCTGACAGCGCGCACAGCGCCCCACCCACTTGGCCGTCGACCAGCCACATTCAGTACAACGCCACGTCGACTTCTCACCCTTACCGCGCTTACCGCTTTCCTTACCAACCACCATGGCAGCCACCCTAGGCGCCCCCACCGACAACGCAGCTTTAGCGCAACCGGCCACCACACGTATGCCTCACTACTCGGAACGCACAAGCACCCTCACTACAGTGGAAACGTGAGCCAGGAGCAATTGACGCCCCCACAGATACCGAAAGTCACCCTCGGTACCTCCTCCGTCTACCCAAAAAAACTCCAAGACGGGTTCGAAATGGCCGCACGCACCGGGTACGACGGCGTTGAAGTGATGGTGCTAGGAGACCCAGCAACACAAAACCCCGACACACTCACCTCCCTGGCCGACAAATACAACACCCCCATCCTGTCCATCCACGCACCCACCCTGTTGGTATCCCAACGCGTATGGGGAACAAACGACCCCTGGGAAAAAATTGACCGCTCTATCGACCTAGCCCACGCCGTCGGCACCAACACCGTCGTCCTACACCCACCATTTCGCTGGCAACGCGAATACGCCCGCGAATTCGCCGAAGGAGTCGCCGCCCGCGAAGCGAGCACCGGGGCCATCCTCGCCGTAGAAAACATGTTCCCCTGGCGAGCCGGATCAGTCTGGATGCAGGTCTACCGGCCCGGATGGAACCCCGTCGACTTCGAGTATGCCCACGTCACCCTCGACTTCTCACATGCGGCAATCGCCCACGACGACGTCATGGCAATGAAAAAACAACTCGGCACCCGTCTACATCACATCCACCTGGGCGACGGCACCGGATCATTCATGGACGAACACCTCGTCCCTGGCCGAGGCAACATGCCCATCGCCGACTTTCTCGCCGACCTTGGCCAAACTGGCTGGGACGGCGTTATCGCCACCGAAGTAAGCACCCGCAAAGCCACCGATGCCCAGCGCGAAAAAGACCTCAGAGAAACAGTCGAATTCGCCCGTACCCACTTACGCCGCGGCGCACAACGCAACGGTCTGCAAGACTGACATTGGCGACCCACCCGCCGACGTCGCCTGACTGCGCGAGAGGTTCCGCTTGGTGAAAAACGATGTCAGCCCCGCAACCATGCTGCTGCGCATGGCCCACGACCCGAGATTCCGAACCTTCGTGGAGACCAGATCGGTCAACTCCCACCTCGTATCCAAATTCGTCGCTGGCGAAACCGCCACCGACGCCCTCAACGCCACCGGCGAGCTCCTTGCCCGCGGGCGATACGTCACCATCAGCCACCTAGCCCCGGACCCACTGGACACAACACAAGCCCGCACCCACCGCAAACGGCTACGCAAAGCCCTGCGACGCACTGTACAAGCTGGCTACAACGTCGAAGAACGCATCGAAATCGCCATCCGCCCCGGAGCCCTCGGCGCACGCCTACCCAACAACGGACACGAACTCGCTCTCGAACACGCCCACAAAATCACACACACCGCCACAGAAATAGGCGCCCGCGTCCTCATCGAAAGCGAACCAGGCCTGCCCGCCAGCGACACCCTCTCATTCACCGACGCCCTCCGACAGGACTACCCCGACACAGGAGTAGAACTGTGGTCGATGCGTAAACGCACCGAACGAGACGTTCTAGAACGTATTGATAGCCAATGCCGCGTCCGACTTTCCTACGGAACCGATGAAGCCCGCGGCGGCGAGGACGAAACCCACGGCGCTCGCGACACTGACCTGGCGTATGTGCGCTCTTTAACAGAATTGATGCGAAGCTCTGCAGCGTTTTCTGTCTCGGCTGCAGATCGTCGTGTGGTGGAGATTTCCGAAGCTCTAGTAGCCGCAGGGGAACGACAAGCAGGAACATTCGAATACCACCTACGGATGGGGACTCGCCCGATTGTCGAAGCCACGATCGCTGACCGAGGTGACCGCATGCGGGTGCTCGTGCCGTTCGGGCGAGACTGGTACCCCTACCTGATGGGCAGAGTCGCCGACCAGCCGGGGCAATTTTTGGCTTTGTTTCGACCTACCAAAGCTGCTCGGCGTGCCAAAGCGCGAGGAAAGCGATAAGCGATGAAGGATGAGACCGGTCGAGACAAAGGAGTGCAGATGGGACAGAGCACAAACAACTCCAGTGCTGTTGCAGAAGCCATCACGAAGCTGGCAGCAATTGGTGCAGGCACGATGGCAGGCGCAATCGTTAAAGGTGCGATCTCAGAAGGGCTTGAGCGGCAGAACGTGGTGGTCAGCACCCGTTCTGAGCAGACCAAAGAAGAGTGGGAGAGCTTCGGTGTGAAAGTAGCTGGTGAGAACTGCGATGCGGTCAAAGACGCAGACGTGGTGCTCATCGGGGTTAAACCTGCGCAGGTCACCGAAGTGTTGGGTGAGATTGGGTCGTCCTTGCATGACGACGCTGTGGTGGTGAGTGTGGCGGCCGGGGTTTCGTTGGACACCATGGCTCAGGCACTGCCCGACGGTGTTGCGGTGGTAAGGGTGATGCCCAACTCGCCAGCCTTGCTTCGCGCAGGGGCAGCATCCCTGACGCCAGGAGCCCATGTTGATGAAAAGCAGATGGAGCGAGTGCGTGCTCTGTTTGGGGCAGTGGGCACTTTCGTTGAAGTGCAGGAGCAGTACATCGAGGCTGTTACTGCAGTCAGTGGTTCGGGACCGGCGTATGTGTATCGCTTGGTGGAGACAATGGTTGATGGTGGCGTGTTGTTGGGGTTGACACGTGCCGATGCCACCACGTTGGCTGTGGCTACAGCTCAAGGGGCGGCATTGATGCTGGCTGAGTCTGGGGTGCGCCCAGGAGAACTTCGGGAGCAGGTCACTTCGCCTGGAGGTACGACAGCAGCGGCGTTGGCGCAGATGTCTCGTGGGGGGTTCGAGTCGGCTGTTCTTGATGGCATGGTTGCCTGCCGTGACCGTTCTCGAGAACTGGGTTAACCATTAAAAATACTGGTATTCAATGCTTTTCGTTGGCTACGGGGTGTTTACTCGGCGTTTGTGCAGTGTTCGTTCTAATGCTGAGGCCGATACCTCTTACCCAGGCAAAGTCGTGACGGTGCGCTGTTAATCTCATGGCAAATGGGTCTGTGCACCTTCCGTGAGCGGTCGATGGGAAAGACGGGCACGAAGATCTCGTGCGTGGCCCCCTGCTTCACGGGCGGGATGCGGGCCACGTGCCCCGAGCAGAAAGGCCTTCACACACATGACCGATATTTCCATTCGTATTCTGGGTGAAGATGACTGGCAGGTGTACCGCGAGGGCCGCCTGCGTGCTCTCAAAGAATCACCAGAAGGATTCGCGGCCAAATATGAGGACGAGGCCGCAGTCGATGATCAGTTATGGAAAGACCGGGTGAAGCGTTCCTCGCGGTTAGTTGCTGAACAAGATGGGCGCCCTGTTGGGATTGCCTCAGTTCGTCTCAGTGACGACCTATTCGAAAACGCCTCAGAGGTGTTCGGGCTGTGGGTAGCTGCAGATCTGCGAGGAACGGGGCTCGCATCTCGACTGGTCCAGGAAGCAGCTCAGGTGGCTACCGCCCATGAGCGCGGGCAGCTGCTGTATTGGGTAGGCACCGAAAATGCCCGAGGAGTAGCCTTCGCGAGCAGTTTCGGGTTCCGCCCTACTGAGTACCGCCGCCCAATGCGAGTGCACAGCGCCGGTGAAGAAGCTTCGCAAGAGGCAAGCTCCGAAGAGATTGCGTTGAGCCTGGCTTTGGAACGCTAAGTCTGCGCAGGGGGCTTTTGGCGGTAGACCTGTCGATGTACCGCGTAAGGAGGTCAGCTCACGTAGCCATGCCCGCATGGGAGACGCACGCGTGAGTGTCATGTGGATCACGCAGTGAACTTCACCGGTGGTCTTCACCATGCGATGCGTGATCGAGCCGTTGGATTCTGTGTATATAACGGTGCAGTCATGGCTATTGACTAGCTTCTGCAGGCAGGGGCCACACGTGTTGCTTATGTCGATGTTGATGCTCAACGTGCCGTGAAGACTCAGTTGCATGACTTGGCCCACGAGCTGTGCGAAGGGCGTGGGGCGCATTGGGAGAAGAGGGGATACCAGCCTGTTTCTGTAGTTCTCGCACGTGGAGTCATCTTGTGGCCATTGCGGCGCATCGCCCTATTGATGTGGCTATTGCTATCCCGACTAGCTGACTTTCCGTTCTTGGGAAGATGGATGCGACCGCGGCGATAGCCTTGATACCGCTGTCATGGCAGCCCGGGAGGCCGTGTTCAGTTATCACGGTCTGGATGCTTGGTATGACTGATCAGCGCAGCCGCTCCATCAGCATGGCCACACGCAGCGGTCAACTGGCTTTGGGTACAGGCATGCGCCCGGAGTAGGATTGCCCAGACCGTCAACTGCCCGGCCCCGGTTCGCACCCGCCTCGGGGGCTGCTGATGTAGCGGAACGTGCACCTCACGGATTGCCGAGCCGTCACCTTCACGCAGCTGAACGCCGCAGCACGAGCTGTGGATTCGAGCCGAATGCCGAATCGAATGGTCGGCCGAATGTAGTGGACGTGACGAGGCTCGTAATGCACGAGATCCCGTACCGGCCGCTCCGACAACGATGATTGAGGTGTCCCCATGGGATCTGTGATCAAGAAGCGCCGCAAGCGCATGGCCAAGAAGAAGCACCGCAAGCTGCTTCGTAAGACGCGTCACCAGCGTCGCAACAAGAAGTGACACCGAGTCCGGGGGGCGACACGATGTCTCCCGGACAACGTGTCCGCACGGGGTCACCGGATGTGCCGGTCGGCCCCGTTCCTGTGCCCATGACGCCACCCGGTCACTGCGCAAAAAACTCAACCACACAGGCTGATGCCGTGGAGCAGCTGCAGCGGCACTAGAGTTTTAGGCATGGATTCGCATGTGCCGACGATCACCCTGATCACTAAGCCTGGATGCCACCTGTGTGACCTGGCCCGTGATGTCGTGACCCGAGTCGCTGACCAACTCTCCGTTGGTTTCGAGGAAAAGTCTCTCCCCGACATGACTGACCCAGACCCCATCTTGTGGGAGCAGATCCCTGTCACATACATCGACGGTGAGCCACACGACTACTGGCGAGTGAGCGAATCACGTTTGCGTGCAGAGTTAACCGAACGTATGCAACAAAACAGCCAAAACTGAACGGTATGTCCTCACTCTCTCCGAATCGCCGATCAAGCAATTGAACTGGCCTATTGTGAGAAGAGTGCCAAAAGTAGGCACGACCGTCGCAGAACCAACGGACCCTCACACCGGGCCCGCCCCCGAGAACACCAACTCGGGAAAACGCCGTAGGAGGAGCAACACGTGAGTCTTGTCGTGTTGGGGCTGTCTCACCGCACATCCCCGCTGGACCTCTTGGAACGCGCCAGCCTCGACGCCAACGGCATCGCTGCCCTCCGCGACTGCCTGCGCTCCTCGCAACACATCGCCGAATCAGCACTCATCACCACCTGCAACCGCATCGAGGTGTATGCCGAAGCCCGCACCTTCCACGGAGCCATCGATGACATCGGCGACGCCCTTGAACTAGCCAGCGGAGTCTGCCGCGCCGACCTGGCCGACCACCTATACGTCCACTACGAAGACCGCGCCGTAGCCCACGCATTCTCCGTCGCCTGTGGGCTGGACTCAATGGCCGTCGGTGAAGCCCAAATTCTTGGGCAAATGCGCGCAGCCCTCGCCGACGCTCAACGCCACGAAACAGCAGGCCCGGTACTCAACACCCTCTTCCAACAAGCCCTACGCGTTGGGAAAAAAGCCCACTCCGACACCGCTATCGATAAAGCAGGACCCTCACTAGTTGAACGCGGCCTGCACCTATGCACACAAGCTATCGGCGACCTCAGCACCAAACGCGTCGTTGTCATGGGCGCCGGAGCCATCAGTGCCCTGGCTGCCACCACCCTCGTCCGTGCAGGAATCACTGACGTCCTAGTAATCAACCGCACCCGGGCCAAAGCCGACCACCTCTCATCCGGACTCGGCCTCACCAGCGGCGACTGGGACGACCTCGACACCCACCTCACCCGCGCCGACCTCATCGTTGCCTGCACCGGCGCAACCGACCACATCGTCACCGGCGACATGGCCGCCCGCATCGCCCAAGCCCGCCAAGGCCGTCCACAGGCCTATCTCGATCTCGCGCTACCCCGCGACATCGCTCCCGAAGTCACCGATCACGCCTATGTCGCAGACCTCGCCGTCATTGGTGAATCCCTGCGCGGCGGAGACGCCACCGCCTCAGCTGTTTCCGAAGTAACCGACCTCGTCACCGCCGAAGTCGCCGAATTCATGCTCATGCGACGCCAATCCGAGGTCGCCCCCACTGTCGCTGCGCTACGACGCCAATCCGCCGACGTCGTCAAAGCAGAACTCGCGCGACTGGCAACCAAACTGCCCACCGACCTCGACCCCAAAGTCCGCGCCGAAATCGAACAATCAGTCCGCCGCGTCGCCACAAAAATCCTGCACACCCCCACCGTGCGCGTCAAAGAACTCGCATCATCACCACTCGGTGACTACACCGGAGCCCTCCGCGCACTCTTCGACCTCGACGCCACCGAAACCGCCACCGTCTCGGCCCCGCCCACCGTAGGGCCTCGCGCACCCATGCCCGGCGAAGTCGCCGGAGCCATCATGGACCCCAGGAGACTGAACCGTTGAGCCACACCCTCAAGCTCGGAACCCGCCGCAGCGCACTCGCCACCACCCAATCCAGGTGGGTACGAGACCAACTCGCTCAAGCCGGAGTGGAATCCGAACTCGTCGAGGTCATCACCGAGGGCGACATCAACATGGCCCCCCTAACCCAAATCGGCGGAACCGGAGTCTTCGCCTCCGCACTACGCCACCGCCTCCTGAACAGCGACGTTGACTTCGCCGTCCACTCACTCAAAGACCTCCCCGTCGCTCCCCACACCGGACTGACCATCGCCGCCATCCCCACCCGCGAAGATGTCCGCGACGTACTCATCAGCGCCCACAACGAAACCCTCGAAGAACTTCCACACGGCGCCACCATCGGCACCGGCTCACCCCGCCGCGCCGCCCAGCTCCATGCCATCCGTCCTGACCTAAACCTCAAACCCATCCGCGGCAACGTCGGCACCCGCATCGCCCACGTCGACGAAGGCCGCCTCCATGCCGTCATCCTCGCCGGAGCCGGAATCCGCCGTCTCGGCCTCACCGACCGCATCAGCCAATACCTCCCCACCAACACAGTCCTACCCGCAGCAGGCCAAGGTGCTCTAGCCATCGAATGCCGCAGCGACAGCACCGACATCCGCCAAGCCCTCGCCCTCATCGACAACCCCACCAGCCGCCTCGAAACACACATCGAACGCACCGTACTGGCCACCCTCGAAGCCGGATGCACCGCACCCATCGGCGTCTATGCCCAACTCCTCACCGCAACCACAGCCGCCACCGCCACTGGGATAACCCCACCAGACACCGACACCGAACCCCACATCCTGCTCGACACCTTCGTCCAAACCACCACCGGACCCATCCGCCTACGCCGCACCGCTCCCGCCGGCCAAGCCGAACGCCTCGCCATCGACGTCGGAACCGAACTACGCGAACACGTACTGGCCGAACAACCCACCCAGCGCTAACGTGACCACCCCACCTGCACTCCACGGCTGGCGCGTACTCGTCCCCAGAACTCCCGAACAAGCCGCCGCCACCATCAGCGCCCTCGCCCGCCATGGCGCCCACGGCCACGCCGTACCCACCATCTGCATCACCCCACCCCAAGACCCAACCCCCCTGCACAACGCACTGGCCGCCCTACCCACCGGACGATTCGCTTGGACCGTCTTCACCAGCATCAACGCCGTCACCGCCACCCGAAAAACCCTCGAACAACTCCACCCCAACCAACCCAGCAACACCCACTTCACCCACACCCGCGTTGCCTGCGTCGGAGGCGTCACCCACACCGCCCTCAACACCTGGGGCATCAACACCACCCTGACTCCACCTCACCGCTTCAGCGCCGCCGGACTCCTAGACATCTGGCCCACCGCCACCACCACCCCCACAGACATCCTCTTACCCCGCGCCGACATCGCCCCACCCCTCCTACCCGAAGGCCTACGCAAACTCGGCTGGAACCCCATCGACGTCACCGCCTACCGCACCACCGCCGCACCCCCACCACCACCAGAAATCCACGACGCCATCACCAACGGCTCCTACCACGCCGCCCTATTCACCTCAGCCTCCACCGTCAACAACCTCATCAAACTCACCGGCCCACCTCACCCCAACACCCTCATCGCCTGCATCGGTCCCTCCACAGCCACCGCCGCACGCAACGCAGGACTACGCGTGGACATCATCCCCCCACAAGCAACCTCCGAAGCGCTCGTCGAAGCACTCGCCACCTACGCGCAAACCAACCCACCCCACCCAAAAAACACCCAAAACCACACCACCACGCAGCCGGAGAAACCATGAACGACAACCACGAACCCCTACGCCGCCGCCCCCGCCGCCTACGCAGCACACCTGCTATCCGCCGACTCGTCGCCGAAACTCGACTCCACCCAGCCCAACTCATCCTTCCCGTCTTCATCGCCGAAGACACCGACCACCCCACTGCCATCACCTCCATGCCCGGAGTCGTCCAACACTGCATGGACTCCCTACTCACCACAGCCCGCGAAGCAGCAAACGCCGGAATCGGCGGCATCATGCTCTTCGGCGTCCCCACGCACAAAGACGCCACCGGCTCCGGCGCCGACGACCCCAACGGCATCCTCAACACTGCACTATCCCGCGTCCGCGACACCGTAGGCGATGACCTACTCGTCATGGCCGACACCTGCCTCGACGAATTCACCGACCACGGACACTGCGGCGTCCTAGCCACAGACAGCCGCGGAAACACCTATGTTGACAACGACGCCACCCTCGAACGCTACGCATCCATGGCCGTATCCCAAGCCAACGCAGGAGCCCACATCGTCGGCCCCTCCGGAATGATGGACGGCCAAATCGGTGTCATCCGCGACGCCCTCGACCAAGCCGGACACACCGACACCATCATCCTCGCCTACTCCGCCAAATACGCCTCCGCCTACTACGGACCCTTCCGCGAAGCTGTCTCCTCATCCCTGACCGGCGACCGCAAAACCTACCAACAAGACCCAGCCAACATCGCCGAATCCCTCCTCGAAACCGAACTCGACATCGAACAAGGCGCCGACATCGTCATGGTCAAACCCGGCATGCCCTACCTCGACGTCCTCGCCACCATTGCAGCCAACGTCAACGTCCCCGTCTGCTCTTACCAAGTCTCCGGCGAATACGCCATGCTCGAAGCCGCCGCAGCCAACGGCTGGATTGACCGCGACCGCGCCATCCTCGAATCACTCACCTGCCTCAACCGCGCCGGAGCCGGCTCCATCCTCACCTACCACGCCCTCCACGCCGCCCACCTGCTCGGATAACCCCCCACACCCCAACAACAGCCACCCCAACACACACCACAATCACACGCAGAACTGACCCCCAGCTACACGTGCGGCATGATGGGGCCATGCCTTACCCCATGACCGCCCCCGCCTCCGAACACCTCCTCGACCGCGCCAGCGCAGTCATCCCCGGCGGCGTCAACTCACCCGTACGCGCCTACCGCGCCGTCGGCGGCACTCCACGGTTCATGGAAAGCGCCTCCGGCCCCTATCTCATCGACGCCGACGGACGCCGCTACGTCGACCTCGTCTGCTCCTGGGGACCAATGATCCTCGGCCATGCACACCCCGACGTCCTCCAAGCCGTCACCACCGCAGCCCACAAAGGCTTCAGCTTCGGCACCCCCAGCGAAAACGAAGTCGCTCTCGCCGAAGAAATCGTCGCCCGCGTCGAACCGGTCGAACAAGTCCGCCTCGTCAACTCCGGCACCGAGGCAACCATGAGCGCAGTCCGCCTCGCCCGAGGCATCACCGGACGCTCCAAAATCGTCAAATTCGCCGGCCATTACCACGGCCACGTCGACGCCCTCCTCGCACACGCAGGCTCAGGCATCGCCACCCTCGCCCTACCTGACTCTGCAGGCGTCCCAGCCACCGCCGCCGCCGAAACCATCGTCCTTCCCTACAACAACCCCCAAGCCCTCCACGAAGCCTTCGCCAACCACGGCGACGACATCGCCTGCGTTATCACCGAAGCCTGCCCAGGCAACATGGGAGTCGTCCCACCCGCCGACGGATTCACCGAAACCATTCGATCCATCACCCGCCAACACGGTGCCCTGATGATTTCCGACGAAGTCATGACCGGCTTCCGCGTATCCGCCGCAGGCTGGTACGGCCATGAAGGTCCCACCGCCTCCGGAGCCCCCGACCTGTTCACCTTCGGCAAAGTCATGGGCGGAGGCTTCCCCGCAGCAGCCTTCGGCGGCAAAGCCGAACACATGGCCCACCTGGCACCCAACGGCCCCGTCTACCAAGCAGGCACCCTGTCCGGAAACCCCATCGCCTCAGCAGCAGGCCTAGCCACACTCCGCGCCTGCACCCCAGACCTCTACACCCGCATCCACACCACCGCCGCCACCATCGCCAACGCCACCAGCCAAGCCCTCACCACCGCAGGCGTCCCACACCACATCCAATGGGCAGGATCCATGTTCTCCGTCTTCTTCCGCGAAGGCGAAGTCCGCAACTACGCCGAGGCCAGCACCCAAAACACCCACGCCTTCGCCGCCTTCTTCCACAGCCTCCTCAGCAACGGCGTCCACCTACCCCCTTCCGCATACGAAACTTGGTTCGTCAGCGCAGCCCACGACGACACCGCCATCGACCAGATCATTACCGCCCTACCCGCCGCAGCCAACGCAGCCGCACAAGCAACCACCAACTGACCCCACAAACCGGCACGAAAGGCGTCAACGATGAGCACAAGCAGCAAGAGCAGCCGCGAAACTACGGTGCACTTCCTGCGACACGGCGAGGTCTACAACCCGGCACGCATCATCTACGGCCGCCTACCCAACTACCACCTCTCCGAACGCGGCCACGCCATGGCAGAACTCGCAGCACAATCCCTCCGCAACTTCCCCGTTGGCTTGGTCGTCTCCTCACCGCTAGAACGCGCCCAAGAAACCGCCCAACCCGTCGCCGCCAACCACAACCTGCCCATCTACACCGACCCCCGCATCATCGAAGCCCAAAACTCCTTCGAAGGACATAAATTCGGCCAAGGACAAGCCTCCCTGCGCAACCCCGCCACCTGGAAACTTATCCGCAACCCCTTCCGCCCCTCCTGGGGCGAGCCCTACACCCACCTAGCCACCCGCATGCGCGAAGCCCTCCACGCTGCCGTCGAAGCATCCCACCGACTCGCTGACGGAGCCGACGTCGTCGCCGTCTCCCACCAACTCCCCATCTGGGAACTGCGCCTATCCGTCGAAGGCCGCCGCCTATGGCACGACCCCCGCAAACGCGAATGCGGCCTCGCCTCCATCACCAGCTTCACCCTGCGCGACCACGAAATCATCGCCATCGCCTACAGCGAACCAGCCGCCGAACTCTACCCCGGATCCACCGGAGGAGTCGGCGCATGAAAAACACCCCACGCACCCTCACCACCCTTCTCCTCACCGCTACCCTCACCGCCTGCAGCACCAGCGGCAACACCATCGCCAACCAAGCCCGCCGCGGCGACGACCTCGGCTACGTCACCGGAGACGGCGCCGTACAACGCCTACCCGCCGACCAACGCAAAACCCCCATCACCCTCAACGGAAAACTCCTCGACGGCACCCCCTGGAACATCACCGACAACCGCGGAAAAATCACCGTCCTCAACATCTGGGGATCCTGGTGCCAACCCTGCCAAAACGAAGCACCCCAACTCGAAAAAGCACGCGCCCCCTACAACAAAGACCCCAACATCCAATTCATCGGAATCAACGTCGGTGAAAGCCCAGAAACCGGCTCCGCAGCAGCCAAAGCATGGGGCCTGACCTACCCCTCACTCACCGACCCCGAACGCAAACTCGCCTCCTCACTCAACGGCCTAGCCAACGCCACCCCCACCACCCTGGTCATCGACACCCAAGGCCGCGT
The DNA here is from genome assembly GCF_900447215.1 of Dermatophilus congolensis. NCBI lineage: Bacteria > Bacillati > Actinomycetota > Actinomycetes > Micrococcales > Dermatophilaceae > Dermatophilus > Dermatophilus congolensis. Next base: position 20,128 of record NZ_UFYA01000001.1, read on the forward strand.
CGCCGCACGCATCTCCGGAGCCCTCGCCACCGCCTCAACCCTCACCGGACTCATCGACGACGTCCGCAACGGAAAAAACACATGACAGACCTCACACAGGTCCTCGCCGACGGCAACCTGCTCCTCGCCCTGACCATATCCCTCGCTGCAGGAAGCATCTCTTTCGCATCCCCCTGCGTCCTACCCCTCGTCCCAGGATTCCTCGGATACGTCGGCGGCATCGCTCACACCACCGACACCCCCAACCAGCCCACCCCAATCCGAAACCGCACCCTCCTGGGCGCCGCGCTATTCGTCCTCGGATTCAGCACCGTCTTCATCACCGGCACACTCCTGGCCTCCGCAGCAGGCGCAGCCCTACACAACTACACCCCCTGGCTCACCCGCCTCGGCGGCATCATCATCATCGCCTTCGCCCTCATCTTCCTTGGCTTCGGCACCCAACGCACCTACACACCCAGCTGGCGACCACGCACCGGCCTAGCCGGCGCCCCCCTGCTCGGCATCATCTTCGGCCTAGGCTGGGCGCCCTGCATGGGCCCCACCTACGCCGTCATCTACGCACTAGCCACCAACCTCGCCGGTGACACCGGACTCATCACCCGCGGTGCACTCCTAGGAATCGCCTACTGCGCAGGACTAGGCATCCCATTCCTGCTCATCGCCGCAGGCTGGCAACACGCCCTCACCGCCTCCACCTGGCTCCGCCGCCACCAACACGCAATCCACATCGCCGGAGGACTGCTCCTGCTCACCGTCGGACTGCTCCTGCTCACCGGAGCATGGGACACTATCGTCCACTACCTCCAAACCACCCTCGTCAACCGATTCCAGACCGCCCTCTAACACCCAGCCCCCGGCAGGCAGCAACGGGAACAGGACATGAGCACTCACACCCCACCCCAAGCCCCCAGCTCCCAGCCACGCCTCGGCCCACGAGGATGGGCACGCTGGGCCTGGCGACAAATCACATCCATGCGTACGGCACTCTTCCTACTTCTGCTGATCGCCGTCGCAGCCATCCCCGGCTCCATGCTCCCCCAACGCACCACCAACGCCGTTGCCGTCACCCAATGGATCAACCAACGACCCACCATCGGCGCCATATTCGACACAGTCGGACTCTTCGACGTATTCATATCCCCCTGGTTCTCCGCTATCTATCTCCTGCTCGTCCTCAGCCTCATCGGCTGCATCATTCCCCGCATCGGCGCACATATAAAAGCGCTGCGTTCCCTACCACCGCGCACTCCACGAAACCTCAACCGGCTCCCCGCCTACAGCTCTTTCACCACCACAGCCAGCGAAGAAGACATCCTCCACACCGCCCGCGTCATGCTCGGAAAAGCCCGATTCCGCATGCGCCCCGCAGACGAAGACCGCTCCATCGCCGCCGAACGCGGCCACCTGCGCGAAACCGGAAACATCGCCTTCCACCTGGGCCTAGTTGTCGTCATCGTGGCCTTGGCCATCGGATACCTCGTCGGCTGGAAAGCAGACCGCATCGTCCCCGTCGGCACCGGCTTCGTCAACGACGTCTCCAGCTACGACACCTTCGCGCCCGGACCATGGGTCAACCCCAACACCCTCGACCCCTGGCAACTGCGCATCGACTCACTTCACGTCAAGTTCCAAGATCGCCCAGACGCCCCCCAATTCGGCCAGGCTCGTGACTTCTCCGCCCAAACCACCATCACCATGCCTGATGGAACAACCAGCAAAAAACCCCTCGCAGTCAACGCACCCCTCCAATTCGGAGACGCCTGGACGTATCTCCTCGGCAACGGGTACGCCCCCACCATCACTGTCCGGAATCCAGATGGCGAGGTGCTCTATCGACAATCCACACCCTTCCTGCCCCAAGACGGCGTCTACACCTCCACTGGAGCCGTCAAAGTCGTAGGCGCACAGCCCAAACAACTCGGATTCACCGGAGTGCTCCTACCCAGTGCTTTCACCGATAAAAACGGTCCCGTATCTGTCTACCCCGACCTCGAAAACCCCCTCCTAGTACTAGACGTTTACACCGGTGACCTCTACTCCGGTGGTCCTCAATCCGTCTACAGCCTGGACACCACCCGCATGACCAAAGTAAAAAACGCCGACGGCAAACCAGCCCAACTCTGGCTACGCCCCGGTGACACCGTGCAACTGCCCAACAACCTGGGCAGCGTCACCCTTGAGCAAAACATCCCTCGCTGGGCAGGCCTATCCACCCGCTACGATCCAGGCAAAACTCTCGCACTCGTGTCCTCCCTTGTCGCATTGATCGGCTTGATGATCTCTCTTACCGTTCGCCGTCGACGCGTCTACATCCGCGTCACTACGGACACCACCGACAATGGCTCCACACACAACACCGTTCACGTCGGTGGCCTCGCCCGCGGCGAAGACCCTCTACTGAACGACGCGATAACTGAACTGGCGCACAGGCTCTGCGCAGCTGTAGAAGCCAAAGAAACGAAAACTACCAACGGCCACCCCAACACACCGAGGCAGGCATGATGACGAATCAGCAGCTCGCGTTGCTGTCCAACTACGCCCTCTACGCCGCCATGGCCATGCTGTCCTGCGCCATGATCGGATACGCGATCTTCTTGGGGGTGGCTCGCGCTGCTACCGGAGGCAGCCGCGTTACAGCAGAAAACGAACAGACACCAGTAACCGCCGGGAATGCTCCGGTTCCACCCGAAGGTGCCAGAACAGCGGACAAAAATGAAAAACGCCTAGGTATTGGTTCTCTCGATTCGAGCGGATTGGGAATCCTGCACGGTTCAGCCGTCGAGGAGTTGAGTAACCGGAAAATTGAGGAAGTTGATGCTCGTTCCGGTGCGATAGCAACCATGTTGGGGTGGCTAGGCACCATGACCTTGTTTGTGTCGATGGTGCTACGAGGCCTTTCCGTACAGCGAGCCCCTGTATCGAACATGTTCGAGTTCGCGGTTGCCGCAGCTTTTCTCATTATGGCGGTTTTTTTGGGATTGGGGCTGAAACGACCACTCAAATGGATGGGTGTGTTTGTTGTGACGCCGGTGTTGTTGATGCTCGGGCTTGCCATCACAGTGTGGTATGCCCCTGCAGCGGAACTGGTTCCATCATTGAAGTCCACCTGGCTGGTTATTCACGTTCCGATCGCGATCTTGGCGACAGCCGTGTTCACGCTCGCATTCGTGGTGTTGCTGCTTCATTTGGCTAAAGCTCGCCATGAACGAAAACTGCGTGAAGGAACAGGCAAGCAGGCCTCATTGCTCGCACTGCTTCCAGACGCCGCGGCTCTGGATCGGGCCTCTTACGCCCTGCACATCACTGCGTTCCCGTTGTGGACTTTCACGCTCATTGCAGGGGCAATCTGGGGGCAAAAAGCCTGGGGCATCTATTGGAGCTGGGACCCCAAAGAGGTATGGACTTTTGTCATCTGGGTGATCTACGCGGCTTATTTGCACTCTCGCGCCACAAGTGGATGGAGTTTGAAAAAGTCGAACGTCATCGCTGTGATCGGCTACATGGCGATTATTGTGAACTTCACCATCGTGAACATGTTTTTCCCAGGCATGCACTCTTACTCGGGGCTGTGATTGATATGCGTCCTTCTATTGTTTATTCCTTCGCTCGGATCAGCATTTTCCTTGCGTGCCTGTTGATTCTCTGGCTAGTGGGTCTTAAAGACCCACTAGTGCTGCTGTTGGTGGCCGCCACGGTTTCGATGTTGATTTCGTTGTTTACTTTGGGCAAGTTGCGGGATCGCTTTGCAGTTGATGTGGCTGAACGAGTTGAGCGTCGCCGGCAAGAGAAAGCCGAGCGTCGGGCTCAGGTAGATCAGTCTTCTGCTGAGGAAGATTCTGAGGCGGATTCGTTCCGCTGATTAGCCGATAGCGGGTAGACGCCAGATGGCCATGCCCAGGCCTAGGAAAATGCCGTAGATGAGAGTGAATTTTCCGGTGCGGCCCAGGACGGTGATGAGATCACGACCGCTGGATCCGCGTAGTACTTGGCGTACGCCGGGGATGATGTAAACGAAGGTGATGAGGCAGAACCAGGCACCTGGGTGGAAGAAACCAGCGATAAGTGAGCAGATTGCTGCGACGGCGATCATGCCTGCGTAGGCCAAGCGTGCGCCGGGTTCTCCGAGGCGGACTGCCAGGGTGATTTTTCCTGCGCCGGGGTCTGTGTGGATGTCTCGGAGGTTATTGGCCATGAGGATTGCGCAGGAGAGCGAACCGACGCCGACTGCTCCGGCGATGGAGGCCGGGGTGATGTAGAGGGTTTGGGTGTAGGTGGTTCCCAAGGTGGCGACGAGTCCGAAAAATATGAAGACCATGACTTCGCCGAGTCCGAGGTATCCGTAGGGTTTTTTACCTCCGGTGTAGAACCAGGCGGCGACGATGGCGAGCAAGCCGACGCCGATCATCCATAGGGTGTTGGCGAATGCGACGAGGGCTAAGCCGAAGAATGCTGCGACGCCGAAAGAGATGAATGCTGCGTTTTTGACTGCTTGGGGTGTGGCGAGTCCTTGACCGACGAGGCGGATTGGGCCGATACGTACGTTGGTGTCGTCGGTGCCGCGGATGCCGTCCGAGTAGTCGTTGGCGTAGTTGACGCCGATTTGTAGGGCGAGGGCGACGAGTAGGGCTAGTACGGCGAAGGGGAAGATTCCTCGGTCGACCGCGTAGGCGGATCCTGCGCCGATGACAACGGGCGCTACGGCTGCGGGCAGTGTGCGGGGGCGTGCACCTTGGACCCATTCCTTGTACGTGGCCATGGGGTGTGAATCCTTGTGTGGCTAGTCAGATTGCTTGGTGTGTTGTTCGGTTGGAGGTAGCCATTGTGGCGTGTGGGCGAGTGTGGTGTGCGGTGGTGGTGCGTGAGGTTAGAGACCGCGGAGGAAATCGGGGTCGTCGTCGGGGCCGATAGGTCGTTGTGGGCGGGGGCGTTGTGGGCGTCCGGCGAGCCACCAGGCGGTGCCTCCAACGATGGGGAAGAGGCAGATTCCGAGTGCCCAGAGGGGTTTGGGCAGGGCGCGGATGTGTTGTTCGTCGGTGTTGAGGCAGTCGACGAGGGTGTAGATGCTGTAGGCGAGGATGAGCAGAGTGCCGATTACCCGGATCACAACGTTTTCCGTTCTTTTCGCCGGTGGGTGTGGGGGTGAGGTTCATTCTGGCATGGGGTTTTCAGGGCGGGGTTGTGTGCGGATGAGGGTGTTGCGGATGGCGGCGCGGTCGGGTTTGCCGGGGCCGCGTTGGGGTAGGTGGGGTAGGACGATGGTGTGGCGGGGGATGGCGTGTGGGGGGAGGGTTTCGCGGGCGGCGGTCAGTGCGGTGGGGATGAGTTGTTGAAGGTGTTTGATGTGGGTGGGGTTGGTGGGGGCGAAGGCTGCGGCGACGGTGGTTCCCCATTCGGGGTGGGGTATTCCGGTGACGTGAATGGTTGTTCCGGGGGGTAGGTGTGGGGCGAGGGCCTTTTCGACGTGGGTGGGGAGGACTTTGAGGCCGCCGGTGTTGATGATGTCGTCGGTGCGGCCTTCGAGGGTGAGGGTGCCGTCGGGGTTGATGTGTCCGATGTCGTCGGTGAGGTATGTGCGGGTGCCGTTGGGGTGGTGTGTGAAGGGTGTGTTTGTGTTGAGGGTGAGGGTGGTGGGGTTGTCGGTGGGGTTGAGGTATCCGTGGGCGATGTGGGTGCCTGTGAGTTGGATGCGTGTGGGGGTGGTGGTGTTGTTTGTGAAGGTGATGGTGGTGTCGCCGATGGGGTGGCCGTTGTAGACGCAGCCGCCGCAGGTTTCGCTCATGCCGTATGTGGTGATGAGGTTGATGTTGTGGTCTTTGGCGCGGTTGATGAGTTCGGTGGGGGTTGCTGCGCCGCCGACGAGGATGGCGTCGAGTTGGCGCAGTGTGGTGATGCCTTCGGTGGTGTTTAGTAGTCGGGCGAGTTGGGTGGGGACGAGTGAGGTGTAGTGGGGGGTGTTGGGGGTGGTGGTTTGGGCTTGGTGGAGGGCGGTGGCCAGGTGTGTGGCAGTGAAGCTGGTGGTGCGGTGGATGGGGATGGGGTCATGGCCTGCTGCGAGGGATCGCAGGATTACTTGCAGTCCTGCGATGTGGTGGGGTGGGAGGGTGAGGATCCATTGGCCGGGGCCACCGAGGGCGTGTTCGGTGGCGGTGATGGAGGCATGGAGTGCTGTGGCGGTGCAGGTGGCGAGTTTGGGGGTTCCTGTTGATCCGGAGGTGGAGATGGCGAGGGTGGCTTGGGGTGGGAGGTTGGTTGCGGTGGTTGCTGTGGTGGGGGGTGTGTGGTCGGAGGCGGTGGGGATGAGGAGGGGGGTGTTTCCGTCGAGGGCGTGTCGGAGGGTGGTGTAGGCGGGGGTGAGGTCGCCGTGGGTGGGAATGGTGAGGGGAGTTATGGGGGTGGTGGTTGTGGGTTCCGGCACGGGGTCACCCTACTCATGTGCGGGTGGATGGGTGCGGGGTTGGGGGGTGGTGGTTGTGTTGTTTTTTCGGGTGGGGGTGGTGTTGTTGAGGGTGGTGCGTAGGTGTTCGCATGCTTTGGCGAGGGGTTTGGGGAGGGTGAAGAGGAAGGCGAGGGTGGGGATGCGGCGGAGGATTTTTTCTAGGAGGACGCATCCGGCGATGACGATGGTGGTGGCGAGGATGGGGTAGAGGAAAACGGCGCAGGGGATGCTGCGGATGGTGCTGCCGAGTCCGGTGCTTAGGCCGAGGGTGATGAGGTTGAGGATGGTGGCTAGGGGGATGTGGAGGGTGTAGATGCCGAGGGTGTGGTGGCCGAGGTAGGTCAGGGGGGTTGCTAGGTGGGGGATGCGGACGAGGCATCCGACGAAGCCGACTGCGGTCAGGCCGAGGGTGATGTAGAGGAGAGCGATGAGGGTGGCGTAGCCGGGGCCGGGTGGGGCGAGGCTGAGGAGTCGGGTCATGCCGATGGGTTGGTAGATGGCCCAGGAGGTGATGGCGGTGAGGATGGTGAGGGGTGGGCTGCTTGCCATGCGGGTGAGGATGGCGCGGCCGTGTACGCCTAGGCCGAAGAAGATGGCGTAGGTGAAGGCGCGGGTCCAGAGTGCGCTTTCGAGTGACCAGGCCTGGACGGCGATGAGGTGGAGGATGAAGAGTGTGGTGAGGGTGATCCAGGGGGGTACGCGTCGTAGTGCGGTGAAGAGGAGGATGTAGGTGGATAGGGCGAAGAGGTACCAGAGGTAGGTGTTGGGGAGCCAGAGTTGGATGAGCCACTGGTCGAGGGAAGCGACTTTGTGGGGGGTGGGGAAGTCTGGTGGCATGCAGAGGATGAAGATGCCGTAGGTGATGAGCCAGATGGTGTAGAGCCAGTAGTTGGTGGCGGCGCCGAGGATGGCTTTGCCGCGGCGGAATCCTCGGTGGATTTTTCCGGATGCGAGTACGCCGGAGAGGGCGAATAGCAGGGGCATGCGGATGATGGAGAGGATTTGGTTGATGCGTGCCCATCGTCCGGTTTCGAGTCCGCCGACCCAGGCCATGAGGTAGTAGTGGCCGATGGTGACGTGGAAGAGGACGACGAGGATGACTGCGACGGCGCGTGAGGCGTCGATCCAGCGGAGTCGTGGTGGTGTTGTGGGGGTGGGGGAGGGGTGTGGAGACGGTGAGGTGGCGTGACTGCTCACGTCGGTTGGGGTTCCCTCTCGGTGTGTTGGTGCGGGTGCGTTGGGGGCGGGGTTCATCCTAGGCAGGCCGCGTCGGTGGGGCTGCTGTGGGGTTTTGTTAGGGGAGTTGGTGTTGACGCTACGGATGTGGGGTGCGGTGCGGCAAATGTGCTGGTGAAGTGATGTGCGACTGAAGGGGTAGATGGTGTGCGACTTTGGGGGTAGTTATGTGGGGGTGAGTTTGGGGCCGGGGGTGGATTACCGAGGGGTGGACGAGTGGTGACACTGATTTTTATGAAGATGAAACAAATGTGTGTAGGTATGGCAGCGCTGTTTGTAAGCGCTAGTGGTTTTTGTGTGTATGCAAATGCGAAACCTGAAGATGTGAGGGTGTGCGGGATTACTACTCCAAAGAGGTTGAATACCGGTTGGATTCTTCAGATCCTCTGGGGAAGGTTTTCCCCTTGAAGAGGGACGGTCTGAATGGTCCCATGATTGTTTCTGAAGAGGTGTCCGATTCGACATGGAGTAAGAAAATGATCGCTGGTGCAGGTCCGATGGTTTCGGCTACTGCTCCTGCTTCGGGAACTTTGCATTGCAAGATTATTGATCATGAGGGGAAAGTGATTGCTCAGCAGGAGGGAGTAAACGGGCAAGAGGTGAAGTGTCAGGTGCATCGAATAAAGGATTCATCACAGTAGTGATGAAGAATTCTTGGGCACTGTGAGAACTTCTATCTTGCGAAAGTTCAGATAAAGGAAGGTTAGAAGTACCAGGGGAAGGGGCTCCAGTCGGGGTTGCGTTTTTCAAGGAATTGGTCGCGGCCTTCGATGGCTTCGTCGGTCATATAGGCCAGTCTGGTGGCTTCTCCGGCGAATACTTGTTGGCCCATGAGCCCGTCGTCGGTGAGATTGAATGCGAATTTGAGCATGCGTTGGGCTTGGGGTGATTTGCTCAAGATTTCGGTGGCGACGCGGATGGCTTCGTGTTCGAGGTCGTCGTGGTCGGTGACGATGTTGACGGCGCCCATGCGGTGCATGTCTTCGGCGGTGTATTCGCGGCCGAGGAAGAAGATTTCGCGGGCGAATTTTTGGCCCACCATTTTGGCGAGGTAGGCGGAGCCGTAACCGGCGTCGAAGGAGCCTACGTCGGCGTCGGTTTGTTTGAAGCGGGCGTTTTGGCGGGAGGCTATGGTGAGGTCGCAGACGACGTGGAGGGAGTGTCCGCCGCCTGCTGCCCAGCCGTTGACGACGGCGATGACGATTTTGGGCATGGTACGGATGAGGCGTTGCACTTCGAGGATGTGGAGGCGGCCACCTTCGGCTTTGGTGCGTTGTTCGTCGATGTTGGTGTGGGATTCCTCGCCGGTGGTGGCGTCTTTGCTGGCGTATTGATATCCGGATCGTCCGCGGATGCGTTGGTCTCCGCCGGTGCAGAAGGCCCATCCGTTGGTGGTGGGGGATTTGCCTGGGGTGGGGTGGGGGCCGTTGCCGGTGAGGAGGATGGTTCCCACGTGTGGGGTCATGCGGGCGTGGTCGAGGGCGCGGTAGAGCTCGTCGACGGTGTGTGGTCGGAATGCGTTGAGAACTTCGGGTCGGTTGAAGGCGATGCGCACGCAGCCCAGGGGGCGTCCGGGGACGGGGCCGGGGGCGGTGCTGCGGTGGTAGGTGATGTCGGTCAGGTCCTCGAAGCCGGGAACTGTCTCCCATGTAGTGGGGTCGAAGGTCTGTGACACGGTGTCCATGTGGCAAGCCTAGGCTTGCGGTGTTGTTCTGGTGGGATGCGACTTTGGGGGTAGGTGGGGTGCGACTTTAGGTGTAGGGGTGTCAGGTGGTTTGCAGACTGGGGGCGGATGACCGGTGGGGTGGTACAGGGAAAAACTGGTTGTCATGAGGAGGCAACGATTTTTTGTAGGTGTGGCGGCGTTGTTTATGGGGGCTAGTTTTATTTCTGCGTATGTAGACCCGATTCAGCAGCAGGAGTCTTACTCCAAAGAGACTGTGTACAGGGTGCAGTCTTCGGGGGCTGTGGGGGATCGACCGTGAGGGGGAAACGGTCGCGCAGCAGGAGGGGTCTAATGGAAAGTGAAGGCAGCTGTGTCGCATTGGCTGGCTAGGTAAGGCCCAGAAAAAGAGCTGTGGGGTGGGTCTAGCCTTGAGTGCATGCCGATCCCTGAACATGTTGCGAGGTTGCGGGCCAAGGTGGGGCACGATCTGTTGTGGCTGCCGGGTGTGACTGCTGTGGTGGTGCGTGAGGGTGGTCGGGGGGTGGAGGTGGTGTTGGTGCGTCGTTCTGATAACGGTGAGTACACCCCGGTGACTGGGGTGGTTGATCCGTTGGAACCCCCTGCGGTGACGGCGGTGCGTGAGGCGAAGGAAGAGGCGTGTATTGATGTTGAGGTTGAGCGGTTGATCGCTGTGCGAGTGACGCCGGTTGTTACTTATCCCAATGGTGATCAGTCTGCTTATGTTGATGTTGCTTTTCGGTGTCGGTGGGTAGGTGGTGTTCCGCGGGTGGGAGACGATGAGTCTTCTGAGGTGGGGTGGTGGCCGGTGACAGATCTTCCGCCGATGGAGGGTCGTCATCGTGAGGCGATTGAGATTGCGTGTCGTGATGATGGTGAGGTCGTTTACGACTGATGCGTGTTCTTGTGCACACGATTGCGCTATGTGCTTGCTAACCGGTCGCATTGGCCGATGAGGAGGCAGGACTGTCCTAGTCTCCGCCCACGGCCGTGGGTGGTGTCGTGGTGAGGAGCGCAGCATGCAACGACGGATTCTCGTGGTACCCGCCGGTCATCGGGAGCCTGTGACTCCTGTGTGTCTAGGCCTGGTTCAGGCGCTGTCCGAGACGCGTGTGAATGTGGCTTATGCCAAACCCATTGCGCAGGAGTTCAGCAAGGGTAACGAGGATCAATCTGTTGAGGTGTTTCGGTTGGTGACGCGGTTGCGTCCGCCACAGCCGGTTACTTCTGATACCGCGATGCGTAATTACGCCATGTATGGCAGTGACACTATGCTGTCTTCGGCGCTTTTTGAGATGCGTGATGTTTTGGCGCATGAAGCGGTGGTTTTTGAGGGGCTTTCCCCTATTCGCGGGACTTCTTTGACGAATCAGTTCAATGAAGAGTTTGCCGTGGGTGTTGATGCTGATGTGCTTCTTGTTGCCACAGCTGCCGAGGGTTTGGCCGAAGTTGTTGATCATGTCGCGATGGCTGCGCGTCCTTTTACTGACCGTCGCCCAGGCCGGGTTATTGGCGTTGTCATTGTCGGTATTCAGGATGATGACAAGGGGCTGCTGGGTGATGTTCAGCGTGATCTTGAAGCCCGGAATTTGCAGGTTGTTGCTGCTGTTCCGCATAGTCCTCAGCTTGAGCGTTTGCGGGTGCGTGACATTGTTCATCAGCTGCGTCTGACGGTTGTTTCTGAGGGCGATATGGATCGTCGTGTTGAGCACACGATGATCGCTGCTCAAGGTATGCCAGGTGTTGTGGACCGTACCGCTGAGGCGGGGCGTTTTGTCATCACCCCTGGTGATCGTCCGGATGTTCTTATGACTGCTGCTCTTGCTGAGATTAAGGGGGTTCGTCCAGCGGGTGTGCTTCTGACGAGCGGTCTTTTGCCTAGCGAGAATGTGATGAGTTTGTGTGCGCCAGCGTTGGAGGCGGGTATGCCTTTGTTGGCGACGGATGACTTCACGTATGAGGCGGCTTCGGCGGTGAACGGCATCCAGATGCAGATTCCCGCTGATGACGAAGAGCGTGCACAGATGACGAAACAGACGTATGCCGAAGCGTTTTCTACTGAGTGGCTCCGCGGTTTGCAGGAGAATGAGCAGCCACGTCGCGCTACATATATTCAGTTGCGGGCTTCGGTGATGGAGCGGTTGGGTACTAAGCGTTACGCCACAGCTTTGCCTGGTCCTGTCACTGTCGACATGCTCCGTTCTGCCCGGGCGTTGCTCGATTTCGGTATGGCTACGTGTTTGTTTGTTGGGTCTACTGAGCAAATTGGTGAGGTTGCTGCTCTTCACCACATCCCTATGCCTGATGCGGCGCAGATCATTGATGTTGCAAGCCCTGCTCCTGAGGTTGTGCGCTATTTGGCGGCTAAACGTGGTGTTGAGGAACAGGTGGCTGTCCGAGATTTGGCTGATCCGCTTACTTACTCCATGGTTTTGCTTGCGATGGAGGAAGTGCAGTCTGTGGTGGGTGACCGTATCGATACCGGTTCGGATTTGGTGCGTTTGGCTGACGAACTTATCGGTTTGTCTCCTGGAGTTACTTCGGTGGGGACCAGTACGTATCTTCTCGATAAGGAGTCCATCCAGATTTATGCTGGCCCTGCCTATGGGGAGAACGCCACGGTTGAGCAGATTGTGATTTCGGCTGAGCTGGCGGCTGATCGCGCTATTTCTTTGGGTATTTACCCGACGGTTACGTTCGTTTCTGAGGGGGATTGTTCTGCAGGAACTCTTGAGTTGATGACTCAGTGCCGGGACCTTCTTGTTACTCGACGTCCTGATTTGGCTGTTGCAGAGCCGATTCAGCTTAAAGAGTTCTTTGACCGTCCGCTTGAGGGGGGTGTGCGTTCTGGTGGTGGTTCTGTTGGTAATGCTTCGGTTCTTGTGTTCCATTCGACTCAGGCTCGAGAGCAAGCGCTGCGTGAGGCCCAACGGCATGTTGAGGGTAGCCGGGTTGGCCCGTTGCTGAATGGTTACGCCAAGCCATTTGCGGGGTTGCCGCAGCGTGGTGGTGGCCCAGAGATTACGGACACGATCGGTTTAACGGCGGTTCTCACGGATCGCGCCTGAGCCGGTGTGCCGGCGGGTGGAAATGAGTAGGTAGTGGATGCGTCGTTCTGTTCTAGGCGCCAGGATAGGACGATGCATTCTTCTGTGCCTTCGCTGCGTTCTGCGTGTGTGTCTTCTTGGCCAACTTTGGCGGAATTGCTTGATGCCTCGTGTGTGGTCCGTATTCCTATGAACACGCGTTTCCGTGGGGTGACTCATCGGGAGGCCATGCTTTTTCGAGGGCCTGCTGGCTGGGGGGAATGGTCGCCTTTTGTGGAGTATGGCCCGGCGGAGTCCTCACGGTGGTTGGCTGCGGCGATTGAGGCTGCCTGGTGCGGCTGGCCTGAACCGGTTCGTGAAGTTGTTCCGGTTAATGCCACGGTTCCAGCTGTGCCAGCTAGTCGAGTGCCGGACATTCTCGATCGTTATGACGGGTTCGCTGCAGTGAAGGTCAAGGTGGCTGAGCAGGGGCAGAGCCTAGCTGAGGATGTGGATAGGGTTGCAGCGGTCCGGGATTATGTTGGAGCGGATGTTCCGGTGCGTCTAGATGCTAACGCGGGTTGGGATGTGCGCACTGCGGTGGAGGCTATTGCTGTGTTGTCGCGGTACAGCCTTGAATATGTAGAGCAGCCTGTGGCTGAGGTGGATGATTTGGCGCGTCTTCGTCGCGCTCTTGTAACGGCGGGTTGCAGTGTGCGTATCGCTGCTGATGAGTCGATCCGTAAGGCGGAAGATCCTTTACGAGTTGCTCGTGCTGAGGCCGCTGATCTCATTGTGGTCAAGGTGGCGCCGTTGGGGGGTGTGCGCCGTGCTCTTGAGATTGCTGAGCAGGTGGGATTGCCGACTGTGGTGAGTAGTGCTTTGGATACTTCGGTTGGTATTGGGGCTGGGGTGGCGCTTGCGGCTGCGCTTCCAGAGCTTGAGTTTGCGTGTGGTTTAGGCACGGTTGCGTTGCTGGCTGGGGATGTATCGCGTAGTTCATTGGTGCCTAGAGGGGGTGTGCTTCCGGTGGGGTCTGTGGAGGTGGATTCAGGTTTGGTGGAGCAGTTTGAGGCGCCCGTGGAGCGGCTGCAGTGGTGGCATCAACGGCTGGGGAGCGCTTATCGCTATGTGTGTGATTCTCCAGGACTTTGAGGGGAGGGATTTCAGGTGGGCGAGGTTCCTGTAAATGTGAAGAGTGGTCTTTTCGAGAAAGTCAGATTATTTTTGTAAATATTTTTTTACAGAAAATCTGGTTACTGGGGCTACCTATTTGTGTCTTACGTCACTTTGAGTGCTTACGTCCTGATGGTAGCTGTGTTTTGGATGGGGTGTGCTGCTGCTTACTGCTAGCTCCCCTGCCATCTCGAGTGAAAGTCACTGGAGATGGCATCGGAGGCCCCAGTGTCCTAGGCGGGTTCTTGGGGGAGAACAGCTCAATAGTTTCAAGATTTCTTTGTCTTGGTCGATCCTTATCTCTTGTATAGGTCAAGATTTCGGTGTGGTTATACGGAGTCCGTGCCGCTGCGTCCGCTGGTGATAACACTGGGTAAATAAAAATATATGAGGGCGATCGACTGACTCCTTGATACCCGGTTGCCATTGCCCTTCATCTTCTTAGAGGAAAGGTCCGGTCGTGTCTATCGCTGATATCACCGCCAAGGTTCCGGCATTAGCTGAAATGCAGGAGACTCTTTACAAGCACCTCCATGAGAACCCTGAACTTTCTATGGTCGAGACTGAAACTCGTGCACTCATTGTGGGCAAGCTCACTGAGTACGGTTACGACGTCAAGGAAGTTGGCGGCGGCGTGGTGGGAGTCCTGGCGAATGGTCAGGGGCGCACCGTCTTGTTCCGTGCAGATATCGATGCTCTTCCCGTGCAGGAAGCAACCGGCCTTGACTACGCCTCAACAAAGGTCATGAAAGACCAGGACGGCATCGAACAGCCCGTTATGCACGCGTGCGGTCATGACATGCATGTCGTCGCTGGCCTTGGCGCTGCCCAGCTGCTTGCCGAGCATAAAGACACCTGGAGCGGTACATACATTGCCCTCTTCCAGCCTGCAGAAGAAACTGCTCAAGGCGCCCAATCCATGGTGAATGCCGGACTCATTGAAGCGATTCCAAAGCCCGATGTGTGTCTAGGGCAACATGTTTTGGCTTCTCCCGTAGCTGGCAAAGTAGCGGTCGCGTCCGGGCCGATCCTGTCAACCGCTGTGTCTGCCAAAGTTACTGTGTACGGAAAAGGCTCCCACGGATCAATGCCGCACTTGGGAGTTGACCCGGTCTTGCTGGCCTCCTCCATCGTTGTGCGTTTGCAGTCAGTGGTGGCCCGCGAGATTGCCCCCGGCGATTTCGGAGTCATCACCGTCGGTGCGCTACAGGCCGGACAAAAAGCCAACATCATTCCTGATCGTGCTGAGCTGCGGATCAACTTCCGTGCTTACTCCGAGGACATCCGGGACCAGCTCGTTGAGGCGATGGAACGCATCGTCAAATCCGAATGCGAGGCTTCGCGCAGCCCCAAAGAACCAGAGTTTGAGTACTCCGACAGTTATCCGCTCACCGACAACGATGAACAGGCTGCCCTGGCTGTCACCGAAGCTCTTCGTGAAGGACTGGGGGCCGAGCGTGTTGAGTACATGCTTCCCGTCACTGCTTCAGAAGATTTCAGCAATATTCCTCGCGCTTTCGACGTGCCCTACGTCTATTGGGGTCTCGGTGGATATACCGAAGGTTCCCCGGTTTATCCGAACCACAACCCGAGTTTCGCGCCAGCTATCCAACCGACGCTGACCACCGGCACTGAAGCTGCCGTTTCGGCGGTCCTTGGATTCCTCCGCAAAGCGTGATCTCCCCTCGGGTGGGTCGTTACCTTCCCGTTCACCCAACCGGCGCCTTTCCCCGCGGCGTCTGAGAAAGAAGGTCCCCTACATGAATGCCACTAACACCACCCCACCGGTGGGTTATCAAGGCACGGAAAAGCTCCTTTGGGGCATCGTGCTTGCTGTCATCACGTTTTGGTTGTTCGCTGGAACAGCTGGCACGGTGGCTCCGGCCATCATGGCTGACGTTAATGCTGGCGGAGTCCAACACGTCGATGCATCAGCGATGAACTTGGCAGTGAGTATCACTGCCCTGTTCTCAGGCCTGTTTATTGTCCTCATGGGTGGAACGGCCGACAAGGTTGGCCGAGTCAAGATCACCCAGGTCGGAATCATTGCGGGCATCATCGGGTCTGCGCTGCTGCTGTTTGCTGCAGGGCCTGCCGCGTTGCCATTGCTCCTGGTGGGGCGTGCCATCCAGGGATTCTCTGCAGCCTGCATCATGCCTGCCTCGATGGCGCTTGTGAAGTCTTACTGGGATGGCCCGGCACGACAACGTGCAGTATCAATGTGGTCTATCGGTAGCTGGGGTGGTTCTGGTCTTGCTGCTCTTTTCGGTGGGTTTGTTGTTCAGTACGTTGGTTGGCGCGGCATTTTTGCTGCCTCGATTGTTATTTCAGTGATCGCGTTCGTCATGATCTTGGGGACTCCCGAAAACAAGGTCGCTCACACTGGCCAGCGAGCCGCGTTCGACATCGTGGGTCTTCTCTTGTTCATCGTCGGCACGTTGTCGCTCATGATCGTGCTGCTTTTCGGTAAGAAGCTCGGTTGGGGTAGCCCCACAGTCCTCGGTTTGGCAGTTCTTGCTCTTCTGGCCTGGGGGACATTCGTTTTCGTTGAGCGTGGCAAAGCTAACCCGTTCATTGATTTCGCGCTTTTCAAGAACACGACTTTCACTGGGGCCACCCTCAGTAACTTCTTGCTTAACGCCACTATTGGCATGCTCATTGTCAGCCAACAGCTCATTCAGCTCGCTGGCCGTAAAGCCGACGGGACGGCATACACCGCGTGGGATGCGGGCCTGCTCACCATTGGTTACGGCGTTTTCATCATCGCGTTCATCCGTGTCGGTGAGAAGCTGCTGCAACGGTTCGGTCCCCGCAAACCGATGCTGTGGGGAACTTTCATCGTCATCGCAGCATGCTTGCTTCTGATGATGACGCACGTACTCATTGGCCAGTACGTGATTATGGCGATCATTGCTTACTGCCTTTTCGGCTTCGGTCTGGCGTTCTACGCCACGCCATCGACTGACGCTGCTCTCTCGAATCTCCCGGCAGCGCAAGCTGGTTCAGGAGCCGGTATCTACAAAATGGCTTCCAGCCTCGGTGGCGCTATCGGTGCGGCAGTTTCTCTAGCAGTTTTCACTGCGATGACGAGCGTGCCTGCAGACATCGTTGGCCACGTCCTCCACATGCAGGGACGTGCCGACAATATGAGCTTGCGTCAAGCTGGCATGATCGCTCTGGGCGTTAACCTTGTCTTCCTTCTTTTGGCAATCATTTCGATTGTTATGACTGTTCCTAAGGGAATTGGCAGGAAAGATCAGAGCCAACCAGAAGGCAGTGCCGCTCCGGCACCACAGCCCACACTGGATGAGGAGAAAGCGGCTGTTTTAGGGCGTCTTTCTGAACTTCCGCTCTCCAGTCTTAAGGATCTTGAAGGACGTGCCTACAAGAAGTAGGGGCTGCTTCAGTCCAACTAGGTGGTCGCTCGTCTCGTGAAGAGGGGAGCGGCCACCTAGTTTTTTTATTTTGTCTGGTTGCCCCTGCCTGGGTTTGTTATTGAGTGGTGGTGCAGTCGCGTTCGACGATCAGGAAAGCTGGGCTGTCCGCGACACTGGTCAAGATGCCGATGGTTTCAGGGCCGTGCCCATCGAGTTTGAGTTCGCGGCGGAATGTTTCGGGGGTGATGCGTCCTCCGCGTCGTTTGAGAGTGAGTCGTCCGCTGCCGCGTTTGCGTAGCCAGGCTCGGACGTGTTTGGGGTTGGGTTTCATGGCGGCGATGACGGTGTATCGGGTGGCCCAAGGCAGTTCGGTGCGGTTGGGTGAGGCGACGTAGCCGACGTGAGGGGCTAGCTCGGTTCCGTCGACGGCGGTGGTGAGGGCGCCGGTGAGGTCGGCGGCGATGATGGCTTTGTCGGGTTCGTAGAGGTGTGTTCCTTCGCTGGGGAGTGTGGTGGCGTAGGAGTGGGTGGTGGGTGTGTCGTTTTGATGAACGTGGATGGGTGGGTGGTTGCCCAAGATGGTGGCGGTTCGGCCGGGTTGTTCGGCCAGGGGGCCCCACCAGATGGCGCATTCGAGGACATCGCCGTGCAGGGAGGTCCATTCGGCTTGGGTTCCGGCAGGGATTCGGTTGCGGGGGAATGCGGGGGAGAGTTTGGCACCGGTGGCTGGGATCTGAGCGGCGACGGATTCGACGAAGGACCACGGTGGGCTGATGGTGTCGAGGTTGTGCAGGCGGGTGGCTTTGCCGCTGGAGGTGCTGTGGGTGGTGTCGCGGCGGGCTGGATCGAGCCAAATGCCGGTGTGGGTGGTGTCAGTGGGTAGGGGGGTGTCTTCGGCGAGGCCTGTGTGTGCTTCGGCGTGGGGGAAGTGGCGCAGGTTGAGGGCGGCTAGGGCTGCGGTGGCGGGGTCTGCGTCGATGGCGGTGACAGCGATGCCCAGGCTGGCGAAGGTCATGGCGTCGGAGCCGATGCCGCAGCCGAGGTCGTGGATGTGGTGGATGTTGGCGCGTACGTAGCGGTGTGCGTGGTGTGCGGCGATTTCTAGGCGGGTGGCTTGTTCGAGGGCGTCGGGAGTGAAGAGCATGCCGTCGGCGAATTCGCCGAATTTGTCGGCTGCTTTGGCGCGTAGGCGGGATTGGGTGAGTGCGGCGGCGATGAGGTCGGCGGGGTAGCCGGCGTTGCGTAGTTCGGTGTTGAGGGCGGTGGCGTGGTTTTCGTCGTATGGGGGGAGGGCGGCCAGCAGGCTCCATCCTTGGGGTGAGGCGAGTTGGTGCACTGTGGCGAGGTCCATGTGCTCATCTTCTCGTGTTGTGTTGGGTTGGGCGATTTATGCACGTCGGGTTAGGGGTGGGGAATTATTTCTGGCACTCGAGTTGACCGAGTGCCAGACCAGGCCTAAATTCAGAGTTAGCACTCGTGATGTTCAAGTGCCAGCTTTGCGAGGGTGTGTGAGGTTCGCCGGTGGCGGTCCGGAGCAGCTCGCGGGTTGGCGTGCATACGCGGGTACGGCGACCGGGGCTTGCGAGTTCGACCCCCGCGACGGCGTTCGCGCACCCGGCCTCCGACAATCATCGAACTTGCCCGCACTGGGTGTGGGCCCGATCGGAAGGTCGAGAACATGTCGGTTTCTCTTAAGCCGCTCGAAGACCGCATCGTCGTCAAGTCCAGCGAGGCGGAGCAGACCACGGCTTCCGGCCTGGTTATTCCGGACACCGCTAAAGAAAAGCCCCAGGAGGGCGAGGTCCTGGCTGTGGGCCCGGGCCGTTGGAACGAGAAGGGTGACGCTCGTCTTCCCCTCGACGTCAAGGTCGGTGACAAGGTCATCTACAGCAAGTACGGCGGCACCGAGATCAAGGTTGGTGGCGAGGAGTACTTGATCCTGTCGGCCCGCGACATTCTGGCCGTCGTCGCCTGATCCAGCGCAGTTCCGAGCACGGCGCGGGCCCATCGAGGCTCGCGTCGTGATCGCTATCCGCTTCCCGGTGTGGGGGCGGAGTATCTCGTCGTAGCAGCGCAAAGGTAAGGATTCTCATGGCTAAGACTCTTGAATTCAGTGACTCCGCGCGTAAAGCGTTGGAGCGGGGTGTGAACGCTCTTGCGGACACGGTCAAGGTCACGTTGGGCCCCAAGGGCCGCAATGTGGTTCTGGACAAGTCGTGGGGCGCTCCCACGATTACGAACGACGGTGTGACGATCGCTCGCGAGATTGAGCTGGAGGACTCGTACGAGAACCTCGGTGCTCAGCTGGCCAAAGAGGTCGCCACCAAGACGAACGACATCGCTGGTGATGGCACCACGACCGCAACGGTTTTGGCGCAGGCTATGGTGAACGAGGGCCTGCGTAACGTGGCTGCCGGTGCTGGCCCGGCTGCGTTGAAGCGCGGTATGGACAAGGCTGTGGCAGCGGTGAACGACCGTTTGCTCTCCAACGCCCGTGAGGTTGCTGGTAAGGACGAGGTTGCTCAGGTTGCTTCCTTGTCTGCTCAGGACACCGAGATCGGTGGCCTGATCGGTGAGGCTTTCGACAAGGTCGGTAAAGACGGCGTGATCACGGTGGAGGAGTCGCAGACTTCTTCCACAGGCCTTGAATTCACCGAAGGTATGCAGTTCGACAAGGGCTACCTCTCCCCGTACTTCGTGACGGACACCGAAAACATGGAGGCCGTCCTGGAGGACGCCTACGTGTTGATTAACAGCGGCAAAATCTCTTCGGTGCAGGATTTGCTTCCGGTTCTGGAGAAAATCGCCCAGTCCAAGAAGCCGCTGCTCATCATCGCCGAGGACGTTGAGGGCGAAGCCCTGTCTACGCTGGTTGTTAACCGCATGCGCGAGATCCTGAAGGTCATTGCGGTTAAGGCCCCCGGTTTCGGTGACCGTCGTAAGGCAATGCTGCAGGACATCGCTACTTTGACGGGCGCGACTGTCATCAGCGAAGAGGTTGGTCTGCGTTTGGACCAGGCCGAGTTGGACATGCTCGGTACTGCTCGTCGTGTCGTTTCCACCAAGGACAACACCACCATCGTTGATGGTGGCGGCGCACAGGAGGAGGTTGATGCTCGCGTTGCCCAGATCAAGGGCGAAATCGAGCACACGGACTCTGACTGGGACCGCGAGAAGCTGCAGGAACGCCTGGCCAAGCTTGCTGGTGGCGTCTGCGTGATCCGCGTCGGTGCATACACCGAGGTGGAGATGAAGGAAAAGAAGCACCGCATCGAAGACGCGATCGCCGCAACTCGCGCTGCGATCGAGGAGGGCATTGTCGCCGGTGGTGGCACGGCTCTGCTGCACGCTTCTGTTGCCATCGATGAGCTGGGTCTGACCGGTGACGAGGCCACTGGCGCGAACATCGTGAAGAAGGCCACGGCTGAGCCGCTGCGCTGGATCGCTGAGAACGCAGGTCTGCAGGGCTACGTCGCTGTGGCGAAGGTCTCCGAACTTCCGCTCGGTCAGGGCCTGAACGCTGCGACGGGCGAGTACGGCGAGCTCATCGGCAACGGCATCATCGACCCGGTGAAGGTTTCCCGCTCGGCGCTGCGTAACGCCGCATCGATTGCTTCCATGGTTCTGACCACTGACACGCTCGTGGTGGAGAAGAAGGAAGAAGAGCCCGAGACCCACGGTCACGGCCACGGACACGGCCACTGAGTGACCTGAACAGCTAGTTGTGAAGCTGGCTAGTTAAAAAGGTGGCGGCCCCGCACCAGTGATGGTGCGGGGCCGCCCTTGTGTGGTTGTGCATCTAAAGCACGAGGAATACAGCGCTTGCGAGGACGAACCCAACGACTGATTGGATGGTTTGTTGCAGGGTCCAGGTGCGCAGTGTTGTTGCAACGTCCATGTTTAGCAGTCGCCCAACGAGCCAGAAACCGGAGTCGTTGACGTGGCTACCGAAAACGGATCCGCTGGCTGTGGCGAGAGCGATAGCGACAACTTCTCCGGGGCTGTAATTAGCTGCGGCAACGGAGGGCGCCAAGAGCCCAGCGGTAGTGATGAGAGCGACGGTTGCTGATCCTTGGGCGATGCGCATAGCTACGGAAATGAGATATGCCGCGATGATGAGGGGCAGGCCGAGGTTGGTCAGGGATTGGGACAAAGCTGCCCCGATCCCCGATTCGCGTAGGACGCCACCGAACATTCCGCCTGCACCAGTGATGAGAACGACTGAGCAGATAGGCCCTAGTGCGGAGTCGAGGAGTTTTTCTAAGGCGGTGCCATCGTTGCCGCGGCGGTGGCCCAGCAGGATTAGCGCGGTCAGTACGGAGATGAGTAGTGCGACGGGGGAGGAGCCCAGCGTGGTGAGGATGGGGTACCAGGCTGCTTTTTTGTCAACGAATCCGGCTGCGCGCAGATAGTCCAGTCCGGTGTTCATGAAGATGAGCAGCATCGGCAGCAGCAGAACGAACAGGACAGTACGGACTCGGGGTGGGTTGGTGACGGAGGTGTTGGTTGTGTCGCCGAAAAGGGTGGTGGGTGCGGGGAAGGGGTAGGTGTGGGCGCAGATGCGTCCCCAGATGATTCCAGAGATGTACCAGGTGGGGATGGCTACGAGTAGTCCCAGGGCGAGGAGAAGGCCCAGGTCTGCTCCGTAGGTTTCGGATGCAGTGACTGGTCCTGGGTGTGGTGGGACAAAGACGTGCATGACGGAGAAAGCGGCGATGGCTGGGATGGCGTACTGGAGGATGGGGCGCTGAAGCTGGGTGGCGATGGCGAAGATGACGGGCAGCATGACGATGAGGCCAGCGTCGAAGAACATGGGGAAGCCCATGAGGAGTGAGGCGATGCCCAGAGCGGTGGGGGCGTGTTTTTCGCCGAAGAGGCGGACGAGTCGTTCAGCGAGGATATGGGCGCCGCCGGAGTGTTCGACGAGTTTGCCGAGCATGGCGCCGAGTCCAACGAGAAGGGCAACGGAGCCGAGTGTTTTGGAGAAGTTTTCAGTCAGGGTGGGGATGATGTGGCTGGTGGGGATACCGGTGGCGAAGGCGGTGAGAAGACTGACGAGGATGAGGGTGAGGAATGCGTGGAGGCGGAATCCTATGACGAGGATGAGGATCACGGCGATGGCTGCAGCTGCGATGCCAAGTAGTGGCCCGGCGCTCATGGTTTGGGTCCAAGTGTTCATTGGTGTTCCTTGGGCAAGGTGAGGTTTGGATATTGCGTTCATTGTGGTGTGTGGGCATGAGACGAGGGCGGTCTCGCTGGGTGTGCGGGACCGCCCTCGGAGGATGTGGCTTTAGCTGGCGCGGCTGCGGCGGGCAGTGTTGCTGTGTTCTTCGCGTTGGGTTTCGGTGAGTCCTCCCCAGACGCCGTAGGGCTCGTTGACATCGAGGGCGTGTTCGCGGCATTGGGGTTGCACAGGGCAAGAGGCGCAGATTTTTTGGGCTGCGTGATCCCGGTTGCGGCGGGCGGATCCGCGTTCGCCTTCGGGGTGGAAGAAGATGGCGGGGTCGGCGTTGCGGCATGCGGCGTGTAGTTGCCAGTCCCATATGTCGGCGATAGGGCCGGGGAGGCGGGTCGCGTTGGTCATTGGTTTTCCTTGTGCGTTCTGGTGTGAGTCTGTAGCGGTGAGGCGGATGTTCCTTTGTGAGGTGGCGCCTGGGGTGAACGCTGTGGGTGGTGTGGTCGTGTGTGTGGGTCGCTTTTGAGTTTGATGCCTCAAATTATTATTCGGCAGGAGGCTGGATTTGGGCTGGGTAATTCAGTTGTGTCGGGTGCGAATTAGAATTGTTTGAGGCTGTGGGTGGTGTGGGCTGTGTTGTGGACCTGTTCGGCGTGTCCGATATTCTTTTGAGTGGGTGTTGCACTGTCTTGGGGGTGTTGGTGTGACCTTCCGGCTCGTCCGTCGTGCCAGTGGCGGTGGGTCTCAATCGTCAGGAGCAGGCTTAGTGACCATTCCTTTTCGCGGAGCTCGGAAGAAAAATTCCGAGGCGGATGCTTCCCGGGCAGTAACGCCCTGGGGTGCTGCCGCGATGGGGTCAACGGGCGAGGTTTCTCGTCTGACTGAGTTGGCGCTCGCTGCGAAGAGTGGGGCGGATTCCATTTCGCGGAACGAGTTAATGCGGATTGTGCGGGAGCGCTCGTTCCGGTATGCGCGTGCACGGCTCGGTCGTTTTCCTCGGGCAGCCAGTGCTTCTGAGGATGTTGCTCAGGAGGTGTGCGTGGCGGTTCTTATGTCGTTGGAGAAGTACGATCACCGCGGCGTGCCTTTTGAGGCGTTCATGTATTCCATCTGTTCACGCAAAGTGGCGGATGTTCAGCGTGTCTCTATGCGGCAGCCGGTTCCGACGGATGAGTTCCCGGACCGGGAAGATTTGGTTCCAGGGCCGGAGGAAACGGTTGTCACGGGCATTGATGCCCAGGAGGCGGGGGCGCTGATCAATAAGCTCAAACCAGCGGACCAGGAGATTCTTCACCTGCGTATCGCTATGGGGTTGTCTGCCGAAGAAACGGCGAGATCTTTGGGGAAGACCGCGGGAGCGGTCAGGGTCGCGCAGCACCGGGCGATGAGTCGTTTGCGGGAGCTGTATGCGGCGCAGTTCGAGGAGGAACAGTGATAGCCGGGGGAGAAAGTCTCGACCTGGAACAGGTTCGAGCTGATGATGAGTTTTTGGATCGTCTCGCAAATCGTGAGTGTGCCTCTGATGAGGGTCTGGAAGCTTTATTGGGGGCCTGGACGAGGGAGATTGACGAAGACGCAGACGAGATGGCGGGTACGCCACCTGCGTGGTGTGGTGAGCGGTTGCTGCCCAAGCCGCGGTCATTGCGGGCCACACGTGTAGTTGCGGTAGCTGGGGCTGTTGTTGTGACGCTGTCTGGGGGGATGGCAGCGGTGGCGTTGAATGTTCCTACGCAGGGTTCTGCTGGACCCTTGGGTGTGGTGCGTCAGGCAGTGCGGAGCATGTTGCCTGGTTCGGGGGATGTGGCGGCTGTTCCTGATGGTTCGTCGCCGGTGATTTCTGTTCCGACTGCGGGTTCGATATCTATCTCGCCTATGCCTGGGCGGCCATTGCTGGTGGTTCCTTCGGTGGGGATGCCTGGCGTGCCGGGGGTGACGATGGGTGATCCGAGCGCTTTGGGCAGCGCGATTGCGCCTGTTCAGCCTAGTGATGAGGGTGTGGGGCCGACTTCTGTTCCGTTGGTTCCTACGCGTCCTGAGGATGGTTCGGGTAGCCGTCCGGGGGTTCCTTCAGATAGCGGTAAAGGCAAAACGGGGCCAACTAAGGAGCCTGCGCCTACCTCCAGTGATCGTCCGGATCCGAAGCCGACCAGTAGTGCACCTACTGCTACTCCTTCTGCTCCGCCGAAGGATTCGAGTTCGGTGACGACTCCAGGCGGGGTAGTGCCTTCAGGAACAACGTCTTCGCATACGCAGAGCTCTCCGGCTACTTCTACCAGTGTGGCTACTCCTACGAGTGCTGTGTCTGAGAAGTCTTCGGGGACTGGATCTGCTTCAGTTGCTGAGCCTGGGAAGTCTTCCACGGATGGGAAGGGCACCACTTCTGTCGAAGAGGCACGGTGAGAACTACCATTAGGGAATGAGTTCCACGCCTCATTCGACTTCTGAATTCGAGCAGTCTTGCGTCACGGATCCGTTCAGGAATTTGGGCCTGACCTTCGATGACGTTTTGCTGCTACCCGGCGAGACCGATGTGATTCCGTCGGAAGCGGATACTTCGACGCGTTTCAGTCGGAACATCACGTTGCGGGTGCCGTTGACGAGTGCGGCGATGGACACGGTTACCGAGTCGCGGATGGCGATCGCGATGGCCCGTCAGGGTGGGATTGGTGTTATTCACCGAAACCTGTCCATTGAGGATCAGGCGGTACAGGTTGACCGCGTGAAGCGTTCCGAGAACGGCATGATTACTGACCCGGTGACGGCTTCACCGGAGATGACTTTGGCCCAGGTGGATGCCTTGTGTGGCCAGTTCCGTATTTCTGGTCTGCCCGTGGTTGACGCTGATGGGAAGCTGGTTGGCATCATCACCAACCGTGACCTTCGCTTCGAGATGGATACGAGCCGTCGTGTCGCTGAGGTCATGACGAAGATGCCGCTGGTTACTGCACCAGTGGGGGTTGATCGTGATGAGGCTTTGGCTCTGCTTGCGGCACACAAGATTGAAAAGTTGCCGCTGGTAGACGGTACCGGCAAGCTGTGCGGCTTGATGACGGTGAAAGACTTCACTAAGACGGAGAAGTATCCCGACGCCACAAAAGATGATGGTGGGCGTCTGCGGGTCGCTGCTGCGGTGGGGTTCTGGGGTGACTCTTGGGATCGTGCGATGGCTCTGGTGGATGCGGGCGTGGACGCACTGGTGGTGGACACTGCGAACGGTCACGCGCGTGGCGTGACTGACATGATTCGTCGTTTGAAGAAAGAAACCGCAGGTAAAGCTGTCGACGTGATTGGCGGTAACGTTGCCACGCGTGCGGGTGCGCAGGCACTGGTTGATGCTGGCGCCGATGCGATCAAGGTTGGTGTGGGACCTGGGTCGATTTGTACAACCCGCGTGGTTGCTGGGGTTGGTGTGCCACAGGTGACCGCGATTTACGAGGCTTCGTTGGCAGCCAAAGCTGCCGGTGTGCCAGTGATCGGTGATGGTGGTTTGCAGTTCTCTGGCGACATCGGTAAAGCGATCGTGGCTGGTGCTGACACTGTCATGCTGGGATCGCTGTTGGCTGGGTGTGAGGAAAGCCCCGGCGAACTGGTGTTTATTAATGGTAAGCAGTTCAAGAGCTACCGGGGTATGGGGTCGTTGGGGGCTATGCAATCCCGTGGCCGCGCCAAGTCCTACAGCAAGGACCGCTATTTCCAGGGCGATGTCTCTGATGACGACAAGGTCATTCCGGAGGGGATTGAGGGGCAGGTTCCTTACCGTGGCCCGCTGGCCTCGGTCGCCTACCAACTCATCGGTGGTCTGCGGCAAACGATGTTCTACGTCGGTGCGCGCTCTATCCCGCAGATGAAAGAACGCGGCCAGTTCGTCCGGATTACTTCGGCAGGGTTGAAAGAAAGCCACCCTCACGACATCCAGATGACGGTCGAAGCGCCGAACTATTCACGTCACTGACAGTTTCTTCAGCAGTAGGCAGATCGTTGCCTCTCACAGGGGCTGCGGCCTGCCTGCTGCTGTTTGCTGGGGCTGACGTGAACATCACCACTTCTACGGGCTTGCTCAGCAGCAATGCTTCAGGAGCGCTGCAGCGGTTTCCTTGCCGTTCACGTGCATCGGAATCGTTGTGTGCATGGCTTTCAGCTCAGATACCGCCACATCTGACCGCTTAGTAGGACGGCTGTATAGTTACCGGCGGGGCGTGAGACGGGGGTCTTTACGAAAAGCTGCAACGGGCCTCCTCGACCTCGCCGGGACCAGAGAGATCTCACAAACATGCTGTTCAAAGGCATGCGCAGCAGATGCAAGGGGCCATCCGGGGGGATCGTTCGGAGCTAGACCTCCTGACCGTCTCACACTGCGTCAGCGGACCGAAGAGCCGCAGATGCGTTTGCGATTCACGGGAGGGGAACCGATGAAGGCAGTCATCCTTGCGGGTGGCCTGGGAACTCGCTTGAGCGAAGAGACCACGCTCAAGCCCAAACCAATGGTCGAGATCGGTGGCAAACCGATCATCTGGCACATCATGCACGAGTACGCCCACCACGGCGTCAACGAGTTCATCGTGTGCGGCGGCTACAAAGCCGAATACATCAAAGAGTGGTTCGCCTCCTACGCGCTACGCAATTCGGACATGACGTTTGACC
Source organism: Dermatophilus congolensis (assembly GCF_900447215.1). Classification (NCBI taxonomy): domain Bacteria; kingdom Bacillati; phylum Actinomycetota; class Actinomycetes; order Micrococcales; family Dermatophilaceae; genus Dermatophilus; species Dermatophilus congolensis. Next base: position 46,883 of record NZ_UFYA01000001.1, read on the forward strand.
TGCGCACCGGCGAAATGGTCGTGCATAAACGTGACGTTGAAGACTGGAAAGTCACCGTTGTTGATACCGGCCTTAGCTCCATGACCGGAGGCCGCCTTAAACGAGTGAGGGACTACATCGGCGACGAAACATTCTGCTTCACCTACGGTGATGGCGTCTCCGACACCGACATTTCCGCCACCATCGACTTCCACAAGAAATCTGGACGCCTCGCCACCATGACCGTGGTGCAGCCACCTGGACGTTTCGGAGCGATCTCCCTGGGAGCTTGCGAAACCACCATCGAAACATTCCAAGAAAAACCCGATGGCGACGGCGCCTGGATCAACGGCGGCTACTTCGTGTGCGAACCCGGTGTCATCGACTACATCGCCGGTGACGACACCACCTGGGAACAAGAACCCTTACGCAACCTCGCCCATGACGGCCAGCTCAACGCATGGAAACACCCTGGTTTCTGGCACCCCATGGACACATTGAACGACAAAAACAAGCTGGAGAAGCAGTGGGCGGCTGGCAGCGCGCCCTGGAAGGTGTGGAACTGACATGAAGATTCTCGTTACCGGCACCGAGGGCTACCTCGGATACTTGCTCGCCCCGTTGCTCATGGAAGACGGGCACGAGGTCGTCGGCCTAGACACCGGCTTCTACGAAGAGGGATGGCTGTTCAGCGACCACCAGCGCACCCCTATGACCATTAAGAAAGACATGCGCGACCTCACCGTCGAAGACCTCCAGGGTTTCGATGCCGTCGTCGCGATGGCTGAGCTGTCCAACGACCCTGTCGGTGACTTGGTTGGCCCACTGACGTTCGACATCAACCACAAAGGTTCTGTCCACGTCGCTAAAACTGCGAAGGCCGCTGGTGTTGAGCGGTTCGTCTACATGTCTTCCTGCTCCGTCTATGGTGTGGCCGAAGGCGACGTCGACGAGACCAGCGCCGTTAACCCACAAACTGCATACGGCGAATGCAAATACCTCACCGAACAGGACCTGTGGAAACTCGCCGACGACACCTTCCACCCCACCGCGATGCGCAACGCCACCGCATTCGGTGCCAGCCCACGCCAACGTTTCGACATTGTTCTGAACAACCTCGCTGGCTTGGCCTGGGTTGAGAAAAACATCGCCATGACCTCCGACGGCACCCCTTGGCGCCCCATGGTCCATGCTCTCGACATCTGCAAAGCGATCCGGTTGGCGCTGGCCGCTCCGATCGAGAAGGTCCACGCCCAGGTGTTCAACGTCGGCTCTTACGACAACAACTACACGGTGCGTCAGATTGCTGAGACGGTGGCGAACGAGTTCCCCGGATGTGAGCTTTCGTTCGGTGAACCCGGTCAAGACAACCGTTCCTACAAGGTTAAATTCGACAAGATCGAGCAGATACTTGGATTTTCCTGCGACTGGAACCTCGCCGATGGTGCCAAACAGCTGCATTCGGTTTTCGAAGCGATCCAGCTCGACGCCGACAAGTTCTATGGCCGTGGCCACACTCGTTTGAAGATGATTGACCACCTTCTCAAAACCGGTCAGGTCGACGAGAAGCTGTTCTGGAAGAAGGCTGACGCCTGATGGAATTCACTCAAACCGCTGTTGAAGGCTGCTGGATCATCGACCTGAAGGCGTTCGAAGACAACCGTGGTGGTTTCGCACGGACCTTCTGCGTGGAGGAGTTCCAAGCACACGGCATCCCCACGGATGTGAAACAGGCCAACATGTCTTGGAACCACAAGAAGGGCACGATGCGCGGAATGCACCGCCAGATCGCCCCGGCCGCGGAGGGCAAACTGGTTCGCTGTGTGCGTGGCTCCATCGTGGACTGCTGCCTTGACCTGCGTGAAGACAGCCCCACCTTCGGTAAGAACGTGATGGTCGAACTGTCTGTAGACAACCACCGCGCATTGTGGATTCCGCCGTACTGCGCGCACGGATACCTCACTCTTACCGACGACACCGAAGTCACCTACCAGGTGTCGGGCATGTACTCCCCAGAGCACGAGCGTGGTCAGCGCTACGACGATCCTGCTTTCGGACTGCAATGGCCCATCCCTGTTGAGGTCATCTCGGACAAAGACAAGGCATGGGCGGACTGGGACGGAAAGGAGATCGTCAAGTGATCGTTGTTGACACCCTTCTGGCCCAGCGCGAGGCCGAAGGCAACCCGGTCAAGGTTGCTATTGCTGGCCCAGGGTTCATGGCCCGTGGCGCGATGCACCATATCTTCAACAGCAAACCTGGCATGGACGTGGCTGTGGTGTATGCCCGCACGCCCGAGAAAGGTGTTGCTGCACTGGAATTCGCCGGTAAATCCGGTGATCAGGTGAAGATCGTTCAGACCGCTGAAGAAATTGATGCCCTCGCCGCAACCGGCGGAACCGCCGTCACCTCCAACTATGAGGCGATGGTTAACGCCACCAGCGTCGAAGCCGTTTTGGATGCGACCGGATCGGTGGAATTCGGTGCCCACCTGGCCATGGCCACCCTGGCAGCAAAGAAACACCTCGTGCTTTTGAACGCTGAGGTCGATGCCACCATCGGCACCATCCTCAACGCCAAATTCGAGGACGCTGGCCTGGTGTACACCGGTGCCGACGGCGACCAGCCCGGTGTGCAAATGAACCTCATCCGGTTTGTGCGCGGCTTGGGCGTGACCCCGCTGGTGGCAGGAAACATCAAGGGCCTGCAAGACCCATACCGCAACCCCACCACTCAGGAAGGGTTCGCGCGTCAGTGGGGCCAAGATCCACACATGGTGACCAGCTTCGCCGACGGCACCAAAGTGTCCGTTGAGCAAGCCCTTGTCGCTAACGCCGCTGACCTGTCCATTCACAAGCGGGGTTTGTTACAGCGCGACCACCGCGGCCACGTCGATGACTTGACCGGCATGTACGACGTTGATGAGCTCAAAAAGCTTGGCGGCGCTGTTGACTACGTGGTCGGAACGAAACCAGGGCCAGGCGTTTACGTTTTGGGTACGCACGATGACCCCAAACAGCAGCACTATCTGAATCTCTACAAGCTTGGTGAAGGGCCGCTGTACAGCTTCTACACGCCGTACCACCTGTGCCACTTTGAAGTTCCGGACACCCTGGCTCGCGCGGTGCTGCTCGGTGATGCCTGCATCAAACCGTTGCGTCAGGCTCCCAAGGTTGAGGTCATCACTATCGCGAAGAAAGACCTCAAAGCGGGGGAGACCTTGGATGCTCTGGGCGGGTACACCTACTACGGTGAGTGCGAACGCGCTGATGTCACTGCCGCGGAGAAGCTCTTGCCGGTGGGATTGGCTGAGGGATGCGTGCTTACCCGCGATATCGCTAAAGATGAAGCAATCTCCTACAACGATGTGATCGTTCCGCAGGGCCGCCTGGCTGATGAGTTGCGCAGGGAGCAAGAGGCAACGTTCCCGCAACCGGCGGTGCAGTAATGACAACTGCGCAGAAGGTGTACGACTTCGTTGTTATTGGCGGCGGAATTGTCGGCCTGGCCACGGCTATGGAGCTGCTGAACCGTAAACCGGGGGCGTCTCTTCTCGTAATCGAGAAAGAGTCACAGGTCGCGTTCCACCAGACAGGCCACAACTCGGGTGTCATCCACGCCGGTATCTACTACACGCCGGGCTCGCTGAAAGCTGTGCTGTGTAAGAAAGGCGCCGAACGTACCCGCGAATTCGCAGACGAACACGGCATCCCTTACCGCAATGTTGGCAAGCTGATTGTGGCTACCAACGAGGTTGAGCTGGAGCGCATGGAGGCTCTCTACGAGCGTGCCGTCACCAACGGCATGGATGTAGAGAAGCTCGATGGCCAAGAGCTCAAGCGCCGCGAGCCACGCATCAACGGCATTGGTGCGATCTGGAGCCCGAACACCGGCATCATTGATTACACCCAGGTATGCCAGAAGATGGCTGAGGTCATTGAAGCCGCTGGTGGTCAGGTGCGTTTAGGAACCAAGGTTGTAGACATCACGGAGTCGTTCTCTGAGGTGCGTGTGGATGTGGCTGCCGCGCATGCCAAGAACACTGCTGGGGATGTTGAGCGAGTGTTCGGTAAACAGCTGGTTGTGTGTGGCGGTATCCAGGCGGACAGGTTGGCGCGGATGGCGGGACTGAACCCGTCATTCCACATGGTTCCGTTCCGTGGGGAGTACTACCGACTACCCGCGAGCAAGAACACGATCGTGAATTCGTTGATCTACCCGGTTCCTGATCCAGGTTTGCCGTTCTTGGGTGTGCATTTGACCCTGATGATGGACGGCGGGGTGACCGTGGGGCCGAACGCGGTGATGGGTTTCGCTCGCGAAGGATACCCGCATTGGTCGATGAACGTTAAAGACATCGCGGATTTTGCTCTGTATAAGGGCTTCTGGAAATTGGTGCCGAGCGTGCTGAAGACCGGTTTGGTTGAGATGAAGAACTCGGCGTTCAAACCGGGTTATCTCAAGCTGGTCACCAAGTATGCCCCGGAGCTGCGGGTGTCGGATTTGGGGCCGGAGCCAGCAGGTATTCGGGCTCAAGCAGTCATGGAAGACGGTTCGATGGCCGAGGACTTCCTGTTTATGGAGACTGACCGCATGGTGCATGTGTGTAATGCACCTTCGCCAGCGGCGACGAGTTCGATGCCTATCGCCGAGATGATCGTCGACAAGGTAATGGCGCGCGCCTGAGCAGTACGTGTGCCGCATGGCTGTGGCGCCCTCCCGTGAAGTTGTGGGGGTGGGCGCCACAGTCATCTGCTGTTTTTTGGGTGTTGTGGTGGGGGAGTGGGCTACTTCATGGTGTCGAGGTTGATGATGGTGTCGCAGTCTTGGGCTACGCGGTCGTCGTGGGTGACGATGAGTACTGCGGCGCCGTCTGTCGCTAGCCCGCGGAGCAGGTCGACTACTGCGCGTGCGTTGTCGTTGTCCAGGGATCCGGTTGGTTCGTCAGCTAGCACCACGGAAGGGCGTTTAAGTAGCAGGCGAGCCAGAGCGACGCGTTGACGTTCGCCGCCGCTGAGTTCGAGGATGGATCGTTTGAGGAATCCGGGAAGCCCGACTTTGAAGAGGGCTTCTTCCATGTCGTCGCGGTGGCGGCGCGCGGACCAAGCACCATAGACCACGGCGAGGTTGCCCATGACATCGGTGTTTTCGATGAGGGCGTAGTCCTGAAACACGAAGCCGAGGACGTCACGGCGGAGCAACCTGCGGTTGTGGCTGTTGGCCCGGGAGATGTTTTTCCCCGCGACGGTGATGGTGCCTGCGGTGAGTTTTTCTAGGCCTCCGACGGCGTTGAGCAGGGTGGTTTTCCCTGATCCGCTTGATCCGCGAAGCGCGGTCATGTTACCTGGGGGAACAGTGAAACTGAGGTCACGCCAGAGCACATGGCTGCCGAAGGATTTGGAGGCGTTTTCTACCTGCACACCTGTGGATGCTGTGGAAGTGGTTGCGGTGCTCATGCGTGGCCTTCCTGGCGGTGGTCGGTGCGGGCTGTGGTGATGGCTAGTGATGTGATGAAAACGGCGATGGCGATAGCGCATCCGAGCATTCCTGCCCATCCCAGGAGAGCGAGACGGTCAGCTTCGCCGGGCGGGAGTGATTCGCTGGTGCTTGGGGTGATGAAGATGCTCCAGGCGGTCACGGCGGCGATGGTTAGGAGCGTGTAGCCAAAGACGGCGATGCTGTGGCGGCGTAGCCAGGAGTGGCCGGTTACCCATTCAGCGAAGAGGCGTTGACGCCTGGATTGCACCCAAAGCGCAGCCAGTGCTGTTGAGGAAATGATCAGGATGATAATTCCCAAGATGAACGTAACCGTTTGCTGCGCTAAATCCTGTGTGGCCTTCTCGCGAGCTTCGATACGAGCTTGATTAGCGTCAACGATGGAATATACATGTGTGGTTAGGTTCTCATCATTGGCGACTTTTTCTGCTGCCTCTCGCGAGGTAAACATAATCTCTGATTTGCTTAGTGCTGCAGAGAGATTGATGTCTGAAATCGGAGCGAGTCCATCAGCTAGGAGGATAACAATGGGATCTTTTATCCCGGTTTTTGTGTTCAATCCGTCAACATCGACCACTAAAGGCCAAGTGGTGGATTTAATTGTTTGAGTCCGAATGGGAGGGAGGGAAATTTTTTGAAGTTCTATGTCGACACTGAACCGATTCTTTACTTCTTCGATAATTGCTTTAGTTTGTGCCTGGCGATCAGTTGGAATGTAGGCATTGAGTGCGTTATCTGTAGAGGGGATAGGCCCGGTGCTTGAGAGTAGCTCTGGATATCTCTTTAGATAGGTAGAGTTTACGGTAAGTATATTCGCCGCGCCATCTGGCAAACTTACTGGTTGGGGGTCTCTATAAATTCCGATATTCGCTAGAACATTTCCTTCAATGTCGGCTTTACGCAACTGTGCACCCAGTGCTGCATCAACTTGCTTAGCATTTTTCTCATCATTAGTTGACCCAGATAGGGTCATGTAAGTGATTCCCTGTGTAGTGTGTGGTAATTCTTGTGTGAAGCGCTGAACTTTTGTGGAAATCAGCGTGATTGACACGAGAATTCCGATAACGATAATTGCGGTGACAAGGTTAAGTAATCCCAATGCGATAAGGGCAGGGATAGTGTCTGTTCGACCGGCGAGATTATTTCGAATACTTCGTGCTGTTGCCAGATGTACTCCCACTGACAGTGCAACTATGGCGATAACCAGAAGTGCTGCAGTGATAGCAGTTGTTAATACGAAGAAAAGCGCGAGTTCATTCCAATTATTAATAATTTTGAGAGCCGTTAATGCCACTATTAGTACTGCTGTCCCACTTATTAATGCAGGATGCGCGCCTTGTGAGATGCTGGTTGTTGTGATGCGAAGCCTGCTGTGTCCATTGAGGCGGTTGACTGCGAATGGGCGGGCTGACTGCAATGCCAACGTGAGCGTTAGCGCAGTAAGAAGTAATAATGGCGAGAGCTAAACTCGGTGTAATGTAGCCACCAAATGCATATATCAAGGCGCTCCAGCTCAGTAAAGATGGGAACTCTTGCGCCACATATCCATGCGAAGCAAAAAGTGATTTTAATTCACCGTGGTCGTCTCCGAAAACATAATAAAAAGATCTGACTTCATTAGTAGTGTCATCGACTAGGCCTGCAATGTGCTGCTCAACTGAAGGGTGAAACGTTGTTCTCGGTACCCGGGCGCCAGTAGGTGAGTCAGTTACGTAAAGATAGCGGGAGTGGTCAACTCGGGAGCGATTGTTGCGTTCCCTGGCGATTGCCACGCCATGCTTGACTGCGTAATCGTAAAGAGCCTCATCAACTGTTTCCCGCGAAGAAGGATTCGTCCCTTCTTTAAGTCCGTTCACCCATAAGGTTTGTGAGGCGCCTACTGGTCCTTCTAGGTCCATTATGGCCATCACTGTACCGCTGAGCAATAGCCCGAATATGAGTGCCAAGACTGGGGGGCAATGCCCAGCGATTCCATTTCACGCTTTTGTCTCCCTAAAATGTGGCTAGGGGATACTAGGTCCCCTAGCCACTGTTTTTATTAGCAGAATCCGTAGTAAGCCTGATTGTTGGTCCATTTTTTGGGGCCGCTTGCGATAGCTTCTACTTTTGCTACCTGGCAGCCGGATTGATATAGCCTTTTTCCAGATGCGCTGCTTTTATGGCTTTTATGAGCATGTTTATAGTAAGACCATACATCTACTTTATTTGTGCCATGATTCCAAACCCCACCATCGACATGCTCGGTGACCGCCATTGCGGGAGCGGCGACGCTGAGGCTTAGCGTGATAGCTGCGATAGTAGAAATAAATCGTTGTTTAATCATTTTCGTTCCTTTAAAAGCGCTGCTTCGCTGCGGGCTCCAGTGTCAGCAGTCTCAACTAGCTACCCAGTTGGCCTCTTGGGTTTGTGGCCGTTTGAGGTGGCGTGAGATTAGCAACTTGAATGCCAGTTGAGAACGTGAATGAACCCCTTACTCTTCCAAGGGGATACCTACAGGTGGGGTAAGCGAGGCTGTAGTGGAGCAAAGGTGCAGATCAGCTGAGCGCAAAGTGCGTAAAGTTTGAAAAAATCCTTGAAAAACGCTTAGGGCGAACGGGTTTGTTGAGGGATCTTTTTCCTGCAGACGGAAAGGAAACCCCACCCCGACCACAACACCACCAACCGACACAACCCCGAATCACCCAGCCCCAGAAGACAACACCACTAGGCTGCCCACCATGGCCGGGACCACACACCCAACCCCACGCCCCCACCCACCAGGACGCGACAAACGCGCTCAACACCACCCCGGCCCCACCGGCGCCCCCCACGCCAACGGCCAACACGTCATCATCATCGGCGCCGGAATCGCCGGACTCTCCGCAGCCACCGAACTAGCCGAACGCGGCGTCAAAGTCACCATCCTCGAACGCGGAAACCACCTCGGCGGCCGCGTCAGCTCCTGGCCCATCACCATCAACGGCCAACCCACCAACATGAGCCGCGGATTCCACGCCTTCTTCCGCCAGTACTACCAACTGCGCGCACTCCTACGCCGCGCCGACCCCCACCTCAACGCACTACGCCCCGTCACCGACTACCCCCTCGACCTCGCCGACGGGCCCCGCGACTCCTTCACCCACATACCCCGCACACCCCCCTTCAACCTCATCGGGTTCATCGCCCAATCACCCTCATTCCCCCTACGCGCCCTGCCCAAAGTCAACATCGACAAAGCCATGGGCCTACTCGACGTGCGCTTCCCCCAGACCTACACCGACCACGACGGAATCAGCGCCGCAGACGTCCTCAACCAACTCAACTTCCCCCACAGCGCCCGTCACCTCGCCCTCGAAGTCTTCGCCCGCAGCTTCTTCGCCGACCCCCACGAATTCTCCGGCGGAGAACTCATCTCCATGTTCCACACCTACTTCATCGGATCCGCCGAAGGACTCCTCTTCGACGTCGCCGCAGACCAATACGACACCGCCCTCTGGCAACCCCTCACCCAATACCTCACCCGCCACGGCGCCACCATCTGCACCAACACCCCCGCCCACCACATCGAACCCACCCCCCACAGCATCAACGTCCACACCCCCACCACCACCCTGTGCGCCGACGCCATCGTCCTAGCCACCGACATCACACCCCTACAACACCTCATCACCAACAGCCCCAACCTCGGCACACCAACCTGGCGCAAAAACATCACCCAACTACGCACCGCCCCACCCTTCGCCGTATGGCGCCGCTGGCTCGACACCCCACCGGCCCCCGGTACCCCAGACTTCCTCGGCACCAGCGGATACGGCCCCCTCGACAACATCTCAATGATCCACCAATTCGAAAAAACAGCCACCCAATGGGCCCACACCAACCACGGCAGCGTCATCGAACTCCACGCCTACGCCCTCCCCGAAAACACCAACCCCACCCACCTCAAAAACCAACTCACCCAGCAACAAAACCGACTCCACCCCGAACTGGCCAACGCCAAACAACTCGGCGAACAATGGCTCATCCGCAACGACTGCGCACTCATCGACACCTCACCCTGGAATCAACGCCCCAGCACCACCACACCCGACCCACGCATCGTCCTCGCCGGTGACGCAATTCGCTGCGACTACCCCGTAGCCCTCATGGAACGCGCCGCCACCACCGGAGTCCTCGCCGCAAACCACCTCCTGAAAACCTGGGACATACACGGAGCAGACATCTGGACCACCCCCACCACACCACGCCTACCAGGCATCCCACTAGCCCGCCGCGCACTACGCCGCCTCACCAAACACACACCACAACACCCCGACACCCAAAAACAGTAGATAACACCAACAACACAACCGCATTGATAAGTTCACCCACGTGAACCCACCCGCCACGGACGACCTCGTCATCCTCGTCCACAACGGCCACGACATCGGCACCGCCAATCGACTCCACATCCACACCACCAACACCCCCCTCCACCGCGCCTTCTCCACCTACCTTCGCCGCGACGACGGCCGCGTCCTCATCACCCGCCGCGCCCTGACCAAAACCACCTGGCCAGGAGTCTGGACCAACACCGCCTGCGGCCACCCCCGCCCCGGCGAAACCCCCACCCAAGCCGCCACCCGCCGCGTCCCCGAAGAACTCGGCACCCCACCCCTGAACCTCCGCACCAAAATCCCCAACTTCACCTACCGCGCCACCGACGCCTCCGGCATCGTCGAAAACGAAATCTGCCCCGTCCTCGTCGGCGAAATCGACCACACCACTCTCAACCCCAACCCCAACGAAGTCACCGAACACGCCTGGGTCCACTGGGAAGACCTACGCCACACAGCACGCACCATGCCCCACCTCCTCAGCCCATGGAGCGTCCTACAAATCAACGCCCTCGGCGACAACCCCTGGTAACCCACCAACCACCAGGCAAGACCCGCCGAAAAACCCAAGATCCCGGAGAAAACCGAACAGCTCAATACGATCCGTGTGACGGTCACCCATACCCGTCCGAAGGGGCAACATGAGCACGGTCGTCGTCATCGGTGCAGGACTCGCAGGCCTATCCGCCGCCTGCCACCTCGTCTCACAAGGACACCGAGTCCTCGTCATCGAAAAAGAATCCAGCCCCGGAGGCCGTGCTCTACGCATACGCCAAGACGGCTTCACATTCGACCTCGGCCCAACCGTCATGACCATGCCCGAACTCCTCGACGAACCCCTACGCGCCATCGGCTCATCCCAACAAAAAGCCGTCCCCATGCGCCGACTCGACCCCGCCTACCGCGGAGTCTTCGCCGACCACAGCGAACTACTCATCCGCAACTCCACCGAAGCAACCGCACAACACATCCACCACCTCTGCGGCCCCCACGACGCACAAGCACTGCGAGAACTCGAACCCTTCCTCGCCGAGCTCTACACCACCGCCCTACCCCACTTCATCGACACCAACTTCGACTCCCCACTAGACCTACTCCGCTCACCACAAGCAGCACTCAAACTCCTCAAAATGGGCGCCTTCGCACCCATGGCAAAAATGATCAACACACGCATCAGCGACGAACGCCTCCGCCGCATGCTTACCTTCCAAGCCCTCTACGCCGGACTATCCCCAACCACCGCCCTGGGCGTATACGCCCTCATCACCTACATGGACACATTCCGCGGCGTCTACCTGCCCGAAGGCGGCATGGGCGCCATCCCACACGGCATGGCCCAAGCACTAGCACCCCACGTCACCATCCACTACAACACCACCGTCCACAGCCTCATGCGCGGACGCGGCGGACGCACCGTCGGCGTCAACACCAACGACGGCCCCATCCCAGCCGACGCCGTCATCTGCACCATCGACACCCCCACCGCCTACCGATACCTCCTACCCGACCTGCCCCTACCCCGCCCCCTACGCAACCCCACCTACTCACCATCAGCCGTCGTCTGGCACGTCGGTGCCCGCGGCCCCCTCCCCACCAACGCCGCCCACCACAACATCCACTTCGGCCACGCCTGGGAAAACTGCTTCACCGAACTCATCAACCACCAAACCCTCATGAGCGACCCAGCCCGCCTCGTCACCATCTCCTCACTCGGCGAACCGCAGCTCGCCCCACCCGACACCCACACCCTCTACATCCTCGAACCCGCCCCCAACCTCAACGGCAACATCGACTGGAACACCGAAACCACCCACATACGCGAACGACTCCACGCCTTCCTCGACGCACACAACTACCCCACAGACATCATCACCGAACGACTCATCACCCCCCTGGACTGGAAAAACCTCGGCATGGCAGCAGGCACCCCCTTCGCCCTAGCCCACCACTTCCGACAAACCGGCCCCTTCCGCCCCGCCAACCACGAACCACGCATACCCGGCCTCTTCTTCGCCGGATCCGCCACCATCCCCGGCGTCGGCATACCCATGGTCCTCATCAGCGGAAAACTCGCCGCCCAACGAACCAGAAACTACCTACGGAAAAAACACCTATGACCCCTACCCGCCGCGTCCCCACCCACAGCCACCTCACCCTCGGCTACCGCCACTGCCGCCACCTGACCTGGAAACACGGCACCACCTACTACTGGGGAGCAGCCCTCCTACCACCCCAACAACGCCGCCATGTCCACGCCATCTACGCCCTATGCCGCCTCGCCGACGACATCGTCGACGCCCCCAACGCCACCCACGACCCCACCCTCATCCCCACAACCCGTAAAGCCCTCACCACCTTCGCCAACCGCTTCCACAACGCCATCGATAACCCCGCCAACGAAACCCCCACCCTCGCCGCCATCGCCACCACCATCCGCCACACCCGCATCCCCATGGAATGCTTCGACCGCTTCTTCAACGCCATGGCCATGGACCTCGACACCAAAAAATACGAAACCTGGAACGACCTCCTCCACTACATGGACGGATCCGCAGCTGTCATCGGCGAAATGATGCTCCCCATCCTCGGCGCCACCCATCCCAACGCCCGCGAACCCGCCCGCGCCCTAGGAATCGCATTCCAACTCACCAACTTCCTCCGCGACGTCAAAGAAGACCTCGACCGCGGACGCATCTACATCCCCCAAGAAGACCTACGCCACTTCGGAGCCGACCCCACCCGAGGCCACGTCGACGAACCCTGGCGCCAACTCATGACCTTCCAAATCGCCCGCAACAGACAGCTCTACCAGCAAGCCGACACCGGCATTCCCCTCCTACCCAACGCCTCCGCACGCTGCGTCGCCACCGCCCGAGTCCTGTACTCCCGCATCCTCAACCTCATCGAAAACGCCGACTACGACATCTTCTCCACACGATTACGCCTACCCACCTGGCGCAAAGCACTCACCGCAACCCACGGACTCATCACCCCACCCCACCCCCAATGAACACCGACATCGCCATCATCGGCCTCGGGCCCGCTGGACGTGCACTCGCCCACCGACTCACCACCCACGGCGCCCACGTCACCGCCTACGACCCCCACCCCCACCGCCCCTGGAAACACACCCTCGGCGGCTGGGCCCATCAACTCCCCACCTGGCTCCCACCCCACACCGCCACCACCCGCGCCCCCAACACCGTCATTCACACCCACCACCGCGCACCCCTCTTCGACGAATACGTCATCCTCGACACCCCCGCCCTCCAACACGCCCTCCCCCTCGACAACGTCAACATCCACACCACCACCATCAACACCAACCAACTCCACACCCTCGCACCCATCGTCATCGACACCCGCGGCAACCACCACCCCCCACCAGCACACACCCCCATCCAAACCGCCTACGGCATCACCCTCCACCCCACCCAAGCCGCCCCCCTACTCCAAGACGCCGACGCCGTCCTCATGGACTGGCGCCCCCACGACGGCGCCCCAACATGGGGACACCGCACCGCCAGCTTCTGCTACACCATCCCCCTACCCAACGGCCGCGTCCTCACCGAAGAAACCATCCTCGCCGCCACACCCCCCATCCCCACCAAACACCTCGCCCAACGCCTCCACACCCGCCTCACCCGCCACGGCATACACCCAGACCCCACCAGCACCACCGAACACGTCCACATCCCCATGCTCCCCACCACCCCCCACCACCGACACCCACGATTCGGCGCAGCCAGCCACCAAAACAACCCCCTCACCGGTTACAGCGTCTTCGCCAGCCTCGCCGCCGCAGACACCGCCGCCCACACCCTCATCCACCACGGCCACCTCCCACCCGCACCCCCAGCCACAACCACCATCCGCCGCTTGGCACTCAACGCCCTCATCCGCCTCAACGGACACCACACCTTCAACCTCTTCGACGCCTACAACCACCTCCCCGCACACAAACAACGCGCCATCATGGACCCCACCACCAACGCCCCCGCACTCCTCAACGCCCTCACCACCCAATGGGCCAACCTGCCCCCACACACCCGCGCCACCCTCATCGCAGCCACCACCAACCTCACCCCACGCCACCACCAGGACACCCCATGAGCACCCCAAGCCACCGACGCGCCAACCACCCCAACGAACCACCCCCAACCAGCACCTGCCCCCTAACCACCTTTACAAACGGAGCCTGGCGAATCCGATCAGTCCACACCGCCCGCCACATACTCCGCGCCAGACACCACACCACCCAAGCCGGATTCACCGCCGAAAAAATCCCCCACATCCACACCAAGCACCGCCCCATCCTCATCTCCGACGGACCACTCCACGACGAACAACGCCGCCAGGTCGCCCGCTTCTTCGCCCCCACCGTCGTCGCCACCTACCAACCCCTCATGGCTCGCACCGCCGAAGCAGCACTCAACCCCACCCAACACCGCGGCCACATCCACCTGGATGAACTCGCCCTGCATTACGCCGTCGAAGTCACCGCCCACATCGTTGGCCTCACCCACGACCGCCCCGGCGAAACCGACACCCAACGCCACCAACGCATCACCGCCATGTCTCACCGACTCACCACCTTCTTCAACCAACCACCCTTCGACATCACCCGCAAAGATCTCGGCCGCACCCACAAACAATGGCTCCAAGCCGCCCGCAACGGCCTTAAACCCATCATCCAATTCTGGTGGCACGACGTTCGACCCGCCCTACAGCAACGCCGCCGCAACCCCAGCGACGACGTCATGAGCCACCTCCTAGCCCACAACGCCACCACCACCGACATCCTCATCGAAGCCATCACCTACGGCACCGCCGGAATGGTCACCACCCGCGAATTCATCTGCATGGCCGCCTGGCACCTCCTCACCAACCACGACCTACGCACCCACTACCTCACCAGCGACCAACCTGCACGCCTAGCCACCCTCGCCGAAATCATCCGACTCGAACCCGTCGTCGGACATATATGGCGCCGCGCCACCACCGACATCACCCCCAACCCCACCACCTGCATCAAAGCCGGCCAACTCATCGACATCAACATCCGCAGCGCAAACACAGACCCCAGCGCCGTAGGCGAAAACCCCCATCACCTACACCCAGGCCGCACCACCAGCCCCGGAATCGACGCCACCGGACTGGCTTTCGGGGACGGCGCCCACGCCTGCCCAGGAAAAACACTCGCACTACTCGAAACAGACGAACTCCTCACCCGCCTGCTCGCCCTCAAACCACACCTACACGCCCCACCCACGATCACCTGGGATGAACTCGTCGCCGGCTACCAAATCCGCAACATGCACCTCCTCACCCAAAAACCACCACACCCCAACCCTTCACCTCACCGCCACGCCCGCGCTACGTAAACACAACCAGATAAAGCCAACTCAATGCGTACCGTGGCCACATGAATATTCACGACATCGAAACAATCGACTGCTCGTCCCGCTGTGTAGCCAAACGCGCCCTCATCAACGCACCGGCCCACAGCCTCTTCGAAATGATCGCCAACCCCCACCGGCACCACGAATTCGACGGCTCCGGCACAGTCCAACCAACCGTCATTGGCCCACGCGAACTACACCTCGGTGACCGGTTCACCGTCGCAATGCGCCTAGGGCCAATCCGCTACAAAATCACCAGCATCGCCACCGAAATCACTACCGATCGCGTTATCGAGTGGCGTCACCCCGGCGGACACCACTGGCGTTACGACCTCGACTCCGTCGACGGCACCACCACCCTGCTGACCGAAACATTCCGCTACGACAGCACCCATCTACCAGCCTTCTACGAACTATTGCGCATTCCGCAACGCAACAGCCGCTCCATCCACCATACCCTCGCCACCATCCAAAGCATGCACAACAACTAGCCCCCTGGATACGGAACTGGCGAAATAAACACACATAGTGTTTGGTTATCCATAATGCATTGAGTGGCGTGGGGGCTAAAACACACCGACACGCGCCTAACCGCCACACCATCACACCGAGAACAAAGGCACACGCATGTCGACCGAAACCGCCCCACCCAAACGCCACATACTGCCCTCCTACACAGTCCAAGTACTCCTCGCACTCGTCCTGGGAGTCGTCCTAGGACTCATCGCCCGAACAGCCAACATCACCTGGCTCGCTGCCACCCTCGACATCACCGGCACCCTCTTCGTCCAACTCCTCAAACTCACCATCCCCATCCTCGTCTTCACCGCCGTTGTCAGCTCCATCGCCCACCTACGCGGCGTCACCGGCGCAGCCCGCCTCGCCGGCCAAACCCTCCTCTGGTTCGCCGCCACCGGGCTAGCCGCCTCACTCACCGGCCTCGCCGTCGGCCTCATCACCAACCCCGGCCGCGGCGTCACACTCGACATGAGCGCCGCACACGCACCCAAAAACACAGGCAGCTGGCTCGACTTCATCACCGGAATCATCCCAACCAACGTCGTCGGCGCATTCGTCGAAAACAACGTCCTCCAAATCGTCTTCATCGCCGCCGTCATCGGAGTAGCCACCATCAAAGTCGGCGACGCAGCCCAACCCTTCCTCGACCTCGTCGACTCCCTCCTCGAAATCGTCCAAAAAGCACTCTGGTGGGTCATCCTCCTCGCCCCCATCGGCACCCTCGGACTCATCGGCCGCGCCGTCGCCCAATACGGCTGGGACCTCATCGGCCCCCTAGCCACCTTCACCGCCGACATCTACATCGGATGCTTCGTCGTTCTAGCCATCCTCTACCCACTCTTCCTACGCCTGGGCGCAGGCCTATCCGTCCGCAAGTTCTACGCCGCAGCCTGGCCAGCCATCCAACTCGGCTTCGTCTCCCGATCCTCCGTCGGCACCATGCCCCTAACCCAACGCGTCACCATCGAACGACTCGGCGTCGACCGCGGCTACGCAGCATTCGCCATCCCCTTCGGAGCCACCTCAAAAATGGACGGCTGCGCCGCCGTATACCCAGCCATCGCAGCAATCTTCGTAGCCCAAATCTTCGGCGTCGACCTCACCCTGGCCCAATACGCCCTCATCGTCTTCGTCTCCGTTATCGGCTCGGCCGCCACCGCAGGACTCAATGGCGCTACCGTCATGCTCACCCTCACCCTCTCCACCATCGGACTGCCACTCGAAGGTGTCGGACTCCTCTTGGCCGTCGACCCCATCATCGACATGATCCGCACAGCCACCAACGTCACCGGACAAGCCGCCATCACCGCCGTCGTCGCAGCTCGCGAAAAACTCCTCGACCACGACACCTACCAAGCAGCCAACACAGACCTCAACGAAACCACCCCCAGCCACACCGAAAACACCGAAAACACCCCAACCCACAACGAAAACATCACCATGGCCCACAGTTAGCCCACCACACTCAACAGGTCCGCTGTTTTCCACGCCACCACCGTGGAAAACAGCGGACCACTCACATCCCCACCACAACACCCAACAAACCCACCCCGCTACACACCATCCTTCTGACGCTCATCCACCACCTGCCAAAAATGACCCCGCAACGCGTGCCGATCATTCTCACCCAACTCCGGGGTATCAATCCGCAACGACAAATCCCGCAACAAAGCCCGATCCACCTCCGGCGGAACCGTAGGACGACGCTGCAACAACCGATCCCAATCCTCATCAGTAGCAGCCTCCAACCACGCCGCCAACACACTGCGACACACCGCATCAATACTCTCCGGACTGGCCTCCACTGCACCAGAAACCTGCTCAAACACCCAGTCAGTACTCACCACATCACTCGAATACACAATCTGGGTTGGTTCCACCACCGGACTAGCATCCGCAGGAAGATGCACCCCCACCTCCACATCACCCGGATGTGGCCGCCGCCTATCCAACAAAGCCGGAGTCGGCCGACTCGACAATGACTCCTGCGCCGACTCTTCCAAACCCGCACCCAGCTCACACCCCTCTTCCTCACCCTCCACAGGTGAGGCAGGACGCGGAATCCGTTTCACCACCGCCGGAATAGTCTCCTGATCAATCACCGTCACCCCATCAGCCTCCATCTGCAGATGACGCGCCACCGCATACGCCTGTCCCTGCGTATCAGGCACCGCCAACACATTCACCTGCACCCCATGCAGCTGTGCCTCCTCCACTGCCTCGGTCAAATCATCATCACCAGAAAGCAAATACGCGACATCAACAGCCCGATTTCGGGCATGCGTTACCAAATCCAACCCCAACCGAAGATCGACGCCTTTCTGCTCACCGGAATAACTACGACGTCCCAAACGCACCTTGACCCGAGGAAGAAGAGCAAGCGCTTGCTGTGTCGCGTCCGCACGACCCGTCGCCGCATTACCGGAGTCGTACCAATTAATGCGCAGAAGAGGTAAGCCACTGTCGCGCTCCACCTGCTCGGTAAGTCTCTTCATGAGCAAAGCATGATCAATGCTCACCGCAGCCCGTAAAGAAGTGCCACTCACCAACATGGATGAGGAAGCAAGGAGGTATCCGGCGTCGACATACACCGCACAACAAGAACGCATACGTCCACCGTCTCACGGCTACAGGAACCCTCAACGCTCTTGAAACCCCGGAGTTTCGAGATGACTTCGCGAAAGATAAGGATCGAGCCGACAAAACACAGCCCCACCAGGACCTGCCCGCAGCACCCAATCCATTGAGTTCACCGCCGCAACCGATCCGCGAACCTCACACGCAGCAGCTGGCAAAGACCACACCACCGCAAAAGCTCCATCGCCCGCACGCCGCCCCACAGATGGGGTTCGGGAAGCACGGCAGAACGCGCGGGCAACGAAGGAAAAACACCACACATGCGAACGTGTGCAAAAACTCATCAAGAAAACTGTTCATCCATCACAGGCCGACAGTACTCTGAACTGAGAGCAAGCCACCTTCACATGACGTGAAATGAAGAACACACCGAGCAATATGCGGAAGCAACACGCACACAGCGGCAATCTTCACTGCGTTCACAAACGCACACCTGCACCACAACGGCAGGCACAGCACAACGAACTAACCGATAAACAAACTGCCAACTCTTAAAGCACGGTTTCGGTGCTGATGCTCACCGGAAGAAAAACTCAACTCCGGGGCGGCGCGGCACAAGCCGTCACCGAAACCGTGCGCGGTTACAACAGTCGAACGACGTATCAGTCGGTGCGGACCGCGGTGTACTTGGCTCCGTCCTTAGTGGTCAGCGTGAGCTTCTTGTCGCTGTATTCGAACTTCGCAGGCTTCTCGAAGATGGAGTGGTAAACATCTGCGACCTTGTTCACCTTGTCATCGACACAAGCAGCCTGACTCGTAGCGATATTCGAGGTGGTGATGGTCTTGTCAGCAACCTTGGCCTTACCGAAAACGTGGTTGCAGGCGTCTTCGCCCTCGAAGGTGCCGTCCTTCTTGATGGTGAACTTCGCGTCTTTAGTGATCTTGGAGTCGACACCCGGCACCACCAGGTGCCAAGAGTGCCCAGTGACCGGGTCCTGCGCAGACACGGCAGCGTGAGCGGCGTACGCGGCACCACCCAACACAAGAGTGGTCGCGGTGATCGCAGTAGCGATACGAATGCCCTTCATGACTATGCCCCTTTCTGTAGTTCCACCCATACAGCCTTAGCCAAGCCAAGACCCTACGAGAGTGAACCTTCCCGAAAATGTGACTAACGCTCTGTTACAACGAAAACCGTTAAACCAAGATTCCCGATGTGACACCAAACACACAAGATTTTTCCAAAAACGGGAATCACCACCGCGCACCCAGCACACACCCACCGCGCACCCAGCCGTCACCGCCACGACCCGATCTGCACGTTAGCCTTAACACGTGACTGAGATTGAGATCGGCCGGGGCAAGCGCGCACGCGCCGCCTATTCGCTTGACGACATCGCGGTAGTGCCCTCACGCCGCACCCGCGACCCGCGTGACGTCTCAACGTCATGGCAGATCGATGCCTACCACTTCGACCTGCCTTTCATTGCAGCCCCTATGGACTCAGTGATGAGTCCCGCCACTGCGATCCAATTCGGCCAATCCGGAGGACTAGGCGTCCTGGACCTCGAAGGCCTATGGACCCGCTACGAAGACCCCACCTCGCACCTGCAACAAATCATCGAAGCCGAGCCAGCCGAAGCTACCGCTCTACTCCAAAAAATCTACGCTGAACCCATCAAACCCGAACTCATCACCGCCCGGCTCAAAGAAATGCGCGAAGCGGGCGTCACCGTTGCCGGCTCCCTGACACCGCAGCGCACCCAAGAACACTGGAAAACCGTCATCGATGCCGGTGTCGACATTTTTGTGATCCGCGGAACCACTGTTTCGGCAGAGCACGTCTCCAGCGAAGCTGAACCCCTCAACCTCAAACGCTTCATCTACGAACTCGACGTACCCGTCATCGTCGGTGGCGCAGCCACCTATCAAGCCGGACTGCACCTCATGCGCACCGGAGCCGCAGGCGTCCTCGTCGGATTCGGCGGAGGGCGAGCGCTCACCACCCAGCAAACACTCGGCATCCAGGCACCATTAGCCACCGCTATCTCCGATGTCGCAGCCGCCCGTCGTGACTACATGGATGAATCCGGCGGCCGCTATGTCCACGTCATCGCCGACGGAGGAATGGGACGCTCCGGCGATGTCGTCAAAGCCATCGCTTGCGGAGCTGACGCCGTCATGCTCGGCGCGGCCCTGGCCCGGGCTACCGACGTCCCTGGCGGCGGATACCACTGGGGAGCAGAAGCCCACCACCCTGAACTCCCACGCGGCGAGCGCGTCGCCGTAGGTGCGCTCGGCACTATGCAAGAGATCCTCTTCGGCCCGGCCCACGCAGCCGGCGGAAAAACCAACTTCGTTGGTGCGCTCCGCCGCGCTATGGCCACCACTGGGTACGTCGACGTTAAAGACTTCCAGCGTGTTGGTATCGTCACCGGAGCCACATTTGGGAAGTAACCCCACGGGTAGGAACAGCTGCAGCAGGGCCTAAACCTGCTCATTTCTTACTTCCAGCGGGGCCGAGGGAACCGGAATAACACTCACCCTCGGCCCCAAAAACACTCCCAAAAAACAACAACGACGCTTCACCATGGCGTAAGCCACGCCAGCAAACCCCGCTGTCCTATCTCATCTCGATAGGGTGGACCTGTGCTGCGGACCGCCCTTAAACCCAAATGGCTCGGCCTGCTCCTGCTCGTGCTCCTGGTCGTTGTCTCTTTCACGTGGCTCGGCTTCTGGCAACTCGACGTCGCCCAAGCCAAACAGCAACGTGAGGCAGCCGAATACGCACGTTCACAGCCCTACGCCCCCATCAACAGCCTCCTGCCGCCCCATCACCCCCTCACTCAGCAGCTCGTTGGACGTAAAGTCACTGCCACCGGTACCTACGTACCCGAACATCAACTCATCGTCACCCCACGCTTAAACAACGGCCAGGCTGGAGCATGGGTCATGACACCGCTCAATACCGGTGATGCCTACGTACCTGTCGTGCGTGGCTGGGTCCCGGATCCCGCGCATGTGCAGCCCCCACCAACCGGCACCGTCACTGTCACCGGTGTGCTTGCTCCACCTGAATCTGCACCCAGCGAACCCAGCCCCCTTCCCAGTGGGCAAGTCGCCACCATCGACCTCGCCCATCTCGTCAACACGTGGAACACCCAGACATACAGCGCCTTCGTCATCACCGCTGCCGAAACCACACCCGGACCAGATGGGAAAGTCGCCCCCATCACCAGCTGGCGCCCTGAGACCATCCCTGCGCCACAGCCCGACACAGGTGGTATCCAGTGGCGCAACCTCGCCTATGCCCTGCAGTGGTGGTTCTTCGCCGCCTTCGCCGTATACATGTGGATACGCATGGTTCGGGACGATGCCGTCACCGACGCAGCGATAGCGCGAGGCGAGACTGTCACCACTGCATCTATCGACCCCTGGAAAGCCACCCCCACAGGAGAAAAATCATGACTACGCCCGCACTGCCTTACGACCAAGAAAAAATTGCTCGCTCACTCATGCTTTTCCGGGTCATGGCCTTCATCGTCGGTGTTGGTTTACTGCTTCTTTTGCTCGAAATGGTCCTCAAATACGGCTTCAACAATCACATGCTCGACTGGTGGCAGATCCCTCACGGTGTTCTGTACATGGTGTACATCGCTGTCACCTTCGCGCTGTCCAGTACTACCCGTATGCCGTTGGCTAAAACGTTGGGCATCATGCTTTCCGGGTGCGTTCCCTTTCTTTCTTTCTGGGTGGAGCACAAAGTCACTCAAGAAATTCGCACCCGTTTTCACCTGGACTCCTAAGGGGTGTAACCCGCAGGTGTAGCTATTCGGTGTCTTTCAATACCGGTGCTGGCATCGCACCTGTGGACACACAAGCACTACACTCACCGGAGTGAGCGCCGACCTGCATTCTCGCCCTGTCCTCGTCGTGGACTTCGGAGCCCAGTACGCGCAACTCATCGCGCGACGCGTCCGGGAAGCGAACGTCTATTCGGAGGTGATTCCGCACACCACCCCTGTCGCTGAAATCCTTTCCCGTAATCCGGGGGCAGTGATTCTTTCTGGTGGCCCGTCCTCTGTTTATGCCGATGGGGCCCCTGCCCTTGATCCGGCTCTTCTGGAAGCGGGCATTCCTGTGCTGGGGTTGTGTTACGGATTCCAAGCCATGGCGAACGCTCTGGGGGGTCAGGTAGCCCGTACCGGTAGCCGTGAGTACGGATCGACCGAAATTAGCCGCAACGGCCAAAGTGTTCTTCTTCAGAGCAGCCCTGACACTCAGGTCGTGTGGATGAGTCACGGTGATGCTGTCGCTGAGATGCCTGAAGGCATCACGGTTACTGCTACTTCTCCCGGTGCCCCGGTGGCTGCTTTTGAGGACCCGGTTCGTCGTCTGTTCGGTGTGCAATGGCACCCTGAGGTGCACCACTCTCACTATGGTCAGAAACTTTTGGAGAGCTTCCTTAAGGCTGCGGAACTGCCTGGTGACTGGAATGCTTCAAGCATTGTTGACGATCAGGTAGCGAAGATTCGTCAGGTCGTCGGTGAGGATCGCGTTATTTGCGGGCTTTCTGGCGGAGTGGACTCTTCTGTTGCGGCAGCGCTGGTGCAGCGTGCAGTTGGTAACCAGCTGACTTGTGTTTTCGTTGATCACGGTTTGCTTCGTTCTGGAGAAGCGGAGCAGGTTCAGCAGGATTTCGTTGCTGCCACAGGCGTTGATCTTGTGACTGTTGATGCAGCGGATGTCTTCCTGGAAGCTCTCGCTGGAGTGACGGACCCTGAAACCAAACGCAAGATTATTGGCCGTGAGTTTATTCGCGCGTTTGAGCGTGCTGCCCGTGACATTGTGACTGACCGCGGTGACGAAGAGCATCCAGTGAAGTGGCTCGTTCAGGGCACTCTCTACCCGGATGTGGTTGAGTCTGGCGGTGGTTCGGGAACAGCAAACATTAAGTCGCACCACAACGTTGGTGGGCTTCCTGATGATCTTGAGTTTGCTCTCATTGAGCCGCTGCGGGACCTGTTTAAGGATGAGGTGCGCCAGGTTGGTCTCGAGCTTGGTGTTCCTGAGGCAATCGTGTGGCGTCAGCCATTCCCTGGCCCTGGCTTGGGTATCCGCATTATTGGTGAAGTCACGCGAGAGCGTCTTGAAACTTTGCGAGACGCGGATCGTATCGCGCGCGAAGAGCTCACTGCCGCCGGACTGGATCGTGACATCTGGCAGTGCCCGGTGGTGCTCTTGGCTGACGTGCGCTCTGTAGGAGTGCAGGGCGATGGCCGTACGTATGGTCACCCGATTGTTCTGCGCCCTGTTTCTTCGGAAGACGCGATGACAGCAGATTGGACGCGCCTGCCGTATGAGGTGTTGGCACGTATTTCTAGCCGTATCACCAACGAGGTGGAAGAAGTGAACCGGGTGGTGCTGGACTGCACCTCCAAGCCACCGGGCACTATCGAGTGGGAGTGAATCCCCAAAGGAGTTGTCCTCTGCATTAATGCTGTAGAGGTGTAGCAAAGAGGGTGCGGGTGCTGTGTGCGGCGCTCGCACCCTCTTTGCATGGGTGATTAGGGCTGTGTTGTGTGTTCTGGGGTGTTGGTGATGCCGAGGTGTTTGAGCAAGCGCTGTGCGGCTTTGTTTGCGGAGGTGACGCAGGCTCCTACTCCTAGGCCGTCGTAGGAGGCTCCGGCTAGTTCTACTCCGGGTAGTGAGTTGGCTAGGTCGGTGCGAACGGCTGTGATGCGGTCGGTGTGGCCGACGGTGAGTTGGGGTAGTCCCGGTTGCCAGCGGTGGATGTGTGTCATGGCTGGTTTTGTGTTAATGCCGGTGAGTGTGTGGAGGTCGCGCAGGACTTGGTCGATGAGTGCGTCGTCGTCGAGGGTTGCGAGGAGGTTGTTTCCGGCGCGCCCTACAGAGAGCCTGAAGAGGGTGTGTTTGCCGTCGTCAAGGTGTGCCCATTTGCGGTCGAGGTGGGTTCCTGCTTTGAGGAGGGGGGCATGCGCGGAGGGAATGAGGAATCCGTTTGCGTTGAGCGCGGGTAGGTGTGCGACGTCGTGGCGGGGGAAGGCCATGACGATGGTGGCTGTGTGTGCGGTTTCGATGTTGTCGAGGGTGGCGGCTGTGGTGGGGGTGGTGGGGCGGATGAGGTTGGCGGCTGTGTGCGCGGGGGTGGCGATCACGATGGCGTCGGCGGTTAGCTGGCGTTCGTCGGAGAGGGTGAGGGTGTAGGTGGTTGTTCCGGTTTCGGTGGTGTTGCGGGTGAGTGTGGTGACGTTGGCGTCGAGTTCGATGGTGACGTTGGTGTCGCGTAGGAGGGCGTTGGTGAGGGTGCTTAGGCCGGTTGGCCAGCTGGCGAACATGGGGAGCGGGGTGGTGGTGTGTGTGGTTTTTGGTTGGCGGCGGCGTAGGAGGGAGCGTCCTTGGCTGGCTGCGGGGATGAGGGCTGGTGAGGTGGCGCGGAGGCTGAGGCGGTTGACGTCTCCGGAGTGGAGAGAGCCTAGGAGGGGGTCGACGAAGGCATTGGTGACGGCGTGGCCGAATCGGTTGGTGACGAATTCGCCGACGGAGATGTCGTGTCCGGGGGTGAGGTCGATGCGGCCGGTCAGGTGTGCGTAGAGGGGTTCGAGGCCGGCGCGGGTTAGGGCTGGGATGTTGAGGATGCCGGAGGTGAGAACGGGCAGGATTTTGGTGGGTCCTGCTGGGCCGACGCCTTCGGGTAGGGGGCGTCGGCGTGTGCCGGTCCAGAGCCAGCTGGTGCCTGGGCGTGAGCCGGTGAGGTTGGGGGTGAGGTTGAGTTCGTCGACGAGTTCGCGCATGCCGGGGTGGGCTAGGTGGATGGATTCGGCGCCGAGGTCGATGGGGAGGTTGTTGAGTTCGGTGGTGTGGATTTGGCCGCCGGTGCGGGGGTTGCGTTCGAGGAGGGTGGTGGTTAGGCCTGCTTGGGAGAGGCGGCGGGCGGTGAGGAGTCCTGTGACGCCTCCGCCGACGACGATGACGGAGGTCGGGGTGTCGGTGGCGGGGTTCATGGTTACCTCGGTGTGTGGGGGATAGGGGGTGTTTCCCACAGTAGCGGGGGTGTCTGTGTTGTGCGTGTGAGCTGGGTTGGGGTGGGGTGCGGGAACGGTCACATTGTGTTGGGCGTCGTGCGGGGGAGGGGTTGTTGCTGTTGCGTGGATGTGGCGTCGATGGCTCGGGTGCTGGTGGCGGATGCTGTTGGGGTTTTTGTGAGTGTTGATTTTTATGGAAGCGGAAGTATGCAGTTGAGTCGTTGTGAGGGTGTTGTGTTTTCGGTTTTTTTGGAACGGATTGGTGGTGCTGGGCGTCGGGCGTGTCTGTTTGGGGTGGGTTTGGTTGTTGCGGCGGTGGTGTTGCTTTGTGTGGTGATTCCGTTTTTTGTGTGGACGCGGTTGGGGCAGCGTGTGGATGAGCGGTCTCGTTGGTCTGCGCTGTTGCCGCCTGAGGTGAATGAGCGGTTTGATGCTGTGTTGACGCTTGTGAGTGTTCCTGCGGTGGCGGTGGGTTTGTTGGTGGTGGTGGGGATTGCGTTATTGCGTCGTCGGTGGGATTTGGCGGTGTTCGCGATTGTTCTTGTGGGGTTGGCGAATGTGACGACGCAGGTGGGGAAGGTGGTGATTCCGCGTCGTGATGTGGGGATTGGGGCGGAGAATACGTTGCCTAGTGGTCACATGACGGTGATTACGGGGTTGGCGTTGGCGTTGTTGGTGGTTGTGCCTCGGTTGGTGCGGGTGCCGTTGATGATGTTGTCGGCGTTTGCGTGCACGTTGGCTGGCGCTGTGATTGTGGTGATGCGGTGGCACCGGCCCAGTGATGTGGTTGCTGCGGTGGGAGTGTTGGCCCTGTGCTCTGGTGTCGCGGTGTTGGTTGCTGTGTGGTTGAGGTCGCGTGGTCGGGGTGTGGGGTTGGAAGGATCTTTGTCGGTGCGGGATGTGGTTGCGTATGGGGTGGTGGCTTTGGCGGGGTCGGTGGCTGCTGGGGTGGTGTTGATTGCGTTGGGTTTAGTGGCTCATGAGGAGCCGAGCAATGTGGTGGTTGCTGCAGTGACGTTCGGAGCGATTGGTGTGGCGACGTGTGTGTTGATGGTGTTGTCGGTTGTTGCGGTGGATGAGCTGGATTGTGTGTCGGTGGGCTCATCCACCGCGGTGGGGAGTTAGGCGACTAGTGGTGCGGTGATGAAGCCGAGGATGACGGTGACGAGGATGGCCACTGTTCCGGGTAGGACGAAGGGGTGGTCGAGGACGAATTTGCCTACACGGGTGGAGCCGGTGTCGTCCATTTCCATGGCGGCGACAGTGGTGGGGTAGTTGGGGAGGAGGTAATAGTTGGCGACGGCAGGGTAGCTGGCGAGGAGCGCGATTGCGGGGAGTTTGAGGTTGACCAGCAGTGGCATGAATGCGGTGGTGGTTGCTGCGTGGGAGAACATGAGTGGGGCGGCGAAGTAGAAGAAGACTGCTGCGAGCCAGGGTTGTGCCTGGAGGGGGCCGGCGAGGGCTGCTTTGATTTCTTCCATGTAGTTGCCGACGAATACGTTGCCGAGCCAGGCCAGTCCCATGATGCAGATGGCCGCGGTCATGCCGGAGCTGAAGGTGTTTTGGGTGGCGATGAGTTTGGTGGGTTGTTTGGCTACGACGCAGATAAGAGCTGCTGCGGCGAGCATGATTGCCATGATGGCCGAGGTGGAGTCGATGGGGGCGTGGGCGATGAGTCCGAGCTGTTTTGAGGTGACGGTGGCGTAGGTGACCACGAGGATGAGGGCGATGAGGAAGATGATGAGGCTGGGGGCGGCGCTGGGGGCGGGTTTGTATGTGTGGGTGGTGTTGGCTGCGTTTTTGCGGATGAGTCCTTGGGCTAGGCGTTCTTTGTAGATGGGGTCGTCTTCGAGTTCGCATCCTTGGCGGGAGGAGACGAATGCGCCGATCATGCAGCCGATGAAGGTGGTGGGGATGACGATGGCTAGGCATTGGAGGTAGCCGACGTTGAGGGGGGTTAGAGCGACGGCTAGGGCGACCATTGCCGCTGAGATGGGGGAGGCTGCGACGGCGACTTGGGATGCGACGACGGCGATGGCTAGGGGGCGGGAGGGCCGGATTTTGTGCTCTTTGGCGACGTCGACGATGACGGGGATGACGGAGTAGGCGGTGTGTCCGGTGCCGCAGAGCAGGGACAGCATGTAGGTGACGAAGGGTGCTAGGTAGGTGATGTGTTTGGGGTGTTTGCGTAGGAGTACTTCGGTGAGGTGGACGAGGTGGTCGATGCCTCCGGCGAGCTGCATGGCTGCGACGGTGCAGATGACGGGCATGATGATGCCGATGACGGACCAGGGGACGTCTTTGGTGGCGGTGGTGTGTAGGCCTGTTGCGACGAGGATGACGACGCCTGCGCCTCCGGCGAGTCCGATTCCTATTCCCCCCAATCTGGCGCCGATGACGATGAAGAGGAGGGCGATGAGTAGGTGGAACCAGATCATGAGGGGCTCCCAGGGGGTGGGGGTGTTAGGCGCTGGGTCGCGTCGTGGATTGTGCGGCGAGTCTAACTCTGTGTTGGTTTAGAAGTTGGTGAGGTCGTGGGGCGCATTGGGCCAGGTGAAAAGGGTTGCGACGCGGTGTAGATCACGTTTTTGGGTGAGGTGTGCTTTGTCTTGGAGGATGAGGTCGGGCAGGGTGGGGATTCCACCTCCTCCGCCGAGCCATAGGCTGGCCAGGGCGTTTATGTCGATGTGTAGGTGTGGGGTCTGGGGATTTGGGGTGTTTGTGGGGTGGCAGGTGGCTTGGCCGTTGGTGTTGATAGTGAGGATGTAGGTGCCGTCGGTGAGGTGGAGTGGGTCGGTGATAGTGAGGTTTATCTCACCGGGTAGGGGGTAGGTGCGTGCGTTGAGGGCGGCTGGCACATCGAGGATTCGGGTCCATAGGCCATCCCAGATGGGGCCGGATTGAGCAGCGCGGGGGTTGCTGAGGTACCAGGGCAGGGGTAGGTCGGGGTGTCCTAGGGCGTAGTCGATTTCGGTGATGAAGTCGGTGTTGGCGCAGTGGCGCCATAGTTCGCGTTCTGCGGTGGGGGTGCTGGCGCGTAGTTCGTGAATGGTCATGCGGTTTTCGTGGCGTCCCATTTTCCAGCCGTCGGGGAATGAATAGGAGACTGCTCCGTCGATGTTTCCGTTGTTGTCGGTGTGGGCGGCGAACCATCGTGCTGGGGTATTGGGGGAGTAGGTGGTGGGGTCGGTGTGGTGTTTCCAGCAGGTCAGGGGTGCGGTGATTGTTCCGGGGTGTGCTGCGCGCACGGCTGTTTCGATGTTGGTGAATATGGTGGCGGCTTCGTGTGGGGTGATGATGCGTATGTGTCCGCTGGGTTGGCTGAGGAAGTGGCTTCGGTCAGGTCGTAGCGTCCAGGCGGTTCGTGCTGCGGACATGCCGAATCCGTAGCGGCCGTAGATTTCCCATTCGGCTGCGTGGAGGGCGGCGCAGACGTTGCCTGCGTTTTTGGCGCGGTGTAGTTCGTTGGTCATCCAGCGTCGGAGGATGCCTTGCCTTTTGTGTGTGGGCAGGACGACGACGTCGCTGATTGCGGTGGTGGGGACGTCGGCTCCGCCTGGTAGGGAGCACATGGAGTCCATAGATAGGAAGGAGGCGACGGCGGGTGTGTTGGGGGCGGCGGTGTCGTGGATGACGGTGGTGCGGAATCCGTCTTGGCTTAGGGATTCGGCGTAGGTGTCGAGGTCTGTTTTGGTGAGTCGGGGTGAGTGGAATACGAGTGATTTGAGGTTGAAGACTTCGCGGACTTCATCCAGGTTGGTGGGGTTGATGAGGCTGGTGCGTAGTGTTTCTGAGTCCTGTTGGGTTGGGGGGTGTGGGGTGCGGTCGTTCATGTTTTCCACAGTATCGACGCTGGCGGTGGCGGGGGCGTGGAATAGCACCTTCGCTTCTGATGGCCTTTTGTGTGACCCACGGCCACTACTCTTGAGTTGTGCTAAGGACTAACGCAGCCGTCCTCGCGGGTAAGGCCACTCGGCTCGCTTCGCGTCTCCGTGCGGGTGGACGTTCGGGAGGGTCGGCGTTGCCCGGCCTGGTAGCCGAGCGTCTCGATCCAGGTTTTCTTCGTAACGCGCTCGCTGACACGCACGGCGGGATTGTTGTTGTCAGTGGTACTAACGGAAAAACCACTACGACGAAGATGCTGGTAGCGGTGGTGCGTGCCCACGGGTTCTCGGTTTTTTCTAACCCGACTGGCAGTAACTTCACGCGTGGGGTCATTTCCGCGATGCTCGATGAGATCGGTCCTTCGGGCCGGTTGAAGGCTGATTACGCGATTCTGGAGTTGGATGAGGCTCATTCGATTCGTTTCGCGGAGGCTGTTGAGCCTACGCATGCGTTGCTGTTGAACGTTGCTCGTGATCAGTTGGATCGTTTCGCTGAGATCGACTACACGGCGCGTCTTTTGGAGGATTTGGCTAGTCGCACCACGCACGGTGTTGTGTTGAACCGGGATGATTCTTTTATTTCTCGGGCTGCGCAGAATGCGGATGTTCCTGAGGCGACGTGGTTTGGTTTGGACCCATCAATCGCTGATCGGGTAGCTGAGCTGCAGGAAGCGGACGTGCGTGAAATTCCTGAGGGTGGTGCTGGTGCCTCAGGTCATGCAGGTGTTCCGGATCCGGGGCCTGCTGATGGTTTGCTGCGTACGATTGATGAGCGCAAGTTCGCGATCGATTTTCCTGGTGCCGACACGGTTGGGCCGTTGGAGCTTCAGCAGCGTGGTCTGGCAGCAATGATTAATGCCACGGCGGCCACGTCGATGGCTAAGCGTCTCCTGGGCGATCGGTTCGATGCGCGTGTGGCTGCGGCGGCGTTGGCGTCGGTGGCTCCGCCGTTTGGCCGTGGTGAGGTCATTCAGGCGGGCGATTCGAGTCTTGAGTTGGTGTTGGTGAAGAACCCGGCGGGTTTCTCGGTGGCGTTGTCCACGTATGGGGGAACTCCGGTTCCGACGATGGTCGCGATTAATGACAACACTGCTGATGGGCGTGACGTCAGTTGGTTGTATGACGTGTCGTTTGAGTCGTTGCGGGAGCAGGGTGTGTATGCGACGGCAGGTATCCGTGCTTATGACATGGCGTTGCGGCTGCGGTATGACGATGTTGAGGTCGGTAGCGTCATTCCTGATTTGACGGAGGCTCTCGATACTTTCTTGGCGGCTCATCCGGGGCAGCCGCTTCGACTTTTCTGCACTTACACCGCGATGATGTCGCTGCGCCGCACTCTTGCTGAGCGCTATGACCTTCCCGACATCGGACAGGACGCGTGAAAGCGATGACTATTTCGAGTACTTCTGTGTCCGAGGAGATGGATGGTTCGGGCACGTTGACCGCGGCAGATGCTCCGGGAGCGTTGCAGTCGGGGTCGATGGCTGACAGTTATCACGGCCCGGTGAAGGGCAAGTTGAAGATTGTTCACTTGTATCCGCGTGAGATGAGCATTTATGGCGACTTTGGCAACGTGCGTGCGTTGCAGGTGCGTGCGCAACGTCATGGGTATGAGGTGGAGGTGCTGGCGCATCATCCGGGAACGGTTTTGCGTGATGACGTAGACATCATCGTCGGTGGTGGTGGTCAGGATTCGGGTCAGGCTCGTGTTGAGGATGATCTGGCCGCCAATGGTGACATGTTGCGGCATTTGGCTGCTGATAAGGCGCCGATGTTGGTGGTGTGTGGCATGTACCAGTTGTTGGGCCGTGATTTCACGACGGTGGCTGGTAAGCGGTTGCCGGGGCTAGGCATTTTGGATGTGACCACTACTGGTGCGGAAACGCGCATGGTTGGCCCGGTGGTTATTTCGGGCAAGTTTGGTGAGATGGTCGGGTATGAGAACCATTCGGGCCGGACTTTGCGTGGGCCAGAGCAGGCTGCGTTGGGAACGGTGTTGTATGGCCAGGGTAATGATGGTCAGGATGGCACTGAGGGTGCGGTGAAAGACAACGTGTATGGCACGTACTTGCATGGCCCGGTGTTGCCTTCTAACCCTGCGTTCACTGATGAGCTGCTTCGGGCTGCTGTGGAGCGGCAGGATAAGGGTGGGTTTGAGCCTGAGGCGTTGGATGACACGTTGGCTGATGAGGCTCGGCATCGTCAGGTAGAGCGGTTGTTGGCTGGGTATGACGATGGTGGTTCGTCGGTGTTGCCTAGTGTCAGGGATGTGGCTCGGGCCGCTTTGCGTCGTGCTCGAGCGATGCGTCGCTGAGCGTGATTGTGTGTGGTGGTTGGTGTGTGACGTGAACGTGTCACTAACCAGAGAGTGAGTCCCACTGCACCAAAAGGGATTTCGAGTAGGTGGCTGAAGAGGGCGAAGAGTGCCACACCTGCTCCGGTTGAGGCCGGATCTGCTTCGAGTGCGATGAGCACTGCGGCGGATCCGGCCTCAGCTATTCCCAGGCCTCCGGGGGTGAGGGGCACTGCTGTGGAGAGTCTTCCGATGGCGAAGGCAGCGAAAGCTATTGGCAAGGAGACATGAACGCCGGAGAGAGCGATGCAGGCGGTGAACAGGAGGAAGTAGACAGCGAAGAAGCCCACTACTCCGAAGGTGAGTTGGTGCCAGCGGTCGTGGGCTAGGCCGATGATGCGGGTGCGTAGCGTGAGGGCGTTGGTGGCGAAGTGGGTGTGGTGGTTGGGGCGTAGGTGTTTGTTGATGGTGTCGGCGAGTGTGCCCAGTGTTGTGGTTGCGCGGCGTGAGGTGATGAGGGCGATTCCTGTGGTGACGGTGATGGTGCCGATGAGGGCGCCGAGGGCGACTCCGCCCCAGATGGTGGCAGGGAGCCTGGTGGAGTGGGTGAGTAGCAGGAGCGCAGCGAGGACGGGCAGGGCGGCGCGGATGAGGATGTTCCACACTGTGGTGATCAGCATGGATGAGGTGATGGTGGTGACTTCGAATCCCCAAGATCGCCACATGGCGAAGTTGAGTGCGGTGCCGAAGGCGCCGCCTGCGGGCAGAATGTTGCTGATGCATGAGCCGGCGAGGTTGCTGGTGAGGGCTTGGCTGTGGCTCAGGCCGGGCAGGGAGGCTTTGAGGGTGAAGGTGTAGCAGTAGAGCCCGGTCATCATGAGGGTGAGCAGGCCGAGGAAGTTGAGCCAGCCGACTCCGGTGATGGTGTGGAGAATTTCGGTCCAGGTGGTTTCGGTGAGGGTGGGGAGTAGCCAGCCGAGTAGGGCGATGGTGATGCTTAGGCTTGCGGCGGTGTGGAGTGTGCTGCGCAGGAGTGTTGATGGTGTTGTCACGGCGTGGTTTCCCAGATGTTGTGGGCGGGGTGTTTATGGGTGCGGGGGGTTGGCCCGGTGAACCATTCGCGTCCGAGGATGAGGTTGAACAGTGGTGAGGGCAGGTTGCTTAGGACGTTGAGTGTTCGGGTGGTGCGGCCTGTTGTTTGTGAGGTGTGGGCGCGTAGGGCGTTGCGTTTGGCTGTGCTGTATTGGCCGATGCTGATGCGGTGGGTGATGAGGTTGCGGGGAGTGTAGGCGGTTTCGAATGTGCTGCGGTCGAATTCGGGCGGGAAGGGGTAGAGGCGGGTTGCGATGCGTAGGGCTTGGGTGATGAGTTCGCGGGGGATTGTTGCTTCGAGGAGCCGGGTGCCTGTGGTGGCGGAGGCGGCGCGGACTACTTCGTGGAGTTTGATGTGGTCGCGGTGGCCGTATCCGCCGGCTTTGTCGTAGCCGATGACGAGGTCGGCGTGTTCGTTGCGCAGGATGTTGGCCAGTTGGGTGGCGGCGTGGTGGGTGTTGGTGCGTGCGAATCGGGTTGTGTGGGGAGGGTTGGGGGGGATGGTGGGGCCGGAACCGGAGTCTGCGTAGCCGAGTCGGATGACGTTGTGTGCGCCGATGGCTGCTGCGCTGAGGTGGAGTTCGTTGATTCGGGTGGTGCCGAGGTCGCCGTTTTGGTGGTAGCGGGGGTCGGCTTCGCCGAGTTCACCGTCGGTGGCCACGACGAGGATGACGCGGTCTCCTGCGGCGGCTGCTTTGGCGAGGGTGCCTGCCATGAGGAGTGCTTCGTCGTCGGGGTGGGCGTTGACGGCGACGATGGTGCGGCTCACATCGGTCAGTGTGCCATTGGTGGCTGGTGGTGGTTGGTGGCGTGTGGCGGTATGTCGGGCGTGGCAGGGTGTTTGGGTGCGTATTGCTTTGGTTTCGGATGTTTTTTTGCCGCGTCTGGGTGGGATTGAGGTGCAGGTGGATCGGTTGGCGCGGGGGTTGGTCAGTGCTGGGCATGAGGTGGTGGTGTTGACGATTACGCCGGGAGCGCAGGTGGATATGGTTGAGGGTGGGGTGCAGGTGTTGCGGTTTCCGTTGCCGGTGCGGTTGCCGGGGTCAGTGGTGGTGAATCCGGCGGGGGCGGGGTGGTTGCGGTCGGTGTTGGGTGAGGGTGGTTTTGATGTGGTGCATGTGCATATGGGGGTGGTGAGTCCGTTTGCGTTTGATGCGGTGCAGGTGGCGGCGCAGTTGGGGTTGGCGCATGTGGTGACGTGTCATTCGTTGGTTGGTGGGGCGGGCAGGTTGTGGTTGCGGTTGTCGGGGCGGGTGGATCGGTGGGTGCGTGGTGGTGCGGTGTTGTCGGCTGTTTCAGGTGTTGCGGCGCAGCGGTTGGCGGCGGCGGCGTCCGGGGATGTGGAGGTGGAGGTTGTTCCTAATGGGGTGGATACGCAGGTGTGGCGTCGGTGGTGTGGGGTCAGGCCGCGTGCTGGTGGGGTGCGGGTTGTGAGTGCGATGCGTTTGTCGAGGATTAAGCGGCCGGTGGCGTTGTTGGAGTTGGTGCAGGTGGCGCGGGGGTTGGTGCCTGGGGTGCCGATTACGGTGGAGGTGGCCGGGGACGGGCCGTTGCGGCCGGTGTGTGAGCGGTGGGTGAGTAGGCATGGTGCTGGTGGGTGGGTGCGGTTGCGGGGTCGGTTGTCTCATGCGGAGTTGGTGCGGATGTATGGGGGGGCGGATGTGTTTGTGTCTCCGGTGGTGGATGAGGCGTTTGGGATTGCTGCGTTGGAGGCGCGGGCGTGTGGGGTGCCGGTGTTTGGGCGGGTGGGTAGTGGGGTGGGGGAGTTTGTGCGCTCGGGTGTTGATGGGGTGTTGATGGATAGTGACGTTGGGTTGGCGCGGGCGGTTGCGCACTGTGCGGTGGATGGGGTGTGGATGGCTGGGTTGCGTGAGCAGGCGGGTGCTGAGTTGCCGGAGCGGTTTGGTCAGGGGGCGATTGTGGCTGGTGCGGTGGGGTTGTATGAGCGGGCTGCGCGGGGGGTGTGATGTGTTTGACGTGGATTTGTTGTGGTGAAAGGCAGCTTTGGGGCCGCGGCGTTGGGGGTGAGGGGACAGACTGGGTGTGTAGCTGAGCCGGTCGTGGTTTTTCCGTGATCTGTCAGATGGCGGCGTTGCCAGGGCGCTGTTACCGGCTGTTGTTGCCCGTGCACCCGGGCTGTTGTGAAGGAGTTGTGCCATGGCGGATTTCGCCTATGAGGACTTGCTGCCTGTTGGGAAAGACATACAGACCCCGTTTCGCAAGTTGACGTCGCAGGGCGTGCGTGTGTTGGAGGGGCCAGGTGGTCGTCGTTTTCTTGAGGTTGAGTCTGAGGCGCTGCGCCTGTTGACGGAGACAGCGATGCATGACATCGCGCATTATTTGCGGCCGGGGCATCTGCAGCAGTTGCGGAACATTCTCGAGGACGAGGAGGCCAGTGACAATGACAAATTTGTGGCCTCTGACTTGTTGAAGAACGCGGGGATCGCTGCCGGTGGCGTGTTGCCTATGTGTCAGGACACGGGGACGGCGATTGTTTCAGCGCATCGGGGGCAGCATGTGCTTACTGCTGGTGATGATGCTGAACCCATTTCGCGGGGAGTGTTTGATGCTTATACGAAGTTAAATTTGCGGTATAGCCAGAACGCTCCGGTGACGTTCTTTGAGGAGAAGAACACGGGCTGCAATCTTCCTGCGCAGATCGATATTTATGCGGATACGCATCCAGGGCATGAGCTGGAGTATGAGTTTTTGTTCATGGCTAAGGGCGGCGGTTCGGCGAATAAGAGCTACTTGTTCCAGGAGACGAAGTCCATTCTTACTCCGGAGCGAATCATGCCGTTCTTGGAGGAAAAAATCCGCAGTTTGGGTACGGCGGCGTGCCCGCCGTACCACTTGGCGATTGTGGTTGGCGGTACGTCTGCGGAGAAGGCGCTGCAGACGGCTAAGTATGCGTCAGCGAAGTACTTGGACAATCTCCCGACCACGGGTAACGCGGCTACGGGTCGTGGGTTCCGGGACCGTGAGATGGAGGAAAAGGTTCTTGAACTGACTCGTCAGATCGGTATTGGTGCCCAGTTTGGTGGTAAGTATTTCTGTCACGATGTGCGGGTGGTGCGGTTACCGCGTCATGGTGCTTCGTTGCCGGTGGCGATCGCGGTTTCGTGTTCGGCGGATCGGCAATGTCTGGGCAAGATCACCCCGGAGGGGGTGTTTGTGGAGCAGCTTGAGTTTGATCCGACCCAGTATTTGCCAGCCCCCACTGAGGATGAATTGGGTGGGGAGGTTGTAGAGATCGATTTGCGGCGTCCGATGTCTGAAGTTTTAGCGGAGCTGACGAAGTATCCGGTTAAGACGCGTTTGTCTTTGACGGGCACGCTTGTGGTGGCCCGCGATATCGCGCACGCAAAAATCCGGGAGCGTCTTGATAAGGGTGAGCAGATGCCCCAGTATCTGAAGGATTATCCGGTGTATTACGCCGGTCCTGCGAAGACTCCCGATGGGATGGCTTCGGGGTCGTTCGGCCCCACGACTGCCGGACGCATGGATAGTTATGTTGACCAGTTCCAGGCTGCGGGCGGATCGATGGTGATGCTTGCTAAAGGTAACCGTAGCCAGGCGGTGACGGATGCGTGTGCAGCGCATGGCGGTTTCTACTTGGGTTCTATCGGTGGTCCAGCTGCACGCTTGGCGCAGGATTGCATCACGAAGGTGGAAGTTTTGGAGTATCCGGAGTTGGGTATGGAGGCGGTGTGGAAGATTGAGGTGAAAGATTTCCCTGCCTTCATTGTCGTTGATGACAAAGGCGATGATTTCTTTGCTTCTGTCGCGGCGCCGGTGACGATGTCGATCGGGAAACGTCCGGGGGTGGATGCCGCGCACAACAACACGGATGTTGATGCCGCTGCAACACAAACGAATTGACCGCTACGGCTGGGGGTGTTCCTACGCCTGCAGATATTGCACGAGCGTAGGAGCACCACCGGTGCGATTGTGGGGGCGGGTCCGGGGGCTGCTGTTTAGGGTGGGCTCATGTCTCATGAGCACTCTGGTAATAGCGACGCCACATACTTCAATGACGCTGCGAAAACGTGGGACAGTCCTGAAAAGACTGCCCGTTCACAGCGCATCGCGGATGCTATCCGGCAGCGCATTCCGATGAGTTCGGCGTGGCGTGTACTTGATCTGGGTGCTGGTACTGGCCAGCTTGGCCGTGCCTTGGCTGAGCAAGTGGCGCATGTCCTTCTCATCGATACATCTGAGGGCATGATTGATGTTGCTATGGATGCGATTGCTGATCACCCTCGTGTTCAGGCTCGGGTTCATAACCTTCTCGATGAGCCATTGAACGATTCCTTTGATCTTGTTGTCAGCGCGATGGCTCTTCACCACATTCCTGACACCAGGGCTGCTTTGCGAAGCATTCGGGGAGCGCTCGCACCGGGAGGTTGGGTTTCGCTGGCGGATCTTGATCATGATCCAGAGAATCTTTTTCATGCGGATACGCACACTGGGCACCGGGGTATTGAGCGAGATGTGTTGCGGGAAGATCTGGTGCGGGAAGGTTTTGTTGATGTGCAGGTGGAGACGGTGGCCACGGTTGTGAAGGCTAAGGGTGGTGTTGCTCGCGAGTTCAGTGTTTTTCTTGCGACGGGGCATCTGTAGTGTCTTAGGTGTTCTTCCCCCGGGGCTGGTGGCAGGGTTGAGGGTATGCGTATTGCTCTTGCGGGTTACTCCTATGGTCGTACTTTGCATGCTCCGTTGATTGCGCAGGCGGGTGGGCAGATTGTTGCTGTGGCGACTTCGCACCCTGATCGGGTTGCGCAGGCGAAAGCGGATTTACCGGGGGCGATGGTGGTTCCTGATGTGACTGCGTTGGTGGATGTTGTTGTGCGCGTTGGTGCTGATGCGGTGGTTTTGTGCACTCCTACGGGTAAGCATGTTGAGCATGTGCGTCAGGTGATTGCGGCGGGGGTGCCGTGCGTGGTGGATAAGCCGATGGCTGTTTTTGCTGATGAGGCTGATGCGTTGGTTCAGCTGGCACGTCAGGAGCGTGTGCCGTTGACGGTGTTTCAGAATCGGCGGTGGGATGCCGGTCCGTTGGCGTTGGCGCAGGTGGTGCAGCGGGGTGATTTGGGGCAGGTACGTCGTTTTGAGATGTCGTTTAGTCGGTGGCGTCCGGAGCCGAAGCAGCGGTGGAGGGAGAACGCTGATTGGCGTGAGGGTGGTGGTGTTCTTAACGATTTGGGGCCGCATGTGATTGATACTGCGGTGCAGGTGATGGGGCCAGTTGCCAGCGTGTATGCGGAGGTGAACGCGTTTACTACTCCTGCGGATGATGATGTTTTGCTGTGGTTGCGTCACGTGCGTGGTGGGTCTTCGATTTTGCGGGCTAGTTCGTTTGATCCGTTTCCTGCGCCTCGGTTCCGTGTGACGGGAACGAAGGCGGCGTTTGTGTATGAAGATGGTCCGGACACGATTGGTGTTTTGCCGGATTTGGCTGATGCTCAGGGCGGAACAGGGTGGGTGTATGCGGGCTCTGAGCGGTGGCCCGGTCCAGCGGTGAGTGAGACGGGTGCGGAGTTCTATCGGATTTTGTCGGCTGCGTTGCAGGGTCAGGGGTATGAGGATAGGCAGGCGGGGATGCCGGTTGATCCTATGGATGCGGTGCATTCCATCCGGGTTGGGCAGGCGGCGCGCCTTAGTGCTGCACAGAGCCGGGTTGTCCAGGTGGAGTG
Source organism: Dermatophilus congolensis (assembly GCF_900447215.1). Classification (NCBI taxonomy): domain Bacteria; kingdom Bacillati; phylum Actinomycetota; class Actinomycetes; order Micrococcales; family Dermatophilaceae; genus Dermatophilus; species Dermatophilus congolensis. Next base: position 85,222 of record NZ_UFYA01000001.1, read on the forward strand.
AATCGGGGTCGGGGGTGTTCTGGTTGTGCAGGTAGGTGTTGGGCAGTCGTTAGTGTGGGTAGTATGGCAACTACTTTCACCGTCCTTGGTCTTATGCACTGGCTTGGGCTGCTGCTCATCCTGGTTGGTTGGGCGATGTCCTTCGCGGCCCGTCGGATTCATGCGTTGATGGTGTGGGGTGCACGCCTGCAGCTATTGATTGGTTTGGGTTTGGTGGGTGTGCTGGAGATGTCTGGCGGCACGGTGAACCACATGATGGTCGGGGTAAAGCTGCTTGTTGCGGTTGCTGTTGTTGGTTTGTGTGAGGCGTCGAATGCGAAGGCTAAGCGTGGTCAGGATTCGTTTACGTTGGCTCATGTGGCACTTGGGTTGACGTTGGTCAACACCGTGATTGGGCTGGGGTTTATGGGCTGATCTTCCTGGTGGAGTACGGCGTGTGATGCGCCGTGCGTGAGATTGTCGGCGTGTTGTCAGGCGGCTGTCCCCGCGTGCTGGTGGGGATGGCCGCCTACAGTTATCGGTGATGAGCAACCTGTTCGAGAATGTGCCTTTTGAGGCTCTGGGCGATGTTGTGCCGAAAGGGCCTGTAACTGCGAGTGACGTGGATGGAGCTGGGGGATGTGTGCCTGCTCCGCAGGAGTCACCTGATCATGATTTGGGGGGTGTGAGGCGTCCTGAGGGGCGTTCGGTGTTTGATGCTGCCGCGTTGGTGGAGGGATTGAACGAACCACAGAAGCAGGCGGTTTTGCATGAGGGTGGGCAGTTGTTGATCGTCGCTGGTGCGGGGTCGGGCAAAACGAGGGTTTTGACGCATCGAATTGCGTATTTGTTGGGGGCTCGTGGTGTCCAGCCGGGGCAGATTCTTGCGATCACTTTCACCAACAAGGCTGCTGGTGAGATGCGTGAGCGAGTTGAGCAGTTGGTGGGTGGTAGGGCGCGGGCGATGTGGGTGAGTACGTTTCACTCTGCGTGTGTGCGTATTTTGCGGCGTGAGGCCGACAAGGTCGGCATGAAGAGTGGTTTTTCTATTTACGATGCTGCTGATAGTCAACGTTTGATGGCGTTGGTTATGCGTGAGCTGAATATCGATACTAAACGGCATACTCCGCGCAGTTTTGCTCACCGGATCAGTAATTTGAAAAATGAATTAATTGATTCGGATGAGTTTGCTTCTCGGGCTCGCTCTGAGGGTGCAGAGGTCATTGATGGAATTGTTGCTGATGTGTATTCGGAATATCAGCGAAGGCTGAGGCAAGCGAATGCTTTTGATTTCGATGACCTCATTATGGTGACGGTTCATATGCTGCAAGCTTTCCCGGAGGTTGCTGAGTATTACCGTCGTCGGTTCCGGCACATTATGGTGGATGAGTATCAGGATACGAATCATGCCCAGTATGCGTTGGTTCGGGAGCTAGCTTCTCCTATCCCAGAGAAGCCTGCTGATCCCGAAAAGGGATTGCTGTCGCAATCCCGGGTTCCTGGGGCTGAATTAGTTGTCGTGGGTGATTCTGATCAGTCAATTTATGCTTTCCGTGGGGCAAGTATCCGAAACATCAATGAATTCGAACAAGATTACCCTGATGCCACCACGATTGTTCTTGAGCAGAACTATCGTTCCACGCAAACTATTCTTTCTGCAGCTAATGCTGTTATTTCGCAAAATAGTGAGCGTCGCCCGAAGAAGTTGTGGAGTGAAGGTGGTGCGGGGTCGAAAATTGTTGGTTATGTGGCAGATTCTGAGCATGATGAGGCTGCCTTCGTTGCGCGGCGGATTGAACAGCTTATAAAGAGCGAGTCTGTCAAACCGCACGAAGTTGCTATCTTTTATCGCACTAACGCGATGTCGCGTGCTCTTGAAGAGGTGTTGGTGCGAACTGGGCTTCCGTACAAAGTTATTGGCGGAACTCGTTTCTATGAGCGCCGCGAGGTAAAAGACGTTTTAGCGTATTTGAAAACAATCGCTAATCCTGCGGATACGGTTAACTTGCGCCGCATTCTTAATGTTCCCAAACGTGGTATCGGTGACCGCGCTGAAGCTCTTGTTGCTGATTTCGCTGATCGTGAGCGTATTACGTTTGTTGAGGCGTTGGGGCGTGCTGATGAAATCCCGATGATGGCTAAACGCTCTGCGAATGCGGTTCGCTCATTCACCACTTTGTTGGAGGCGCTCCGCAATGTTCTGGAGGATGGAGTTGGCGTAGCTGGGTTGGTCGAGGCAATTCTTGAACAGTCGGGATATCTTGACGAGCTGCGCGGAAGTAAGGATCCGCAGGATGAAACTCGCTTGGATAACCTTGCGGAGCTTGTTTCGGTGGCTCGGGAGTTCGATGAAGAACGCGAAAGTCGGCGGTTTGAGGCCCAGACTGCTGCGCATGAGGAAGCTGTCGCGGATGCGCTAGCTCAAGGGAAAGACTTACCCGTGAAGACAACGTCAGCAGAGGCAATGGCGGATGATCCTTTGGATGAGCTGACTGAGTTTCTTGAACGCGTCTCGTTGGTAGCAGATTCGGATGATGTCCCAGATGAAGCGGTTGCTGCAGGGGGCGCAGAAGCGCAAGCTTCGGGTGAGTATGAGGGCGCAGTTACGTTGATGACCATGCACACGGCGAAAGGGTTGGAGTTCCCCGTGGTGTTTGTGGTCGGGATGGAGGATGGGACGTTCCCTCATTTCAGGGCTTTTGAAAGTTCCCATGAGATGGAGGAGGAGCGCCGTTTGGCTTACGTGGGCATTACACGCGCGAGGGAACGGTTGCATGTATCGCGGGCTGTGGTTCGTTCTGCGTGGGGCACTCCGAAATACAATCTGCCTTCGCGGTTTCTTTCGGAGATTCCGCAGGAGTTGGTGGAGTGGGAAAGAACAGAGGCTGCTGTAAGTGGGGATTTGCGTGCGGCTCCGGCGGTGGCCACGTTGTCTTCGGCGTCGCGGGTGAGGCCAGTTGCGAATCGACCGATTATTGCGCTAGTTCCCGGTGATCGGGTAACGCATGATTCGTTTGGCCTAGGGCGTGTGGTTCAGATTGAAGGTGAGGGTGATCGCACAATTGCGCACGTTGACTTCGGTGAGAGCAAAGTGAAGAGGCTGTTGCTGAGGTATGCACCGTTAGAGAAGCTGTGATGCGGCAACGAATATGTTGATGGGGTCGCGATATAACGCGACCCCATCAACATGCTATTTATTGCCATTGTGATGCTCATGGAGCAGCGCGACGGAAGTCCATGTGCTCTACACGTGAGGTGCGGGTGTGGATATCGCAACGCGTCACGTGCCTGGGTGCGAGTGTGTACATGCCCCCGTCACTGCAGTTGCAGCGACAGTGAACGCACTTGCTCCCAGAAGGTGGTAAAGCGTGGATCGACGTAGCTGAGACACACCTAACACTCAACCATGGGCTAGAGGTAGCGCAGGTTTGGAGTATTCCCGCTCCCGGATGGTAGGCGCACTCGATGACAGCCTGGGCCGTAGGGCAGAAAAGCAGGATGAGATTTCTGACCTATTACCGGCTGTTGGTGCAGCCATTCATCGGAACGATTGTCTCAGCTGAACGTCGAGCCCGGGGAGTCAGGCCGCCTTTTTATACCCCCAGGCGACCCGATCTCCTCGTAAGAAGTCTGTGGATTTCGTCAGGGACGAACACCGCGGGCGTCAAGCCACGGCAGGGGGTTGATCGCACGACCCTTAATGCGGACTTCGAAGTGCAGGTGAGGTCCGGTGGAGTGTCCAGTGTTGCCGAGTTCACCGATCTTCTCGCCAGCCTTGACGCGCTCGCCGACCTTGGTGGAGAAGCAGTTCAGGTGTGCGTAGCGGGTCTGCGTGCCATCGCCGTGGTCGATGTAAACGACCTTGCCGTATCCAGCAAGGTTGCTTGCCACGGTGACGCGTCCGGCTGCAACGGCGCGGATCGGGGTTCCCTTACGGCCAGCGAAGTCAACGCCCTTGTGCATGCGGCCCCAGCGCATTCCGAAGCCGGAAGAGATATGGGTTCCGGTAACGGGAGCGGCGAAGGCGAAGGACTTAACTGCGGCCTGTGCTGCGCTGGAAGCAGCGGTCTGTCCGGCGATTGCGGGGGCGGCTGCTTCAGCGGTGCCGTTGCCCACTAGGCCGATGCCGGCTGCCAGAGCAGCTGAAGCGACAATTCCGCGTCCGACGTTGTTTTGCTGTTTTTGCGCTCGGTGGCGTCCCTGGTATTGCGACATCGTATTCCTTCTTAAGGGGTGCGGCAGTTGCTGCCGCGTTTGCACGCGGCGTACCCCACTTCCCCAGATGAAGCACAGGGAATCCTCGACCGACTCCTTCGACGGTGATGCGTGGTCGAGCAGGGCGGCATATGCCGATTCGCCATCAGGGGGGCGAACGGGGGTGACACTACCAACTCCGTTATGGATTTGTGACATGAGGTCACACCACATCGCCGCGACACGCCGATGATAACGTTTACAAAATTCTTTTTGGAAAAATATATATGTATATACGACTGTTGAATATGCTGGTCAATAACTATATTTCGCTGACCGCGATATCTTTCCGGTGTTGAAACTCACTTTTCCTGTACCTTCGAGATGTCATCTGCAGAAGTAAACCGCGGCAGAGTGCGCCAGTGACGCATGAGCCACCCGACGACAATGAGGTTGTCCCTCGTGGATCTTTTCGAATATCAAGCCCGAGACATGTTCGAGAAGCATGGTGTTCCCGTGCTTGCTGGTAAAACCGCTGATACTCCTGCAAAGGCCCGTGCTGCTGCTGAAGAAATCTCAAGCGGAGTAACTGTGGTCAAAGCCCAAGTGAAAACTGGCGGCCGGGGTAAAGCTGGGGGAGTTAAGGTCGCCAAAACCTCGGATGAGGCTGAAAAGTATGCTGAGCAGATCCTCGGGATGGACATCAAAGGACATACTGTACACCGAGTGATGATAGCGGCAGGCGCTCAGATTGAAGAAGAATACTACTTCTCAATCCTGCTAGATCGAACTAACCGCACCTATCTTGCCATGTGCAGCAAAGAGGGCGGTATGGAAATTGAACAACTTGCCGTCGAGCGTCCTGAAGCGCTAGCGCGTGTAGCGGTAGACCCGAACGTGGGTATTGACGAGGCAAAAGCAGACGAGATTACTGCTGCTGCAGGATTTGACGCTGATACAGCAACAAAAGTTGCGCCAGTACTTATGAAGCTGTGGGAGGTCTATCGTGACGAAGATGCCACGCTTGTTGAAGTGAACCCTCTCGTCAAAGTTGCTTCCGGCGAGATTGTTGCACTAGACGGAAAAGTCACTCTTGATGACAATGCAGTGTTCCGTCAGCCAGGCCATGCTGACCTAGTAGACGAAGCTGCCGAGGAACCTCTAGAAGCGAAAGCTAAGTCGCTTGGTCTTAACTACGTGAAGCTGGATGGCAACGTAGGCATTATCGGTAATGGCGCAGGGCTAGTGATGAGCACCCTCGATGTCGTTGCCTATGCAGGTCAAGAGCACACCGGTGGAGTGAGCAAACCGGCTAACTTCCTTGATATCGGTGGTGGTGCTTCTGCTGAGGTTATGGCAAATGGGCTGGACGTCATTCTCGGAGATGAGCAGGTCAAAGCTGTGTTCGTAAATGTGTTCGGTGGGATTACTGCATGTGATGCGGTAGCGAACGGCATCGTAGGTGCACTCAACAAGTTGGGGGATAAGGCGACCAAGCCTTTGGTGGTTCGCTTGGATGGCAACAACGTCGAGCAGGGGCGAGGCATTTTGGCTGACTATGGTCACGCTCTTGTCACCATCGAAGACACCATGGACGGCGGTGCCCGCAAGGCTGCCGAACTCGCTGCGGTGAGCCACTGATCTGCGAGCACTTGAGAGGGAACAAATGTCTATTTTCCTTAACGCCGACAGCAAGATCATTGTTCAAGGCATGACCGGCTCTGAAGGTATGAAGCACACGCAGCGCATGCTGGCAGCTGGTTCGCGCATTGTTGGCGGTGTTAACCCGCATAAGTCGGGCCAGCAGGTGACGTTCGATGCTGGGCACACTGTTCCGGTTTTTGGCACAGTGGCCGAAGCAATGGCCCAGACAGGTGCCAATGTCTCGGTAGTCTTCGTGCCCCCAAAGTTCGCTAAGGACGCGGTGATCGAGGCAGTAGATGCTCAGATGCCATTGCTCGTGGTCATCACAGAAGGTATTGCGGTCAAGGACACTGCCGAGTTCTTCAACTACGCGCAGGCCAAAGGGACTACACGGATTATTGGTCCGAACTGTCCAGGCATCATCACTCCTGAGGTGTCGAACGCAGGCATCACGCCGGCAGACATCGCCCCTACAGGAAAGCTCGGGCTTGTTTCTAAATCAGGCACATTGACGTACCAGATGATGTACGAGTTACGGGACCTTGGATTTACCACGGCAATCGGTATCGGGGGTGACCCGATTGTGGGAACCACGCACATTGATGCGATTGCGGCTTTCGAAGCTGACCCGCAGACCGAAGGCATCGTCATGATCGGTGAGATCGGCGGAGATGCTGAGGAGCGAGCAGCTGCCTACATTAAAGAGAATGTGACGAAGCCTGTTGTGGGGTATGTGGCCGGTTTTATGGCTCCGGAGGGAAAGACCATGGGGCACGCTGGCGCGATTGTCTCTGGTGGAGCAGGTACGGCTGATGCAAAGAAAGCCGCTCTTGAGGCTGCTGGAGTAAAGGTGGGGAAGACTCCTACGGAGACCGCAAATCTTATGCGCGAGCTCATGACTTCTGAGCTTTGATCCGTTTGCTTGCAGTGTTACCAGATGGGTGCGCGTGTAGGCGTCAGAGGGAAGAAGTTATAAAGGTCAGCCAAATAGGTGTAGTGGTTGTGTCTTTGTGACTTAGGTGAGGTGTCCTGCGCTGATGGCGCATGCAGCACCGATGAGCATGGCTGGGCCGTGGGGTATGTGCGTGTAGCGATGCGCTTGTCGAGTGAGCAGAAGTGCGAGGGCGGTGATACCGGAGAAAGCAAAGCCAAGCCAGGCACCGATTATGAGGGTGTCGATGCTGTGCCAGCCGAGGATGGCTCCTAGCGGTAGGGCAAGCGTTACATCTCCGCGGCCGAGGCTGCTAGGGGCGCAGTGGTGGAGTAAACGGTAGAGGAGGCGAAGGCTGAGTGCGCCTGCTGCTGCGGTGGCGAGGTGATTGTGCCGTCTGGAGGGGTCGTTAGTGATCAGGGTGGTTGTGGCCCATAGAAGAATGCCGGCAGCGAGCAGGACTGCGATGGCGCCAAGGGTCAGCGGTCGGGGTAAACGGTGGTAGCGGATGTCGTTGTAGGTGAGGGGGATAGCCCATAAGAGGAAACCAATGTCCAGGGTGATGGTGATGGTTATCGGGGTGAGCATGGTGTGTCTCCGCTGGTTGTGTTGGTGGCTTCATGGTGGTCGCTGTGAGGTTGGTGCCGCTGGGGTTGTCTGGGGTGATGTGTGAGTGCGGAGGGGTTGTGGAGTAGTTGTGTCTGGGGTGAATGTGTTTGGGGTGTCGTGGTGCTTGGGTGTTTGAGGGTTGGCGGGGAAGATGGGTGGGATGTCTGCGCTACGTATGCCTTCGTTTAAGTTCCGTCGCCGTGGTCCGCGTGGTTCCTCCGCGGGTGAACCGGGTTCGTTGTCGTCTGTGAGTGTGAAGAGGCCGCCGCTTATTGGTGGTGTTGTTGAAGCTGTATGGGCGGCGTTGGTGTCGAGTGTGTTGTTTGTGTTGTTTGTATTAGTGGGGTGGTTGGCTGGTTCGACCGGGTCGGGCTCGGGGCTGGGTGCAGTGGTTTTTGGGCTGCAAACGTGGTTGTTCGCCCAGGGAGTGCCGTTGTTGATTCAGGAGCAAACAGTCAGCGTGGTGCCGTGGTTGGCAGCTGTGGTGCCGCTGGGGTCGTTGGTGTGGGCTGGTGGACGTTTGTTGGGGCGCATGCCGGATGCAGGTGGTTCTGCTAGTTCGGTGGAGTTGACTGGTTCGGGTGCGCGGCGAGATGTAGTTCGTGGTGGGGTCGGTTTTGTTTCTGGGTATGCAGTAGTACTGGTGTTGGTGGCGGTATTGGCCAGAGTTGAGGGGATATCTGCGTCGGTGTTGTGGGCGCCGTTTGCTGGTGTGTGCTGGCCTGTGATTGCTTTTGTGGTTGCTGTTCAGCGTCGGTTTGAGGGTGGTTTGGGACGGGTTATTCCGCGGCTGGGGTGGTTTTGGCGGGTTGATGTTCCTGATTGGGGTAAGCGGGTTGTTGGCCCGGCCGTTCGTGGTGTGGTGGTGTTGTTGGCTGCGGGAGTTGTTGCGGTTGTGGCTGCGGTGGTTGTTGGGTGGCAGCGTGTTGAGGTGGTGAATAGCTATGTGAGTCCGGGTTTGGTTGGCGGTGTTTTGTTCACGGTTGTGCAGTTGGCGTATGCGTTGACGTTGGCTACGTGGGCGGTGGGTTTCGCTGCAGGGCCTGGTTTTTCAATTGGTGAGGACACGTTGATCACGTGGGGTAATGCGAGTGTGGAGCCGGTGCCGTTGGTGCCGGTGTTGGGCGCCTTGCCCGATCCTGGGCCATTACCGGGGTGGATGACGGCGTCGGTGGCTGTTCCTGTGGTGGTGGGGATGTGTGTGGCTGTGTGGGCGTTGCGGAGTGTGGGGAGTGCTTTGCCTGCGGTTGGCGTGCGTGAGGCTGGGCGTGCTGGTTTGGCTCCTAGATCTGGGCGTGGTTTGTTGTTGGGGCGTTTGTTGGTGGTTTCTGGTGCAGTGCTGTTGTGTGCGGTGATGATGGGCGCGGTTGGTGTGTTGACGGCTGGGTCGTTGGGTAATCAGCGTCTGGTGGATGTAGGAGTTAGTGGTGTGGCTATGGGAGCTACGTTGGCTGCTGAGATGTTGGCGGGTGCGTGGGTGGTGGTGTTTGCCTCGATGGTGTTGCGGGCTCGTTTTGTTTCTCCGGAGCAGAGCGCGAAAGAGCCCGCTACGTCAGGGCGTCGGTGATCTTCTAGGGGAGGTGTCGAAGGGCGGTACGGACAAGTTCCCAGAATCCGTCGGTATTGAGGTGGGTTGCGGTGCGGGTGTGGCAGTCGGCGGTGGTTGCTGTGCGTAGGTCGGTGACGGTCATGCCGCGGGTGAGTGTGCCGTGTTGCTCGACGTGGATGGGGGCAGGGATGCAGGTGATGAGTGTGGGGGCTAGGACACGTGCAACTGCGCAGGGGTCGTGCACGATTGCTCCGGTGTGGGAGCTACCGGTGGTGCGGTAGTTCGCGCTGTAGGTGTTGAGGAGGTCGGCTACAAGGGTTGCGGTGGTTGTGTTGATGTTGCGGATGGAGGTGATGACCTCGGGGGTGGCGATGGCTTGGCGGGTGAGGTCCAGGCCGATCATGGTGATGGGCCAGTCGGCGTTGAGGACGATAGATGCAGCTTCGGGGTCGGCGTGGATGTTGAATTCGGCGACGGGGGTGACGTTGCCGGTTCCGTGACTTCCACCCATAAAGACGACTTCGTGTATGCGGTTGATGATGCGGGGCTCGATGGTTATCGCGGTGGCGATGTTGGTCATCGGGCCAATGGGGACCAGGGTGATGGTGTCGGGGTCGTTGGTCATGATGGTGTCGATGATCAGTTGTGCGCCGTGGCGGGGATCGGTGGAGCGGTCAGGCGTGGGCAGTGTGATGCCGCCGATTCCGTCGGTGCCGTGGATGTGGGTGGCGTTTTTGTACGTGTTGTTGAGGGGCTGTGCGCATCCGGCTGCGATGGGTGCGGTGATGTTGCTGAGGGTTGCTAGGGCGAGTGCGTTGTGGGTGACGTTGTGGAGGGAAGAGTTGCCGCCGACAGTGGTGATAGCGGCGAGGTTGATGTCGGGGTGTCCTTGGGCGAGAAGGATGGCGATGGCATCGTCGATGCCGGGGTCGCAGTCCAGGATGATGGTGGGGGTTGCGTTCATGCGCGCAGAGTAGCGATTGTGGGTGTGGCAGTTAGGCTCGTTGTGTGACTAGTGATTTGTTGTGCTTGTTTCCAGGTGGCGTGTCGGTGGATAAGCCGCTGTCTGTGGTGGTGTTGGTCTCTGGTGGGGGCACAAATTTGCAGGCATTGCTAGATGCGATTGCCTCGCATGAGGACTATCCGGTGCGTGTGGTTGCCGTGGGTGCTGATCGTGGGGGGATTGAGGGTTTGGCTCGTGCTGAGCGAGTTGGGATTCCGACGTTTGTGGTTCCGGTGGGGGATTTTGCGGATCGGAGTGGGTGGGATGTGGCATTGATGGAGGCTGCTGCTTCTTTCGAGCCGGATTTGGTGGTGGGGGCTGGTTTTATGAAAATTGTTGGGCAAGCGTTTTTGGCCAGGTTTGGGGGGCGGTTTATCAATACTCATCCGGCGTTGTTGCCGAGTTTTCCTGGCGCTCATGGGGTGCGAGATGCGCTGGCGTATGGGGTGCGTGTGACGGGAGCTACGTGTCACTTTGTTGATGCAGGTGTCGACACTGGAGCGATCATTGATCAGCGGGTGGTTGCTGTAGCTGATGGTGATACTGAGGATTCGCTTCATGAACGTATCAAGGTAGTTGAGCGGGAGATGTTGGTGGAGGTGGTGCGGCGTTTGGCGGTGGATGGTGCGCGTGTTCAGGGGCGCAGGGTGCTGTTTGGTGGTGAGAGCAGGATGAGTGGTGGCTCGTGCGTGGTTTGATGCATTGAGCTTGTTTGTTTTGTTCGGGTTGTTGTTTTAGAGGAGAGTTGTGGCTGTCAAAGTGAGTGCAGCGTCTGGCCCTGCTGCTGGTAGTGATGCGCAGGGGCGTCGTCCTGTTCGGCGTGCCTTGTTGTCGGTGTATGACAAGACGTCTTTGATTGAGTTTGCTACGTGTTTGCACGATGCAGGTGTGGAGCTGGTGTCGACGGGTGGGTCGGCGCGTGCTATTGAGGCAGCGGGTCTTCCGGTGGTGAATGTTGAAGACATCACGAAGTTCCCGGAGTGTCTTGAAGGTCGTGTGAAGACTCTTCACCCAAACGTGCATGCAGGGTTGTTGGCGGATACGCGTAAGCCGGACCACTTGGAGCAGCTGGGTGAGTTGGGTGTGGAGCCATTTGAATTGGTTGTTGTCAACCTGTACCCATTCGAGGAGACGGTGGCTCAGGGGGCGGGTGTTGATGAGACGGTGGAGCAGATCGACATTGGCGGTCCATCGATGGTTCGTGGGGCTGCGAAGAATCATCAGTCGGTAGCGATTGTGACGGATCCGTCGCAGTATGCGCAGGCTGCTGAGGCTGTGCGTGCCGGTGGTTTTACGTTGGAGCAGCGTAAGAAGTTGGCTGCGCAGGCTTTTGCGATGACAGCTTCGTATGATGTTGCGATTGCGGCGTGGATGAGCCGTTCGGTGGTGGAGCAGGCGCCGGAAGATTCAGGTTTTCCTGAATGGGTAGGGGCGGGGTATCGGCGCGTTGATGTGTTGCGCTATGGCGAGAATCCTCATCAGAGCGCGGCGCTTTATGCCGGTGGTGTAGAGGGCTTGACGCAGGCTGTGCAATTGCACGGTAAAGCGATGAGCTACAACAACTATGTGGATACCGACGCAGCGTTGCGTGCTTGCCATGATCATGGGGATCAGCCGACGTGCGCTGTCATCAAACACACCAATCCTTGTGGTATAGCTATCGCTTCGGAGGAAGAGGGGATTGCTGTTGCTCACCGGAAGGCGCATGAGTGTGATCCGACGAGCGCGTTTGGCGGCATTATTGCTGTGAACCGTCCAGTGACGGCGGAGATGGCTCGTATGGTGAAGGATATTTTCACCGAGGTTGTTGTTGCGCCGGATTTCGAGCCAGAGGCTTTGGATATTCTTCGGATAAAGAAGAACATCCGGTTGTTGAAGACGCCTACGCCTGTGCGTGAGGGTTTTGAGGTGCGGCATATCTCGGGCGGTTTGCTGGTTCAGCAGCGCGACCTGATCGATGCTGAAGTTCCAGTTTCTGATGATGACAAGCCTTCAGCTGGGCATGGTGATGATGCCGCGCGGTGGATGCTTGTGGCGGGTGCTGCTGCCGATGAGGCGACGTTGGCGGACTTGCAGTTCGCGTGGCGTGCTGTGCGTGCGACGAAGTCGAACGCCATTTTGCTTGCTAAGGATGGCGCATCGGTTGGTGTCGGTATGGGACAGGTGAACCGTGTTGATTCGTGTCGTTTGGCGGTGTCGCGCGCTGGCCAGGAGCGGGTTCAGGGTTCGGTTGCGTCTTCTGATGCGTTTTTCCCGTTTGCGGATGGTTTGCAGGTGTTGATTGATGCTGGGGTGCGTGCGGTCGTGGCTCCTGGTGGGTCTGTACGTGATGATGAGGTGATTGCTGCTGCTGAGAGCGCGGGTGTGACTTTGTACTTCACTGGTACACGGCATTTTGCGCACTGAGTGATGTGATGCGGATGGCCCGGGTTCCTTTGAGAGGGGACCGGGCCATTGCGTTGGGTGAGTTTAGTGGCGTTTTTTCAAGTATGAGAGTGCGGCGTCGAGGAGGGGAACGGAGGGGGTTTGGTCGACGGCGTATGAGATCAGCATGACGGTGGTGTTACCGATTTTGGTTAGGGCTACGTCTTGGGTGAGTTGGTGGGGGGTGGGGCTGTTGGATGGGGAGGGTGTTGCAGCGGGTGAGGTGGGTGTTGTTGTGGCCGGTGGCGGTGGTGGTATGAGTTGTTGTCGCCAGGTGATGGTATCGGGGTCGGCGCTGCGGAGGGTGAGGCCGGAGACGGTGTAAGTGCTGGATCCGCCGTGGGTGTCGGTAGCGGTGTAGCGCTGGCAGTCGGTGATGCGTGTTTTGAGTGCGGTGATGATGTTGGTTGCGGTGTTGCCTTCGTAGGTGCGGATGTGTTGTTCAATCCATGGGCCGGTAGGGGTTTGTTGCCAGCGTTTTGCGGTTGTATCGACTGGAGGGTGCGGTTCGATGTCTACGCCGCAGATGTTCATGCGGTAGCCGCCGGAGTCTCGGGGGGTAGTGACGTTCCATCCCACGGGTAGGAACGATTCGCCGAGCATGTATTTCAAAGATGTGCCGTTTCCGCCGGTCATTCGGGCGACGGTGGTGGGGTCGATGGTGGGGGTGGTGCTGGTTGGTGTCGTGGTGTTGGGGGCGGGGGGTGTGTTGTTGTTTGTGGCGGCAGCGGTGGCGGTGGTGGTGATGGTGGGGGTGCTGTTGGGGGTGGGGCCGCATGCAGAGAGTGTGGTGAGTGCCAGAAGTGTGGTGGTCAGGCGTACTACAGGGTGGTTATGAGTCCGCACGCGTGGCTGCCTCTCTAGGAGTTGGGCTGTGTGACCGTATGTTGTGCTGGATTACTTTGGGGGAGAGGGTGATCAGAGTTCAGGTGGGGGATTGTTTTCAGGATAAAGCGAGAGCCGAGTTTGGCTGTGAAATGATGCATGCCATGACTGCTGGCATTCTCGATGGAAAGTCCACTCTTGCGACCATTAAGGAAGAGTTGAAGGTTCGGGTGGCGCGTTTGAGTGAATGTGGTGTTGTCCCTGGGCTGGCTACGGTTTTGGTGGGTGAGGATCCGGGATCGCAGATTTATGTGAATGCCAAGCATCGGGATTGTGAGCAGATTGGTGTGCGCGGCATGCGGCATGATTTGCCGGCTGATGCTTCGCAAGCGCAGGTTGAAGAGCTGATTGATCAGTTGAATGAGGACCCCAAGGTGACGGGGTTCATTGTGCAGCAGCCCACGGGGTTGGATGAGTTTGCGTTGTTGTCGCGCGTGGATCCGGCTAAGGATATTGATGGGTTGCACCCGTACAACTTGGGGTGTTTGGTGATGAATCGGCCAGCGCCGTTGCCATGCACTCCGTTGGGGTGTGTTGAATTGTTGCGTCGTTTTAATGTGCCTTTGGCTGGGGCGAATGTGGTGGTTGTTGGGCGTGGGCTGACTGTGGGGCGGCCTATTGGAATGTTGTTGACGCGGCGTTCAGAGAATGCGACGGTGACGATGTGTCACACGGGGACGAAGGATTTGGCTGCGCATACGCGTGAGGCAGATATTGTCATCGCAGCTGCTGGGGTACCGGGCATCGTGACGAAAGAGATGGTTAAGCCCGGCGCGGCTGTGCTTGATGTGGGTGTTTCGCGTGTAAACGGGAAAATTGCTGGTGATGTGGCTTTGGACGTTGCTGAGATTGCGGGTTGGGTTTCACCGAATCCTGGTGGTGTGGGTCCGATGACGCGTGCGATGTTGTTGAGCAATCTTGTTGAGGCTGCGGAGCGGCAGGCAGGGTTGGCTGAGGTCTGATGCGTAACCCGTTCGCGGGGCTGGGATTGTGGTGGGCTTTGGCGGCGGTCACTGTCGTTGGCCTGGTTTTTGCGGCTTTTGGGCGCGTGTTGATTGGTGGTGGGCTGGTCGCTATTGGTTTGGCGGTCTGTCTTTTGCTGCGCGTGTTTGGTGAGTCGCGTGGGTTTGATTTAGGTGCTGTGCAATTACGTTCACAGTCGATGGATGTGTGGTTGTACAGCACTGCTGTCATTAATATGGCCGGCGCTTCCATGTTGGTGACTCGAAATATGAGTGTGCGCTGGCTAGTAATCGCTGATTTTGCCCTGGTCATGTGGGGTTTAGTCATGTTGGTGTTGTCGAGAAAGAATGCACGAGCGGCGGTCTCGGCGTCGCAAAGTGAATTGGGGGATGTGAGTGACTGAACGGGTTCGTCGTGCCCGCGAGGGGTTGGGTGTATGCGTTGTGACGGCAGTTGAGGATGTGACTGCGCGTATGCGTCGTGTGACGTTTAGCGGGTCTGGGTTGGCTGAGGCGGTGGCGACGGGCCCGGATCAGCGGGTCAAGTTGAGTTTTCCTGATTCACATAGGTTTACCGGTGATGCGGATGAGATGTCGCGGGCTCGGCGAAAGCGTCGTACATACACGCTGTTGTGGCTTGATACGCAGGCTGGTGAGGCGACTGTCGATTTTGTGTTGCACCCCGGGGGCGTGGCCGCAGCGTGGGCGTCGCAGGTGCAGGTGGGCGATGAGCTGATGTTGACTGCGCCTGTCGGGGGTTTTGTTCCAGTTGAAGGAGCCGAGGAGGTAGTTCTTGTTGCTGATGAGACGGGATTGCCTGCCTTGCAAGCAATTGTTGCTTCTTTGACTGCTGAGCTGCCGGTGCGAGCGTTTATTGAGGTTGCGGATGCAGCTGAGCATCAGCCGGTGAGGTCTGTGACGGGTGCTGAGGTGGATGTTGTCTGGATGGATCGGGATGGTGCTGCTCATGGTTCGCGTATGAGTGAGCTGGCCGCTTCGTTGCCTGGTGAGGTCTCTTCTCGTAGTTCTGTGTGGATTGCGGGGGAGTCTGCGGCAGTAAGGCAACTACGTAACGCTCTTGTTACGCAGGGTGGTTTGGATCGGCATCAGGTTGATGCGGTTGCGTATTGGACGAAAGCTGAGGGACGTAACGCTGGCCGACCGGAGCAGTGATGAAGTGAGGCGGCCACCTGGGTGGCCGCCTCACTGTGTTGGGGTTATTTGATCAGGCCAAGTTCTTTGACTTGGTCGCGCTCGGCTTCCAGGCGCGCGGCCGATGCCATGATGCGCTCTTTACTGAAGTCATTGAGTTCGATGCCTTGAACAATTTCGTATTTTCCGTCTTTTACGTGGCATGGGAAGGAGGAGATGATGCCTTCTGGTACGCCGTAGGAGCCGTCGGAGGGCACGGACATGGAGACGATTTCGTCGGTGCCGAGCATCCAGTCACGCATGTGGTCGATGGTGGCGTTAGCAGCCGAGGCAGCGGAGGATGCACCGCGTGCTTTGATGATGGCTCCGCCGCGGGTTGCGACGGTGGGAATGTATTCCTCAGTGATCCAAGTCTGTTCGACCAGTTCAGTGGCGGCTTTACCGTTCACTGCGGTGTTGAACAGGTCTGGGTACATCGAGTCGTCGTGGTTACCCCAAATAGCGAGGTTTTTGATTTCTTCGACTGTCACGCCGAGTTTTTTGGCCAGCATGGATTTGGCGCGGTTGTGGTCCAGGCGAGTGAGGGCGTTAAATTGCTCTGGGGCCATGTCGGGGGCGTTTTTCATGGCGATGAGGGCGTTGGTGTTGGCTGGGTTTCCGGTGACGAGAACCTTGGCTTTGGGGGCGACCTTGTTGAGTGCGGCGCCTTGACCGGTGAAGATTTTCCCGTTGGCGGCAAGGAGGTCGGCGCGGTCCATGCCTTCTTTGCGGGGCATAGCACCTACGAGCATGGCACCGTCGACGTCTTCGAAGATTTCTTCGGGGCTGTCACCGATTTTGATGTTGGTGAGGGTGGGGAAGGCGCAGTCGTCGAGTTCCATGACGACGCCTTTGAGAGCCGGTAGGGCTGGGGCAATTTCGAGGAGTCGCAGTTCGATGGGGGTATTGGGGCCGAGAAGGTCTCCGGCTGCGATTCGGAATAGGAGGCTGTAGCCGATTTGCCCGGCGGCTCCGGTGACGGCGATCTTGACGGGGGTAGTGCTCACAGGTTCATCAACCCTTCCAGCGACGGTGCTGCTTTGGTGTGAGTGTCCGTGCGGTTTGGCTCCGTTAGGTGATGCCTGCCGCGCGATCGGACCGAGTCGGTCTTGGGTTTGACGCTACCAAAATGGGGGTGTCTGGGTGTTGTGTAGCGGGTTACAGATGGTGGAGGTCGGCCCGTGCGTGGGCGGGCCGACGCTTGGTGTGGTGGGTCAGCTTCTGCCGAAGAGTTTTTTGAAGAATCCGGGTTTTTTGTCGGGTTTTGCTTCGGGTTGGGGCGTTGGGTGTTGAGGGGGCAGAGGGCTGTTTTCTGCGGTTGTTTCTGTTGTGCTGGGCTGTTCGTCTTTTGGTGTTGTGTCTTCTTTGTCGTTGGTTTCGGGCGGTAGCGATTCTTCGGTGGTTAGTTCGGGGGTGGGGGGTTCTTCGGTGGGGGTGGCGAATGGGTCGGTGTAGTCCATCGCAATGAATGTCTTTTTTTCTTCGGAGAAGACGTAGGTATCGGGCAAGGATGCGAGGTGTTCGATGATTGTGCGTGCGGCTTCGTTGTGTTCGTTAGCGGGGTCGTGGTCGCCGGAGAAGTCGATCATGGTGGTGCAGCGTGAGATACGTCGTTGTTCGAGGGCGGGGGCGTATTCGGCGTAGCGGTCGCCGAGTCCTTCGGCTTCGTCGTCGTACCAGAAGGTGAAGGTGTAGCTGCCGAGCGAGAGTGTGACGTTGAGGACGCTGGTGGTGGTTACTGGTGGTGGTTCGTGTCCGGTGAACAGGTCGCCGAGGATGGTTTCGAGTTTGTCTTTGGTGAGGGTTGTGTCGGTGGTGGTGAAGATGATGTGGGGGTGTGCGGATCCGGCCATGGTTTCTATGGTGTCGCATTGGGGCGCTCGTGGTGGCGTGCGGGGTGCGGTAGATGCTCTGTCGTTTCTTAGCTTGGTGAGGGGTTTGGGGAAGTAGGGTCGGCACTGATTGTGTTTTGTCGTGTCTCAAAGGAGAGCCTGTGAGTAGCAAGATTGTTTGGACGTTGACCGATGAAGCTCCGGCCTTGGCGACTTTTTCACTTCTGCCGATCGTTCGTGCTTTTGTGAAGGATGCTGATGTTGAGGTGGAAACAAGCGATATTTCTTTGTCGGGAAGAATTTTGGCTCAGTTTCCGGAGAGATTGACGGATGAGCAGCGCGTGCCAGATTATCTAGCTATTCTGGGTGAATGGACTCAAGATGATTCTGCCAACATTATTAAGTTGCCGAATATTTCTGCGTCGGTTCCACAGTTGAAGGCTGCGATTAAGGAGTTGCAGGATCAAGGTTTCGCTGTTCCTGATTTTCCTGTGGATCCTTCGACGGATGAAGAGTGGGATATTTCGTCTCGTTATGCAAAAGTTTTAGGTTCTGCTGTTAATCCTGTTTTGCGTGAGGGGAACTCGGATAGGCGGGCTCCTGCGTCTGTGAAAGCGTTTGCGCAGCGGCATCCGCATCGCCTTCGGGAGTGGGATGCAGGTACTAAAGCGCGTGTAGCGCATATGAGTGATGGCGATTTTTACGGCAACGAGAAGTCTGTAGTCGTGGCTGAGGGGTGTGGTTTTGAAATTCGTTTCACAAATGATGCTGGTGAAACTCGTTCTTTAGTTGATGGTTTGCAAGCGTCTCCTGGAGAAGTCCTTGATGGCACTTTCATGAGTGTTTCTGCATTGCAAAAATTTTACGCAGAGCAGATTGAGGAGGCGAAGCGTGATGATCTCCTGTTGAGTCTGCATTTGAAAGCAACAATGATGAAGGTTTCAGATCCGGTGCTGTTTGGGCATGCGGTAAAGGTCTTTTTTGTTGACGTATTTGCAGAATTTGGCGATGAGCTGCGTGAGGCAGGCGTAAATCCGAACCTGGGTCTAGGTGATTTATTGTCTGCTATTCAGGTACTTCCCGATGAGACCAGGAAAGCTATTGAGGAAGCGATTGCCGAGGCGTTTGCCGAACGCCCGGCGCTAGCGATGGTTGATTCGGATAAAGGGATCACCAATCTTCATGCTCCAAATGACATAATTGTGGATGCATCGATGCCGGTTGTGGTGCGTGATGGTGGTCAGATGTGGAATGCGAAGGCTGAACGCCAGGCAACATTGGCAATGGTTCCTGATCGCAGTTATTCAACAATGTATGCGGCAATTATGGAGGATTGCCGTATTAATGGGGCATTGGATCCAGCGACGATGGGTGATGTTCCTAACGTGGGGTTGATGGCTAAAAAGGCTGAGGAGTACGGGTCACATCCGACGACGTTTGTGATGTCAGAGTCGGGCAAGGTGGAGGTGATCGCTGAAGACGGGTCGGTTTTCATGTTTCATGATGTTGAGGCCGGTGATATTTGGCGTATGGCGCGTACACAAGATGTGTCAGTGCGTGATTGGGTGCGTCTTGCTGTGGAGCGGGCACGGTTGTCGGGTACTCCAGCAGTATTTTGGTTGGATTCCGCTCGTGCTCATGATGCGAATCTCATTGCGAAGGTTCGCGAGTACTTGGGAGAACACGACACATCTGGTCTGTCTATTGAGATTCTGGCGCCGGTTGAGGCTATGAATTTCACTTTGGAGCGCATCCGTCGTGGCGAAAACACTATTTCGGTAACAGGAAATGTGCTTCGTGATTACTTAACTGACCTTTTCCCAATTCTTGAGTTGGGCACGAGTGCGAAAATGCTATCGGTGGTTCCTCTGCTGGCTGGCGGTGGACTTTTCGAGACTGGTGCTGGGGGGTCTGCTCCAAAACATGTGCAGCAGTTCGTGAATGAGGGCTATTTGAGGTGGGATAGCTTGGGTGAGTTTTCTGCTCTGGGGGCTTCATTGGAGCATGTGGCGAATAGGTCAGGTAACCCGAAAGCACAGGTTTTAGCTGATGCTTTGGATCGTGCTATTTCTCGTTTCTTAGAAGAAAACAAATCTCCCGCGCGTGTTGTGGGTGAAATTGATAACAGAGGTAGTCATTTCTACTTTGCTTTGTTCTGGGCTCAGGAGTTGGCTGGGCAGTCAGTGGATGCTGAGTTGTCTGCAAAGTTTGCAGCTGTTGCTGATGAGTTGTCTGGCAAGGCAGGGGAAATTGATCGTGAGCTCATCGCTGCCCAAGGGGTTGCAGTGGATTTGGGTGGTTACTTCCGCCCAGATGTGGCGAAGGTGGAAGCGGCTATGAGGCCTAGTGGCACGTTGAATACGATTATTGACGCTTTGTAAGCGCTGAGATCGTGTGATTTGTAGCATACGGGTGCGGTGGTTCCTGGGGTTTTGCAGGCAGCCACCGCACTTATTTTGTGTAGTCGTTTTCATCGCGCAAATGTGTGGCTGTGTAGCGAACTTTAACTATCTACCGTGGATTTATGCAGATGAGTAAGGGTCCGCGTGGTGAAGATCAGTGTGTGGTGCGAGTTGGAGAGCCGTGCCGTTTGTGTCAGCCGGGGGCATCGGGGCCAAAGGATTGTCAGTTGGCTTACTTGGTTCTTAATGATCCGGAGTTGCGTAACTTGTTGCAGGAAAAACTTACAAGGCTAGAAGAGGCCGCCTGAGGTCCTTCTTGACGTTGGCGTGGGTGATGCTGCGGGCATGATGGATTCATGCGAGTAGTGAGCGCCAACGTGAACGGTATTCGTGCAGCTGTGCGTCGAGGCATGCTGCCTTGGGTAGATGAGTCGGCGCCGGATGTTATGACGCTGCAAGAGGTACGTGCCTCGCGTGCGCAATTAGATTCTGCTTTGGAGCAGAGCGCGCTGCAGGGGTGGTCAGTGGCGTTGCATGAGGGGGAGGTAGCAGGGAGAGCGGGTGTTGCGGTCCTGGTTCGCCCTGGTTGTGGTGTGGGAGATGCGGTCACGGGTTTGCCGATGGAGGGATCGATCGCTCTGCAGCATGCGGGGGATTTTTCAGAGCGGATGCGTCTTAATGATTCGGGGCGAGCGTTCGCTTCGGCAGGTCGTTGGTTGGAAGTGCCTGTTTTAGGGCAGTGGGGCAGCGGTATTGAGAAGGTGACAGTTGTTTCGGCGTATGTGCATAGCGGTGATGTGGATAGGTCGGAGGTGATGGCTGAGAAATATGCCCTGATGGAGGCTATGTCGCAGCGGTTCCAAGCTGCTTTAGCTTCAGGGGAGCATCTTCTGGTAACTGGGGACTTGAATGTTGCTCATCGTGAGGTGGATCTAAAAAACTGGCGGGGGAATCTGAAAAAAGCTGGCTTTTTGCCTGAAGAACGGGCTTTTTTCGACCGTTGGCTGGTGGACTGGGGAATGGTGGATTTGGGGCGCCGGTATGGCGGTGATGGTCCTGGGCCGTATACATGGTGGAGTTGGCGCGGTAAGGCTTTCAATAATGATGCTGGTTGGCGTATTGACTATCACTTGGCGACACCTGAATTAGCGGAGGTTGTTAAGTCTGTATGGGTGGGACGAGCTGAAACTTATGAGGAGCGCTGGAGTGATCACGCTCCGGTAATTTCGGATTTTTGCTGAGTTTTATGTGATTTCTCCCTGGGAGGGTTCACTTTGGTGCGGTTCCGTGTTTGGGATAGTTCTGCACTGGCCTCTTTTGGCGCCGTATGTGTTTGTTGTTTTCTTTCCGGTTTTATAGTTGCCCGTTTATTGAGAGATCTATTTTCTATTTAGGATGATGGTGTGAATGAAGGTGAAGTAACTTTTGCGCGGGCGTTGCGCTCTGCTGTGGCAGAGGCTGGATTCACGTTGACGGGGCTGCGTGCGGAGCTAATGGAGCGGGGGCTGGCTGTCTCAGTGGGCACATTAAGTCAGTGGCAGACGGGGCGTTCGGTGCCTTTGAAAGATCGATCTTTGGTGGTTGTTGGGGAAATCGAGCGGATTGTGGGGGCTCCGCCGGGGGGCTGGTGTCGATAATTTCGGGTGTACCTGGCCGGTCAGTAGGTGGTGAGGATTTATCGTGCGCTTGTGATGGCCAGGAGGGGGCGGGCTCTTCCTTGGATTTTGTTTGGCGGGGGGATGTGCGGGATGACCCAATTAGGTTGTTGTCTCTTCATGAATCTTTTCGCCTTAATGCGTTTGGGGCGATATCTAGTTTTCGTGTGCGGATTACTTTGACTGCTGAAGCGGATGGAGTTGATCGTTTGTCGGTGGTGACGCTTCGTCCGCCTGATGGTGCTCAAGTGTTGTTGCGAGCGATGTCGAATTGTCGTTTTGGAAGACGAATGTTGACTGCCTCTGGCCAGGTCAGTGAAGTGTTTTTAGAGCGTCCATTGCGGTTGGGTGAGGCGGCTGTGGTGGAGTTTCGAGGTGAGGTAGTGGGGGCGGTGGATGCTGAGTACGGGGTGTCGCGTGCGCTTGGGGTGGATGTGGGGGAGTTGGTGTGGTGTGTGGATTTTGAGGAGGGGCAGGGGCCGTTGTCGGTGGAGTCGTGGTGTGTAAATGGAGAGGAAGAGCTGGTCAAGCCGGTGTGTGTTGCTGGTGCTGGTTTATCTGTGGTGTTTTGTGCGGCGAAGCCGGGAAAGTATGGGGTGCGTTGGGTGTGGTGATGGGTTTGTTGTCTATGTGGAGTGGTGGTTTTCGTGTGTGAGTCGGGGGATGTTTTTGCTGAGGTGTTGCGGGGGGCGGTTTCTGCTCGGGGTTTGTCGTTGGAGAGGGTTCGTTATCACTTAGCTGTGCGGGGCCATGACGTTAGCGCGGCGACGTTGAGTTATTGGCAGTCTGGTCGTTCGCGTCCGGAGCGGTCGAGCTCGATTGCTGCGTTGGGGGATTTGGAGGATGTGTTGGGGGTTGATGAGGGGGTGTTGGTTGATGCGTTGGCGCGTGCTAGAGGCCGACCGGTCCCTGTGCTGGCTGTGTGTGAGGAACAGTCTCGTGATGTGCCGATTGTGAATCCGATGTTGTGGGGTGCGGGGCGTTCTGTGGAGTCAGAGCGGGTTCGGGAGGGTTTGGCGAGAGGTTTAGGTACGTCGTTTGATGATGTGCCTGCGATGGTGAGTGAGCATGTGGAGGTGATGCTGCGGCGGGATCGGTCGGTGGGGTCGTTGCGTGTACGGCTGGTTGTGGGAGGTGCTTCCGGTGGGGTGGTGCGCTTTCCGATAGCTGTTCATGCTGCGGGTGGTGCTGGTGATTTGGTGTTTGTGGTGGAGAGGGGTGGTGTGGTGGATGGTGTGGTTTCTTCTTCGGACGGTCATGCGTTGTCGGTGGCGTCTATTCGGTTGGATGCGCCTGTGGGGGTGGGGGAGTGTGCGGTTGTTGATGTTCGGGTGGATCGATTGTCGGCTGGGGCGGATGAGGGGATGTTTTCTTTTTTGTCGTCGTCGGCGGAGTTGTTGGTGGTGATGGGGATTTTTTGCCCGGGGGATGAGCCGTTGGCGATGTCGGTTGCGGCGAGCTGGCAGGGGCGTTCGCGAGTGTCGCGGGTGTCAGTGAAGGGCGAACGTCAGGTGATGATGTTGTCGGAGGTGGATGCTGGACCTGTGGGAGTTTCGTGGTGGTGGTGAGGGTTTAGTGGCGTCGGTGGAGTATGAGTGCGCCTGTTGCTGCGAGGGTTGCGAGACCGCTTAAGGCGAGCGCGAGGTTGGTGGGAAGGCTGGTGTGTCCGTGGAAGCTGGTTGCTGCTACGGGGCTGGCGTCTTGAGCACTGGTGATGGGGGTGTCTTTGGCATTGTCGGGTTTGTTGCTTCCACCTTTGGGAGTGGTGGGTTTTCCTTTGGGTGGGGAGGGTTTTTCTTTGTTGGGGGGTGGCGCGTCGAGTTCGCCGGGGTTGACGAGTCGTCCGATGGGGCGAGCTTTTGATCCGTGGTTGAAGGCCCAGTCGAGCATTGCTGCTGAGCTGCGCCAGTGGCCGTCAAAGGAGCTGAGGTAGCTGATTACGTAGGCCTTATCGCCGCGGCGGGCGGCACCGATGTAGGTGTGGCGTGCGGCTACGGTGTATCCGTTTTTGACGCCGATGGTGCCTTGGTAGTTCCAGAGGAGTCGGTTGTGGCTGCCGATTTCGATGGATTTGCGTTGTTGGCCGGGTTTGGGGGCTCCGGCGGGAAAGTGGGCGCCTTTGAGGGTTAATAGGGGGGCGAGTTTGGGGTGTGAGACTGCTGCTCGTCCGATGAGGGCGAGGTCGTAGGCGCTGGTTACTTGTCCTTTGGCATCGAGGCCGCTGGTGTTCATTGCGTGGGTGTCTTTTGCGCCGAGGTGGGCGGCGAGTTTGTTCATTTGTTCGGTGGTGATGTCCATGCCGCCGTTGGCGCGGGCGAGTGCGTTTGCTGCGTCGTTGGCAGAGGAGAGCATGAGGGCTTGGAGTAGGGCGGAGATGGGGTAGGTGGCGTTTTTTTCGATGCCGACTTTGGTTCCGTCGACGGCCATGTCTTCGCCGCTGCCTTCGATTTCTTGGTTGGGGTCAAGTTTGTCGATGACGGTGAGGGCGGTGAGGGTTTTGAGGGTGCTGGCGGGCAGGAACCGGGAGTGTGGGTCGTGTGCGGCGATGATGTCGCCGGTGTTGAGGTCGGCGATGACCCATGCGCAGGCGTGTAGGGGCGGGGGCGGGGGAGTGCCGGTTGGGAGGTTGAGGATGGTGCCTTTGTTGGCGAGTGCGTTGCCGCCGATGACGTTGGTTTTGGGGTCGTTGACAGGGGTGGTGGGTGTGCCTGGTGCGGGTGGTGTTGTGGTGGTGGCTGTTGGTGTTGCGGGGGTGGCTGTGGGGTCGGTTGGGGTGTTTGGGGTGGGGGTGTCTTTGTCTGGTTGTGTGCTGGGGGCTTGGGGGGAGCAGGCGATAGAGGGTTGGATGGCGTTAGCGGTGATGCTGGCGGTGAGGCTGGGGGCGATGCCGAGGGTGGTTGCGGTGGTGAGCGCGGCGATGTGGCGTGCGTGTCGCTGCGCGAGGCGTCGTCGTCGCGGCGCGTCGGTGGGGTCGGCCATCGGGATTGCTCCTTGTGGGTTTGGCGTGACAGCCGTTGTTTGTCGGGGTGGTCTCGCCGGGCATGCGGACCCTAGTGTACGGAGACTGTCTGCTTGCTGGGCCCTTGTTGTGTGTTCGTGGGTGGGATTGAGGGGGTTGTTGGGCTGGTGATCTTGTGTTGGTCCTGTTTCGGGTGGGGTGGTTGTGCGCTGATAGCGTGGTGGTGAGTCTGTGATGCGGGTTTATAGGTCATGGGCTGGCGGCGGAGTTGGGATGGCGGGGGCGTCGCGTGGTGAGCGGGTGTTTTGCCTGTTCGTGTTGTTGCCGTTGTGTGGGTTTCCTGCGTTTGCGGGTTGTCTTTGGCGGTGTTGGTTTCTTTTTCTGGGATTGTGGGGGCGTGATGTTTACCGAACAGGCACAGGTTATTGAGGGTTTTTGGGGTGTTGTTCCTGCTGGTGGGTCTGGAACGCGGTTGTGGCCGTTGTCGCGTTCGGGTGAGCCGAAGTTTCTTTTGGATTTGTTGGGGGATGGGTCGTCGTTGTTGCAGTCGACGGTGGCTCGGTTGGAGCCGTTGACTGGGACGAATGTGGTTGTTGTTACGGGTGTGCGGCATGAGGAGGCGGTGCGCGCTCAGTTGCCGCAGTTGGGTGAGGGTGGAGTTGTGGCTGAGCCTTCACCGCGGGATTCGATGGCTGCGATTGGGTTGGCTGCGGCGATGATTGAGGCGGTGGAACCTGAGGCTGTGATTGGGTCTTTTGCTGCGGATCATGTGATTGGGGATGAGGGGCGTTTTCGGGCGCGGGTTCGTGAGGCGGTGGAGGTTGCTCGTACGGGCAAATTGGTGACGTTGGGGATTGAGCCGACTTTTCCGTCGACAGGTTTTGGGTATATCCGGACGGGGTCTGTTTTGGAGGTGCGGGGGGCGCCGCATGCGCGTGCTGTTGCGGCTTTTGTGGAGAAGCCGGATGCTGCGACGGCTGCGCGGTATTTGGCGACGGGCGAGTATCGCTGGAATGCGGGCATGTTTGTTGTGAAAGCGTCTGTTTTGTTGGATATGTTGGCGGACTTTCATCCAGGGTTGGCTGCTGATTTGCGGGGGATTGCTGCTGATCCTTCGTCGTTGGCGAAGCGGTGGGAGTCTTTGGAGAAGATTGCGATTGATCATGCGGTGGCTGAGCCGGCTGCGGATCGTGGTGATGTGGCTGTGGTTCTTGGGGATTTTCCGTGGGATGACGTGGGTGACTTTGCGTCGTTGCATGAGTTGTTGGGGCGTACTGGGGGTGAGGATGCGGTGCGTATGTTGGGGTCTTCGGATGTTCTTGTTGATGATGCTTCGGGGTTGGTGGCTTCGACATCGGGTCGTACTGTGGCGGTGTTGGGGTTGGATGATGTCGTCGTTGTGGACACGCCGGATGCGTTGCTGGTGACGTCACGGGCGGCTGCGCAGCGGGTAAAGGGGATTGTCGACATGTTGAAGGCGGATGGCCGTGCTGAGCTGACGTGAGTTGGGATGTTCTCGTTAGACTCTTGTTGGTGGAACCGTCGATGATCGATGTCTCTGGTTTGCCCGTGCCGTCTGGTCCGTTGGGTGAGGTGTTGCGGTCTATTCGGGCGCGGGCGAATGAGATTGTGCGGTTTCAGCGGTGGTTGCATCGGTCGCCGGAGTTGTCATGGTGTGAGGTGGGGACGACTCGTGCAGTTGAGGAACGGTTGCCTGCGGGGGTGTCAGCGCAGCGTTTTGTGGGTTCGACGGGGTTGTTTGTGGATGTGGGGGCGCAGGTACCTGATTTCCGTGTGGGGCTGAGGGCGGATATGGATGCGTTGCCTTTGGCTGAGCGGACGGGGTTGCCGTGGGCTTCGAGGGTGGCGGATGTGTCGCATTGTTGTGGTCATGACGTGCATACGGCGTCGTTGTTAGGTGCAGTGGTGGGGCTTTCTGGGGTGGCGGATGTGTTGCGTGATGCGGGTGTGGGGGTGAGGTGTTTTTTTCAGCCTGCTGAGGAGTCACATCCTTCAGGTGCGCGGATGGTGCAGGGGTCGGGTGCGGCCGATGGTGTGGATGTTTTTTATGCGTTGCATTGTGATCCGGCGACGGATTTGGGGCGTGTGGGTTTGAGGGTGGGCCCGATTACTGCTGCGGCTGATCGGGTTGAGGTGAGGGTTTCTGGTGCTGGGGGGCATACGTCGCGTCCGCATTTGACGCAGGATGTGACTTTTGCGTTGGCGAAGGTGGTGACGGAGTTGCCGGCGTTGTTGACGCGGGTGGTGGATGCGCGCGCGTCGGTGGTGTTGGTGTGGGGTTCTGTTCATGCTGGTGATGCGGGGAATGTGATTCCGGATCGGGGGGTGGCTCGGGGGACGTTGCGTGTTGCTGATGCGGGGGTGTGGCAGACGTTGGAGCCGTTGGTGAGGCGTTTGGTCTCTCAGGTAGTGGCGCCTTTTGGGGTGGAGGTGGAGGTGGAGTACGTGCAGGGTGTCCCGCCGGTGGTGAATACGCTTCATGGGGTGGAGGGTGCACGGTTGGCGGTGTCTTCGGCGTTTGGTGTGGATGCTGCGGTGGATGCGGTGCAGTCGATGGGTGGTGAGGATTTTGCGTGGTTGTTGCAGGGTGCGGAGGGGGCATTGTTGCGGTTGGGTACGCGGACTCCGGGTGGGTGTACGTATGACTTGCATCGGGGGGATTTGGTGGTGGATCCGGCGTCGGCTGTGTTTGGGGCTCAGTTATATGCGGCGTTGCCGTTTGCTGCGGCGAAGGTTGCGGGGAGGGGGTTTGTGGACGTGTGAGTGAGTGGTTTTGCAGGGGTGTGTTTGATTGTGGCGACTGACCGGTTTTCGGTGGTGTGGCGTGGAACACTTGCGGTGTGTCTAATCGATCTCACAGGTTTGTTGTAGTTGGTGGTGGCCCGGGGGGTTATGAGGCGGCGTTGGTGGCGGCCTCGGGTGGGGCTGAGGTAACGTTGGTTAATTCGCAGGGTGTGGGTGGTGCTGCGGTGTTGATGGATTGTGTGCCGAGCAAGGCATTAATTGCCTCTGCGGGGTATTTGGGGCGTTTGGTGGCCAGCGCTCAGCATTTGGGGGTGCATTATCGGGCGGTTCTTGATGGGGCTGCTGAGGGTGATCGTTTTGATTTGCGTGAGGTGAATGATCGGGTGCGGTCGTTGGCCGCGGCACAGAGTGGTGATATTGAGGCGGGGTTGGTGGCTAAGGGGATTGAGGTTGTTAGGGGTAGGGGGCGGTTGGATGGTGCCCGGCGTGTGGTGGTGGATGTGCAGGGGGGTGGTTCTCGTGTGTTGGAGGCGGATACAGTTTTGTTGGCGACGGGGGCGCGTCCGCGGCGGTTGGGGTCGGCTATGCCTGATGGTGAGCGGATTTTGACGTGGCAGGACATTTGGTCGTTGGAGGGGCTGCCAGATCATTTGGTGGTGATTGGTTCTGGGGTGACTGGTGCGGAGTTGGCTCAGGCGTATTTGCATTTGGGGTCGCGGGTGACGTTGGTGTCTTCGCGTGAGCATGTGTTGCCGAATGAGGATGAGGATGCGGCGCGTGCGATTGAGGAGGTTTTTCGGGGTCGAGGTATGGAGGTGTTGGCTCGTTCGCGTGCGGAGTCAGTGGAGCGTGTGGGTGATGGTGTGGTGGTGCGTTTGCAGGATGGTCGTGAGGTGGTGGGATCTCATGCGTTGATGGCGGTGGGTTCGTTGCCGAATACGGAGGGGATTGGGTTGGAGGAGGCCGGGGTGGAGGTGAATGAGCGTGGCCAGATTGTGGTGGATCGGGTGTCGCGTACGTCGGTTTCGGGGGTATATGCGGCGGGTGACTGTACGGGTGTATTGCCGTTGGCTTCAGTGGCTGCGATGCAGGGTCGTATTGCGGTGGCGCATGCGATTGGTGATGAGGTGCGGCCGTTAACGACGACGGGGATTAGTGCGAATATTTTTACGGATCCGGAGATTGCGACGGTGGGTATGTCTGCAGCGGAGGTTGCGGATGAGTCGGAGTATCGGACGGTGGTGATGCCGTTGGATACGAATCCTCGGGCGAAGATGGAGCATATTGAGAATGCGTTTGTGAAGTTGTTTGCTCAGCGGCGGACGGGGCAGTTGGTGGGGGGTGTGGTGGTGGCTCCACGGGCGTCGGAGTTGATTTTTCCTATTGCGTTGGCTGTGGAGCATCGGTTGACGGCCGATGATGTGGCGCGGACTATCACGGTTTATCCGTCGTTGTCGGGGTCGTTGGCGGAGGCTGCGCGGAGGTTGCACGCTGTGGATAGCTTGCCAAGCGCTTAGTCTGTTTTCACTGTTTCGGTTGCTGCCGTGCGTGTTTCGTGGTTTCCGTCAGATCGCGAGGTGGTGGTGCCGTGTGTTGGCGGTGTGAGAAGGAGTTCTGATGGATTTGGGAAGTTTTGTGAATAAGGCGAAGGACTTGGCTGAGCAGGGGTTGGGTAAGGCTCGTGAGGTTGCTGCTGATAACTCGGAGAAGGTGACTTCTGGGTTGGAGAAGGCCGAGGAGTTTGTGAATGAGAAGACGGGGGGAAAGTATGCGGAGGTGGTGGCTAAGGGCAAGGATGGTTTGGAGTCGGCGTTGGGTGTTGCTGGTGATGCGAAGGAGGCATTGAAGGAGGAGTTGCAGGGGGAGCACAAGCCTGAGGCTGTGTCGGTGGATCCGATTGATGCGCCTGAGGGAGTTGAGCCGCCTAAGCCGGTGTGATTGTGGTTGGGGCCCGCCTCGTGGGAGGCGGGCCTTTTGTATGGGTGGGTTAGGGGGTTTTGATTTCGGTGAGGATGGTGCCGCTGGTGACGGTGTCGCCGACGTTGATGGTTACGCCTGTGATGGTTCCGGATTTGTGTGCGGTGAGGGGTTGTTCCATTTTCATTGCTTCGAGAACGAAGATGAGGTCGCCTTCGGCAACGGTGTCTCCGTTGGAGACTGCGACTTTGACGACGGTGCCTTGCATGGGGGCGGTGAGGGCGTCGCCGGAGGTGTTGGTGGTGTTGTTGCGGTTGTTGGTGCGGCGGTTGGTTGTTTTCTTTTTTGGCGTGTTGGTGGTGTTGGTGGGGGTGAGGTTGTCGGGGAGGGTTACTTCGATGCGTTTTCCTTCGATTTCGACGATGATGCTGTGACGTTCTGGTGGTGGGGTGTCTCCGGGGGCGCTGGCTCCGGTGTAAGGGGGGATGGTGTTGTCGAATTCGGTTTCGATCCAGCGGGTGTGGATGGAGAAGGGGTGGTTGGGGTCTTCGGGGGCGTAGGCGGGGTGGTTGACGATGGCGCGGTGGAAGGTGAGTGCGGTGGCCATTCCGTCGATGGTGAATTCGGTCAGGGCGCGTTGTGAGCGTTGGAGTGCTTCTTGTCGGGTGGCGCCGGTGACGATGAGTTTGGCGAGCATTGAGTCGAATTGTCCGCCGATGGTGTCGCCTTGTTCGACGCCTGTGTCGAGGCGGATTCCGGGGCCTGTGGGTGGGGTAAAGGTGGTGAGGGTTCCAGGTGCGGGGAGGAATCCTCGTCCGGGGTCTTCGCCGTTGATTCGGAATTCGATGCTGTGTCCGCGGGTGCGTGTGGAGATGTCTTCTTGGGTGTAGGTGAGTTTTTTGCCTTCGGCGATGCGGAACATTTCGCGTACGAGGTCGATGCCGGTGATTTCTTCGGTGACGGGGTGTTCGACTTGGAGTCGGGTGTTGACTTCGAGGAAGGAGATGGTTCCGTCTTGGCCGATGAGGTATTCGCATGTGCCTGCACCGATGTAGCCAGCTTCGTGGAGGATGGCTTTGCTGGCTCGGATGAGTTCTGTGTTTTGTTCTTCGGTGAGAAAGGGTGCTGGGGCTTCTTCGATGAGTTTTTGGTGGCGTCGTTGGAGTGAGCAGTCGCGAGTGGAGACGACAACGATGTTTCCGTGAGTGTCAGCGAGGCATTGGGTTTCGACGTGGCGAGGTTTGTCTAGGTATCGCTCGACGAAGCATTCGCCGCGTCCAAAGGCTGTGGTGGCCTCGCGTACTGCTGATTCGAAGAGTTCTGGGATTTCGTCGATGTTGCGGGCGACTTTGAGTCCGCGGCCGCCGCCTCCGTATGCGGCTTTGATTGCGACGGGCAGGCCGTGTTGTTTGGCGAAGTTAATGATTTCGTTGGCGTCGGCAACGGGGTTTGTGGTGCCGGGGACGAGTGGGGCGTTAGCGCGGGTGGCGATGTGGCGGGCTTTGACTTTGTCGCCGAGTGAGTCGATTGCTGCGGGGGGTGGTCCGATCCAAATGAGGCCTGCGTCGGTGACTGCTTGGGCGAATTCGGCGTTTTCGGAGAGGAATCCGTATCCAGGGTGGATGGCGTCTGCGTTGGTTTTCGCGGCGATGTCGAGCAGTTTTTTGTGGTTTAGGTAGCTGTCTGCGGCGGTGTTGCTACCGAGTGCGTGGGCTTCGTTGGCGATTTTGACGTGGAGGGCGTCGCGGTCTGCTTCTGCGTAGACGGCGATGGAGTGGATACCTGTGTCTTTGCATGCTTGGGCGATTCGGACTGCGATTTCGCCTCGGTTTGCGATGAGAACTTTGGAGATGGGGGCCATGTCGGGACTCTACTGCCGTGCTTGGAGGTTGATTTGAATGTTCGCGTTGGGGGTAGGTGGAGGGGTGAACAAGAGATAGTGCGTGGCGCACTTTTTGGGAGAGGCATAGATGTCGCGATGTGGGTGGCAGGTTGATTTGGTTTCTCGTGCTGGCTCTGTCTAAGCTTGGCGAGCTGCTTCGGGGGCTAAAGATCCGTTCGCTGGTTGTAAAAGCTGGCGAAAAGGTGATTTGACTCCTGAACGGCAGACCTAATAAATTAGGTCGAGGTTCTCCGGAGTTTAAAACTTCACGGAAAATTTAAACGGCTTAAGGTTAATAGCCAAAAGCTTTTTAAAACTTTCAAACTCGAAAGAGTGAAGTTGACAAAACGAAAGAGAATAAAGTAACTTAGAGGAGTTGCCTCTCGAAGTTAAAAAGAAAAACTTCGATTGTGCGTCCGATGCTTGAGAACTCAACAGCGTGCCATGAATAATCGATGCCAATTGTTTGTTGGTTGAAGTCAATTCGGACAATAGTCGCTATAAAGAATGTAGTGACATTAATTGTCAGTGTTGTTTCGGCCAGGATTTTCCTGCGTTCGTGGTAACTAGTTCTCTAGTTACGTGTACGTGGGCGTGATTTCTTTTTGGAGAGTTTGATCCTGGCTCAGGACGAACGCTGGCGGCGTGCTTAACACATGCAAGTCGAACGATGAAGCCCAGCTTGCTGGGTGGATTAGTGGCGAACGGGTGAGTAACACGTGAGTAATCTGCCCCTCACTTTGGGATAAGCCCCGGAAACGGGGTCTAATACTGAATATGACCTTTCCTCGCATGAGGTTTGGTGGAAAGTTTTTTCGGTGGGGGATGTGCTCGCGGCCTATCAGCTTGTTGGTGAGGTAACGGCTCACCAAGGCGACGACGGGTAGCCGGCCTGAGAGGGTGAACGGCCACACTGGGACTGAGACACGGCCCAGACTCCTACGGGAGGCAGCAGTGGGGAATATTGCACAATGGGCGAAAGCCTGATGCAGCGACGCCGCGTGAGGGATGAAGGCCTTCGGGTTGTAAACCTCTTTCAGCAGGGGAGAAGCGAAAGTGACGGTACCTGCAGAAGAAGCACCGGCTAACTACGTGCCAGCAGCCGCGGTAATACGTAGGGTGCGAGCGTTGTCCGGAATTATTGGGCGTAAAGAGCTTGTAGGCGGTTTGTCGCGTCTGCTGTGAAAATCCAGGGCTTAACCCTGGACGTGCAGTGGGTACGGGCAGGCTAGAGTGTGGTAGGGGAGACTGGAATTCCTGGTGTAGCGGTGAAATGCGCAGATATCAGGAGGAACACCGATGGCGAAGGCAGGTCTCTGGGCCATTACTGACGCTGAGAAGCGAAAGCATGGGTAGCGAACAGGATTAGATACCCTGGTAGTCCATGCCGTAAACGTTGGGCGCTGGGTGTGGGGTCCATTCCACGGATTCTGCGCCGTAGCTAACGCATTAAGCGCCCCGCCTGGGGAGTACGGCCGCAAGGCTAAAACTCAAAGGAATTGACGGGGGCCCGCACAAGCGGCGGAGCATGCGGATTAATTCGATGCAACGCGAAGAACCTTACCAAGGCTTGACATACACCGGAAAAGTGCAGAGACGTACTCCCCTTTTTGGTCGGTGTACAGGTGGTGCATGGTTGTCGTCAGCTCGTGTCGTGAGATGTTGGGTTAAGTCCCGCAACGAGCGCAACCCTCGTCGCATGTTGCCAGCACGTAATGGTGGGGACTCATGTGAGACTGCCGGGGTCAACTCGGAGGAAGGTGGGGATGACGTCAAATCATCATGCCCCTTATGTCTTGGGCTTCACGCATGCTACAATGGCCGGTACAGAGTGCTGCGATACCGTGAGGTGGAGCGAATCACTTAAAGCCGGTCTCAGTTCGGATTGGGGTCTGCAACTCGACCCCATGAAGTCGGAGTCGCTAGTAATCGCAGATCAGCAACGCTGCGGTGAATACGTTCCCGGGCCTTGTACACACCGCCCGTCAAGTCACGAAAGTTGGTAACACCCGAAGCCGGTGGCCTAACCCTTGTGGGGGGAGCCGTCGAAGGTGGGACTGGCGATTGGGACTAAGTCGTAACAAGGTAGCCGTACCGGAAGGTGCGGCTGGATCACCTCCTTTCTAAGGAGCCCCTCTTAATAGAGGCACCCTTTATGTTCGTCGAGTGTACGAACTGGGGTGTTGCTCATGGGTGGAACATCGATTATGTGGCTTACCTGTTTTTGGTTTTGGAGTACTGCTTCTGTTTCTTTATTGAGACGTATGAGCGTGGAAACAAAGACAGTTTCGGTTAGGTCACGTTTGGCGCGTTGTTGGGTTTTGAGGTATCGGCCGTATAGCTGGTAACTCTACGAATGTGCCTCTCTCGAAAACGGGTAGGTTTTCTACTTGGATTCGGGTGTGGGCTGGTGTTTTGAGAACTGCACAGTGGACGCGAGCATCTGATTCTTTGTGTGTCAAGTTTTTAAGGGCGCACGGTGGATGCCTTGGTACCAGGAACCGATGAAGGACGTAGTAATCTGCGATAAGCCTCGGGTAGTCGATAAACAGGCTGTGATCCGAGGATTTCCGAATGGGGAAACCCGGCTGGAGTCATGTCCAGTCACCTACACCTGAACACATAGGGTGTGTGGAGGGAACGCGGGGAAGTGAAACATCTCAGTACCTGCAGGAAGAGAAAACAATAGTGATTCCGTGAGTAGTGGCGAGCGAAAGCGGATGAGGCTAAACCGATTGCATGTGATAGCTGTCAGGCGTTGTGTGATCGGGGTTGTGGGATCGTGCGTGCACCACTGACATGGTGCGGCGGAGTGATAAATACGTGTCATAGTCGAAACGTCTTGAATGGCGTGGCGTAGAGGGTGCGACCCCCGTAGACGAAATGGCGTGTACTCCGTGTGCGTTTCCCGAGTAGCACGGGGCCCGTGAAATCCTGTGTGAATCTGTCGGGACCACCCGATAAGCCTAAATATTACCTGGTGACCGATAGCGGACTAGTACCGTGAGGGAAAGGTGAAAAGTACCCCGGGAGGGGAGTGAAATAGTACCTGAAACCGTGTGCCTACAATCCGTTGGAGCCTCTTTGTGGGGTGACAGCGTGCCTTTTGAAGAATGAGCCTGCGAGTTAGTGCTTCGTGGCGAGGTTAACCCGTGTGGGGTAGCCGTAGCGAAAGCGAGTCTGAATAGGGCGTTTGAGTCGCGGGGTCTAGACCCGAAGCGGAGTGATCTACCCATGGCCAGGTTGAAGCGACGGTAAGACGTCGTGGAGGACCGAACCCACTTAGGTTGAAAACTGAGGGGATGAGCTGTGGGTAGGGGTGAAAGGCCAATCAAACTCCGTGATAGCTGGTTCTCCCCGAAATGCATTTAGGTGCAGCGTCACGTGTTTCTTGCCGGAGGTAGAGCTACTGGATAGCTGATGGGCCTTACCAGGTTACTGACGTTAGCCAAACTCCGAATGCCGGTAAGTGAAGCGTGGCAGTGAGACTGCGGGGGATAAGCTTCGTAGTCGAGAGGGAAACAGCCCAGATCATCAGCTAAGGTCCCTAAGCGTGTGCTAAGTGGAAAAGGATGTGGAGTTGCAGTGACAACCAGGAGGTTGGCTTAGAAGCAGCCATCCTTGAAAGAGTGCGTAATAGCTCACTGGTCAAGTGATTCCGCGCCGACAATGTAGCGGGGCTCAAGTACACCACCGAAGCTGTGGCAACGAAAGTTGGGTAGGGGAGCGTCGTGTAGCGTGTGAAGCTGCGGAGTGATCCAGTGGTGGATGCTACACGAGTGAGAATGCAGGCATGAGTAGCGAATGACGGGTGAGAAACCCGTCCGCCGAATAACCAAGGGTTCCAGGGTCAAGCTAATCTGCCCTGGGTAAGTCGGGGCCTAAGGCGAGGCCGACAGGCGTAGTCGATGGATAACGGGTTGATATTCCCGTACCGGCGAAACACCGCCAATACTGAGGCCTTTGATGCTAAGCGTGTGATGCTTGCTTATGGCCCTTCGGGGTTGTTTGCGGGTTGAGTGCGTGATCCAATTTGGTAGTAGGTAAGCGATGGAGTGACGCAGGAAGGTAGCCTCCGCGTGGCGATGGTTGTCCACGTTCAAGCATGTGAGGTGCCGGGTAGGTAAATCCGCCCGGTGTGTCCTGAGGTGTGATGATGACCCCTTTTGGGGGAAGTAGGGTGATCCTATGCTGCCTAGAAAAACTTCTAGCGAGGTGTGAGCCGCCCGTACCCTAAACCGACTCAGGTGGTTTGGTAGAGTATACCGAGGCGATCGAGTGAATCATGGTTAAGGAATTCGGCAAAATGCCCCCGTAACTTTGGGAGAAGGGGGGCCGGAGCCCTGAAGACTTTTCTGTCTAGGGGTGATGGCCGCAGAGACCAGGGAGAAGCGACTGTTTACTAAAAACACAGGTCCGTGCGAACATGTAAGTGGATGTATACGGACTGACGCCTGCCCGGTGCTGGAACGTTAAGGGGACCGGTTAGCCTTTCGGGGTGAAGCTGAGAACTTAAGCGCCAGTAAACGGCGGTGGTAACTATAACCATCCTAAGGTAGCGAAATTCCTTGTCGGGTAAGTTCCGACCTGCACGAATGGCGTAACGACTTCTCTACTGTCTCGACCATGAGCTCGGCGAAATTGCAATACGAGTAAAGATGCTCGTTTCGCGCAGAAGGACGGAAAGACCCCGGGACCTTTACTATAGCTTGGTATTGGTGTTCGGTGCGGCTTGTGTAGGATAGGTGGGAGACTGTGAAGCATGCACGCTAGTGTGTGTGGAGTCGTTGTTGAAATACCACTCTGGTCGTATTGGATGTCTAACTTCGAACCATGATCTGGTTCAGGGACAGTGCCTGGTGGGTAGTTTAACTGGGGCGGTTGCCTCCTAAAAGGTAACGGAGGCGCCCAAAGGTTCCCTCAGCCTGGTTGGTAATCAGGTGTTGAGTGTAAGTGCACAAGGGAGCTTGACTGTGAGACGGACGTGTCGAGCAGGGACGAAAGTCGGGACTAGTGATCCGGCCGTGGTTAGTGGATACGCGGTCGCTCAACGGATAAAAGGTACCCCGGGGATAACAGGCTGATCTTGCCCAAGAGTCCATATCGACGGCATGGTTTGGCACCTCGATGTCGGCTCGTCGCATCCTGGGGCTGGAGTTGGTCCCAAGGGTTGGGCTGTTCGCCCATTAAAGCGGTACGCGAGCTGGGTTTAGAACGTCGTGAGACAGTTCGGTCCCTATCCTCTGCGCGCGTGTGAGATTTGAGAAGGGCTGTCCCTAGTACGAGAGGACCGGGATGGACGAACCTCTGGTGTGTCAGTTGTCCTGCCAAGGGCATGGCTGATTGGCTACGTTCGGGAGCGATAACCGCTGAAAGCATCTAAGCGGGAAGCGTGCTTCAAGATGAGATCTCGATGCCTCCTTGCGAGGTGTGAGGCTCCCACTAGACGAGTGGGTTGATAGGCCAGGTGTGGAAGCGCAGTGATGTGTGGAGCTGACTGGTACTAATTGGCCGATGGCTTGATACACACTTTTAAGAGTTTTGTTCGCGTCGACTGTGCGGTTCTTGGGGCATCAGCCCTACGGGATCATGAAGGATGTTTTTCTGATTGGTTCTGTTGGTTTTTCGGTGGTTATAGCGTTGGGGAAACGCCCGGTTACATTCCGAACCCGGTAGCTAAGCCCTTCAGCGCCGATGGTACTGCACTGGGGACGGTGTGGGAGAGTAGGTCACCGCCGGAATATATGTAATGGAAAGGGCCTGGAACATTGTTCCAGGCCCTTTCCTCATACCCAAAAACACCACAAACGCAAAATTCTAAAAATAAAATTGTGAACCCTGTGTGTCGGAAGCTAAAAGCTTTCGACACACAGGGTTCACGTCACTAAAGCCTCAAAAAAGAATGAGGTTACTTCATGCGCAGAGACATCCACGGAACCTGGATTTCACCCAACAAACTCCGCATCAAAGGCAAACTGATACCCACCACATTATGGAAATCACCCTCAATTGACTCCACATACGGGCCACCAATCCCATCGACAGTGAAGGCTCCTGCCACATGTAGTGGCTCACCCGTAGCCACGTAATCCTTAATTTCTTCCTCCGAAAGGACAGCAAAAGAAACTGTCGTGCTTGCAGTAGCCCCTAATGTCGCCCCAGCGCCTCCCTCGTCAATACCACGTACATCAATCAACCAGTGCCCCGTATGCAAAACTCCCGAACGTCCCCCCATGCGACGCCACCGCTCTACCGCGTCAGAAGCATCAACAGGCTTCCCCAATACCTGCCCCTCAAACTCCAAAACCGAATCACACCCCACCAAAAAACTCGCCTCAAACGCGTCGCACTCCACAACAGAACCAGAAGAAATATCTTCCAAGAAGCCACCGTTCACCTGGGCATCTTCCACCACGCGGGCGACAGCCTCTGCCTTCGCCCGCGCTAAAACCAAAGCGACCTGATCAGGCTCTAGCTCCCCAAACCTTTCCCGCGCCTCAGCTAAAGCAACATCTTCATCAACACCAGAAACAATCACCAACGGATCAACACCACAACGACGCAACGTTGACAAACGAGCAGGAGAGGCAGAAGCCAAAACCAAACGATTCATGCCACCGATTCTGCTACGCCACCACTCCTACTGCAGACCACGCCTCTAACTCGAAATAGCACCCCAGCCAGAACGGCCAACCCACCCCGACAGCATCCGACGACGGTTCGCCCACCCGCTACTGCGCTGCCCTAGCTCCTCCGCACCACTGCACTCATTCCTCGAAAGAGCCAACATCACTACCAACAGTGCAGCCAACTCCTCCTGCGAAGGGTTACCTCGTACAACACGAAACCACGGCTCTCCCACATCACCACCACCGGCAGACATAGCCACCTCAAACCTCCTCTCGCCAAAACCGCTCACGACCACGCACACTCAGCCGCATCACAACGGAATATTGCCGTGCTTCTTCGCAGGTAACTTCTCATGCTTACTACGCAAGGTGCGCAACGCACGAACAACCTGTACCCGCGTCTCCGACGGACGAATCAC
The DNA here is from genome assembly GCF_900447215.1 of Dermatophilus congolensis. Taxonomy (NCBI): domain Bacteria; kingdom Bacillati; phylum Actinomycetota; class Actinomycetes; order Micrococcales; family Dermatophilaceae; genus Dermatophilus; species Dermatophilus congolensis. The sequence goes on from NZ_UFYA01000001.1 coordinate 123,054, forward strand.
TGCATCCACGTACCCACGCTCCGCAGCAATATACGGATTCGCCAAAGTCTTCTCGTAATACTCAATAAACCTCGCACGCGCGGCATCCACATCCTCACCAGCATCCAAAGCAGCCTGCAACTGCTTCCGATAAAGAATGTTCACCGCTCCCTGCGCACCCATCACCGCAATCTGCGCAGTCGGCCACGCCAAATTAATATCCGCACCTAAATGCTTTGACCCCATCACATCGTAAGCGCCACCGTAAGCCTTACGAGTAATAACAGTAACCAGCGGAACCGTCGCCTCCGCATACGCATAAATCAACTTCGCGCCACGCCGAATAATCCCATTCCATTCCTGATCGGTTCCCGGCAAAAAACCAGGGACATCCACTAGAGTTAACACTGGAATATGGAAAGAGTCACACGTTCGCACGAAACGTGCAGCCTTCTCTGAAGCATTAATATCCAATGTCCCGGCAAACTGCATTGGCTGATTCGCCACAACGCCGACGCTGCGACCCTCAATACGACCAAAACCAACCAAGATATTCGGCGCAAACAAAGCTTGCACCTCAACAAACTCACCATCATCAACAATCCCAGAAATCACCTCACGCATGTCATAAGGCATGTTCGGAGAATCTGGAATAATCGAATCCAAAAACGCATCAGCCTCAGTTGCCTCTGGTTCAGTCTCGAACTCATACACCGTAGGCTCTTCTAAATTATTTTGCGGCAAAAAACTCAACAACTCGCGCACATACTCAATTGCATCATCTTCATCATGAGCCATATAGTGCGCCACCCCCGAGCGTGAATTCTGCGCAGCTGCGCCACCCAGCTCTTCCATTGCCACATCCTCGCCCGTCACCGTCTTAATGACATTCGGGCCAGTAATAAACATATGGCTAGTTTTATTAACCATGACAATAAAATCAGTCAACGCCGGTGAATACACCGCGCCACCCGCACACGGACCCATTACCAAACTGATCTGCGGAATAACGCCACTGGCATGCACATTACGGCGGAAAATCTCCCCGTACATGCCCAGTGCAGCCACACCCTCCTGAATCCGAGCTCCACCCGAATCATTAATACCCACCACCGGACAGCCAATCTTCATCGCCAAATCCATCACCTTGACGATCTTCTCTCCAAAAACCTCACCCAAAGAACCACCAAAAACAGTGAAATCCTGAGCAAAAACACACACCGGTCGATGATCAACCGTCCCATAACCCGTCACCACCCCATCCCCATAAGGGCGATTCTTCTCCTGGCCAAAATCACGAGAACGATGACGCGCAAAACCATCTAACTCAACAAAAGAACCCTCATCCAACAACTGCTCAATACGCTCACGCGCAGTCTGCTTCCCCTTCGCATGCTGCTTCTCCACCGCACGCTCAGACCCTGCATGCACCGTCTCCACAACCCGACGCTCAAAATCAGCGAGCTTTCCCGCCGTCGTCCTCACATCAGACTGCTCACTCTGCGCATCATTCATGGCCGCATCGCTCATGCGACGCAGCCTAACCCCCTACCCACCAGTAAAAGATTCGCCAACACAACCCCCCCCAACCCACCCCCAGACATGCCCCCTAACCTGACACCGTGAACACCGGCGACCACCCCCACCTCAACGCACAACACATCACCACCGGCACCCTCGCCCCCGCAGGCCCCTGGAACCGCGTCGACATCCACGAAACCACCGGATCAACCAACGACGACGCCCTCGCCGACCCCACCCCCTACCGACTCATCATCGCCGCCCACCAAAACGCAGGTCGCGGTCGACGCTCACGAACCTGGATCACACCACCAGGAACCAGCATCGCTATGAGCATGACACTGCCCCTACCCCGCACAACCCCGCACAGCCCCGCACATCATGACCCCGGCTGGCTCCCCCTCCTCATCGGTCTGGCCACACGCGACGCCCTCACCGAACTCATCACCAACCACACCCCCCAAACCACCCCAAACCCACCTCACCCCATCATCCACGCCATGCTCAAATGGCCCAACGACATCCTCATCCGCACCACCAGCGAAAACGATGCCAAAGTCGGTGGAATCCTCTGCCAACTCGCCCCCAACACCAACACTGCCATCGCCGGAATCGGCATCAACGTCGCCGTACCTACAACCCTCCTGCCCACCACCACCGACACCGCACCCCCAGCCACCTCCCTCCACCACGCCCTCACCACTATCGGCGGAACAACCCCCACCCGAGAAGAAGTCGCCATCAACATCGCCAACCACGTAGCCCACAGACATCACCAATGGATCACCAGCCCCCACATCAATCCACTCCACAACGACTACACCGCAGCCTGCGCCACCATCAACACCCCCATCACCGCCCACCTACCCAACAACACCACCCTCACCGGAACAGCTACCGCCATCACCCCACACGGTGAACTTCTCATCGCCACATCCCACGGCCCCACCACCGTCCGAGCGGGTGACGTAGTTCACATTCGACCCACAAACCGTCAGAATTAACCCATGCAATACGGCGATCGGGAGGAAAAAAACATCCCCACCGACCCGAAAACACCCTCGGCCACCACCACCGAGGTCACGCCCCCACGCCCGTACGTCGTACTCCACGAAACCCTGCGACGCATTGAAGACCGCTACAACAAACCCACCCCACTACGCACTAGCGATGCAGCCACCCGCCGCGCCGATATCATCGGACAACTCCTGGGAACCGAATCCCCCCTACGCCGCCGCGAAGTAGCCCGCACCGCCCGCCTTCCCTTCATCACAGCCCGCCGCGTCTGGCACGCACTCGGATTCCCCGAACTCGGGGCCCGCAGTATGCCATTCACCCAAGCCGACCTCAACGCAATCCCCGACATCGCCGAACTACGCCGCCTCACCGGCATGAACGACGACCTCGTACTAGACATCGCCCGAGCCATCGCGCGCAGTACCGACCGCCTCGCCACCTGGCAAACCAGCCTCATGATGGAACTCGTCGCCTCCCGGCGCCACCACGACGAACAAGCACGCTGGACAGAACAACTCACACCCCAAGAACGCGAAACAGTAATCAACCGCATCCTCGAAGCCTCAAGCAGCATCGAACCCATCCTCATCTACGCCTGGCGACGCCACCTCGCCGCAGCCCTCGCCCAACTCGTCGACGACGACGAAGCCACCACCAAAGACGGACTACCCGCCAACGCCCGCACCATCGGCTTCGCCGACCTCGTCGGATTCACCTCCACTGTTGCAAACATGAATGAACGCGAAATCTCTACCCTCGTAGGAGAATTCGAAACACTCGCCTCCGATATCGTCACCATCCACGGCGGAAAAATCGTCAAAACCATCGGCGACGAAATCCTCTTCGCCTGCGACCGGCCCGCCGCAGCCGGTGCCATCGGCCTCGACCTCATCGACGCCCTCCACGACATGCCAGGCATGCCCCAACTCCGCGTCGGCATATCCACCGGCGCCGTCGTCTCCCAGTTCGGCGACGTCTTCGGCACCACCGTCAACCGAGCCAGTCGCCTCACCGCCGCTGCCGAACCCGGGACCGTCGTTATCGACACAGCAACCCAAACCCGACTCACCACCGTCTCCGGATTCGAACTCATGCAACTCGAACCCACCCCCCTGCGCGGACTCGGACTCACTCAAATGTGGGCCCTGCGCCGCAGTACCACCCCCAAACGACGCGGCCCCACAGACGCCCGCACCGTCACCGAATAACCACCCCACCCGCGACACGCGCAACCCCGCCCACAGGACGCCCCCTGAACAGCACAAACACGACCGTCTCAGTCGGATGATCCAGAAGAGCCCAACAGCACGTCTAGCATGACCGCATGACCAGTGTTCTACTCGCTGAAGACGACTCGGCCATCAGCGAGCCCTTGGCGCGAGCCCTCCGCAGAGAAGGATACGAAGTCACCATCTGCGCCGACGGACAAGAAGCCTACGAAGAAGGCCGAACCGACCCAGACCTGGTAATCCTCGACATCGGCCTACCCAGCATGGATGGACTCGAAGTCTGCTGGCGCCTACGCGCCGAAGGACGCACCGCCCCCATCCTCATGCTCACCGCACGAGCAGAAGAAGTCGACGCAGTCGTCGGACTCGACGCCGGCGCAGACGACTACGTCACCAAACCCTTCCGCCTCGCCGAATTCCTCGCCCGCGTTCGCGCCGTCCTACGCCGCACCACCACTAAAACCACCACCGACGGCGACGACGACGGCGTCAGCATCGATGCCCAAGCCCGACGCGCCTTCCTCGGCAACAAAGAACTCCAACTCACCGTCAAAGAATTTGACCTCCTACGCGTACTCGTCCGCGAACAAGGCAAAGTCGTCTCCCGCGAACAACTCATGCGCGAAGTCTGGGACACCCAATGGTTCGGCTCCACTAAAACCCTCGACATGCACGTATCCGTACTCCGCAAAAAACTCGGTGACGACGTCACCCGCCCCCGCTACATCACCACCGTCCGAGGAGTCGGGTTCCGCTTCGAACGACCCGCAAACGCCGCCTGACCCCCCATGACACCCGGCCTCCTCCCGGACAACACCACCAAAACTCACCGATCCGTCTCCGTACGCGAATCCCTCCTACGCTCCACCAGCCTCGCAGTAGTGCTCTCACTACTCATCGTCACCGTCCCCGCAATCACCTTCACCATCATCACCACCCAATTCCTCAACGACACCCAAGACACCCCCGGATACCCCACCCCACACACCATCACCATCACCATCACCACCCTCGCACTCTTCCTCATCGCCACTGCAGCCGCAGCCGTCTACGCTGTTGTCCGCTGGCAAGCAGGAAAAGTATCCGACCCCCTCGTCGAACTGGCCAACGACGCCAAACGCCTCGGCGAAGGCAACCCGCGCATTCACCAAACCGCCTCCGGCATCACCGAAATAGACCTCGTTACCAGCGAACTCGACAGATCCGCCCGACGCCTCATCACCTCACTCGCCGCCGAACGCGACTTTTCCGCCGACGCCTCCCACCAACTACGCACACCCCTGACCGCACTCCTCATGCGCCTCGAAGAAATCGCCGCCACCGACGACCTTGACGTCGCGCACGAAGAAGCAGGCATCGCCATCCAACAAGTCGAAAGACTCACCGACACCGTCGAAGCACTCCTACGCAAAAACCGCCGCTCCGTCGAAACCCCACGCATGGTCCGCGTCGACCGCACCCTCGCCGAACTCCAACGCCTCTGGCAACCCAAATTCGAACGCGAAAGCCGCGCCATCCACGTCACCGGAATCCGTGGCGTCTCCGTATGGGCAACCTCAGTCAACCTCACCCAAATCCTCGGCGTCATCATCGAAAACTCCCTCGCCCACGGATCCGGCACCACCGTCGTCGACGTCCGACTCTCCGGCCCCTCCGTCATCATCACCATCACCGACGAAGGCCCCGGTGTTGACCCCGACCTCGCCCCCTACGTCTTCGACAAAGAAGTCTCCACAAGCGGATCCGGACTCGGCCTATCCATAGCCCGATCCCTCGCCGAAGGATACGGCGGCAGACTCGAACTCCTCCGCACCAAACCCGCCACCTTCGCCCTCTTCCTCCAAGCAGTCGCCACCGACTAACCCAGCACAACCCAAAGCACACACGCCCGCACCCCCACCCCACGCGCCACTGCAACTAGGCTCAGCCTCGTGAACGAGCCAACAACCAGGGACCTCAAACCGGACCACGCCCCCGGAGGATTCCCCATCGTCGGAATCATCGGCGGCGGACAACTCGCACGCATGTGCCAACCCCCGGCTATCAACCTCGGAATCACACTCAGCGACCTCGCCGAAAACACCACCAGCGCTGCCGCCCAAGTCATCCCCTCCGCACCCGTCGGATCCGCTGATGACCTCGACACAGTCCTAGAATTCGCACGCCACTGCGACGTCATCACCTTCGACCACGAACACATCCCCCCACACGTACTCCACGCCCTCGAAAACGAAAACATCCCCCTCCACCCCCGCCCAACCGCCCTGCGCTACGCCCAAGACAAACTCGCCATGCGCGAACTCATGACCCACCTCAACATCCCCTCCCCACAATGGGCCCAAGTCCGTACCCCCGACGAACTCGCGCACTTCGCCGACCGCGTCGGCTGGCCCATCATCCTCAAAACCCCTCGCGGTGGATACGACGGCAAAGGCGTACTCCTCGTCAACGAAGGCGAACACACCACCGGCGAAGCCGCCACCTGGTTCAACGCCGTCACCGACACCACCCCCACCAACGACCCCACCAACGAACTCGCCCGCGCCACCACCTTCCCCGACGGCCTCCTCGCCGAACAAGCCATCACCTTCACCCGCGAACTAGCCATCATGGTCGCCCGCAGCCCCACGGGCCAAGCCTCAACCTGGCAAGTAGTCGAAACCGTCCAAACCGACGGCATCTGCACCGAAGTCATCGCCCCAGCACCCGACCTACCCCCCGCCGCAGCCACCCACATCACCGCCGCAGCCCTACGCATCGCCGAAGCCATCGACCTCACCGGAGTCATGGCCGTAGAACTCTTCGAAACCACCGACGAAGACAGTAACCCCCAATTCCTCGTCAACGAACTGGCCCTACGGCCCCACAACTCTGGCCACTGGACCATCGACGGCTCCACCACAAGTCAATTCGAACAACACCTCCGCGCCATCCTCGACCTCCCCCTAGGCGACACCAGCCCACGCAACACCTGGACCGTCATGGGCAACGTTCTGGGCGGACAAATCCCCGAATTCGAAAACCTCTACTCCACCTACAAACACCTCATGGCCCACGACCCAGCCCTCAAAATCCACCTCTACAACAAAGCAGTAAAACCCGGCCGAAAAATTGGCCACGTCAACGTCTGCGGCGACAACCTCCCCAACCTGCGCGAACGCGCCAACCACGCCACCGGATACCTCCGCGGCACCATCCGCCAGTAACACCCCCCACCCACCCAGGAGCAACACAATGAACGACACCACCCTCAACGAAACCACCCCCCTCGTCGGCCTCGTCATGGGCAGCGACAGCGACTGGCCCACCATGGAAGCCGCAGCCCACGCCCTCGAAGAATTCGGCATCCCCTACGAAGCCGATGTCGTCTCCGCACACCGCATGCCCACCGAAATGATCGAATACGGCCGCAGCGCCGCCGGCCGCGGCCTACGCGTCATCATCGCTGGCGCTGGCGGCGCCGCCCACCTACCCGGCATGCTCGCCGCCGTCACAGAACTACCCGTCATCGGTGTACCAGTACCTCTCAAGCACCTCGACGGCATGGACTCCCTCCTATCCATCGTCCAAATGCCCGCAGGCGTCCCCGTAGCCACCGTCTCCATCGGCGGCGCACGAAACGCCGGACTCCTAGCCACCCGCATCATCAGCACCGCCGACACAGAACACGGCGCCCACCTACGCGAAAAAATGCGCACCTTCCAAAGCGAACTACGCGACCACGCCCACGCAAAAGGAGAAACCCTCCGCAACCGCCTCACTCACTAAAAACACGTAAAACGCCCGGCCGGAGGAACAGTCGAACCACGCACGCCCTGATGAGCGGCACCCCGCTCCGCACGTGATCGACTGCCCATCCGACCGGGCGTCACCGTTCTCCAAACACAAAACTCACAGAGAACGAACACACAATCAGGGCTCAAACCAAGAGCCCCGACAACCTCAATAATGCTGTCTGCCCACCCCATAAAAACGTACTCAAACCGCGTCTTAGCCCAATCGTTACCCAGCCGAATCCACCACGCGACCAACAAGACACACTAGAGACCTCACGCATCACCAGCAGCGAACACCAGGGCAAATAAAAACCACACAAAAAGAAAAAACACACCCAAAAGTGGCCCCCCAAAACAGCGCCTCACCAACGGCAAGATAAACACATGCGTATCATCTGCGCCCCCGACTCATTCAAAGAATCCATCACCGCCACAAACGCAGCCCAAGCACTACGCCGCGGAATACTCTCCGCAGCACCCTCCACCGAAGTGACATGCCTCCCCATGGCCGACGGCGGCGAAGGCACCATGCGTACACTCGTAAACGCCCTAGACGGAGACATCCGCTCCACACCCTGCACCGACGCCCTCGGACGCCCCACCAACGCCACCTTCGGCCTCATACACACCGAATCAACAACCACCGCCATCATAGAAATGGCAGCTGCCGCAGGCATAGAACACATACCCCCATACGAACGCAACATCCGCGCAGCAACCACATACGGCGTAGGACAACTCATCACCGCAGCACTCGACGCCAGCGCGCACACACTCCTGATAGGCATCGGCGGCAGCGCAACCAACGACGCAGGCACAGGAATGATGAGCGCACTCGGCGCACGATTCCTCGACGCCGAAGGCAACCAACTACCCCCAGGCGGATCAGCCCTACGCAACTGCGCACACATCGACACCACACAACTCGACAGGCGGCTCGCAAAAACAAAAATCATGGTCGCCTGCGACGTGAACAACCCCCTCCTCGGCAAACACGGAGCAAGCGCCGTATTCGGCCCCCAAAAAGGCGCAACCCCAGAGGACATCATCGAACTAGAACACGCACTAACCCGCTGGGCAGACATCGTCGAAACCACACTCAACAAGCCAATACGAAACACCCCAGGAGCAGGAGCCGCAGGCGGAGTCGGTGCAGCCTTCCTCGCATTCACCTCCGCCGAACTACGCCCCGGCGCCCAACTAGTGATGGACACCATCAACATCGACCACCACCTGCACGGCGCCGACTACGTATTCACGGGAGAAGGATCCGTAGACACACAATCCATGGCCGGCAAAGCACCCATGCAAGTAGCCCAACGAGCAGCCCAAGCAGGAGTACCCACAGTAGTTTTCGCAGGACGAATAGAAGAAAAAATAGCCAGAACCCCACCCGCAGGCGTGATCGCAACAGTGCCAATCGTGCGGGAAGCAACAGACCTACCCACTGCCTTAGCAGCCGGAGAACAAAATTTAGAAGCAGCCGCAGCCATGGTCACGCGCCTACTACACGCCGACCTCACGCGAAAAGCGATACACCGCAACTAATCTGCCGAAAAATCAGCTCGCCGCTGCTCTCAAACACCACAAAAAACACCAACAAAAAGAAACACCCAGGTGCCTCACATCACCTTGACGTGAACCGCGAACGTACCCCATGCTCATGAAATCGATTCAAACTGGAATCGATTCCACACACGAGTGCACAAGGTGGTGCAGCGGTGACAGTGACGCTCCGCGACGTCGCACAACGAGCAGGCGTCGCCCCATCAACCGCATCACGCGCACTCGACCCACAACGCCCAGCCTCCGCCGAAGTACGCAAACGCGTACACGCCGCAGCAAAAGAACTCGGCTACCGAGGCAACGGATTCGCCCGAAGCCTACGCACCAACAAATCCGGAATCATCGGACTGCTCATCCCCGACGTCCGCAACCCCTTCTTCACCGCCCTCGCCTACGAAGCCGAACAAGCCGCCGCAGCAGCAGGCCTAGCCGTCATGATCGGCAACGCCGACGAAGACACCACAGCCCAAGAGCGCTACCTCACCGCACTCGACCGCGCACACGTCGACGGACTCCTCCTCGTTCCCCAAGGACAAGCAACCCCAGCACTACACGAAGCCGTAACACTCCGCCCCACAGTCTGCCTCGACCGTGACGCCAAACTCGGCGCACCCCTGATCACCTCCGACTCCACCGGCGGAATGGCAAACCTCATCGACCACATCGTCAGCCTCGGACACCAACACATCGCCATCATCTCCGGCCCACTACAAACATCCACCGGCATCGAACGCCTCACCGCAGCCAAAAACCGCCTCAACCACCACGGCCTGACAATCCACAACAAAGACATCATCGAAGGCAACTTCCAATTCGCCAGCGGCGTCCACGCAGCCGAACAACTCCTCACCCGCCCCAACCGACCCGACGTCATCATCGCAGCAGACGTACTCATGGCAACAGGACTCATCACCGTCACAAACCGCCACGGACTACGCGCAGGAACCGACATCGGCATCGCAGCATTCGACGACGACCCTTGGTTCGAACTACTCGAAGTACCCATCACCGCCATCGCCCAAGACATCCCCACACTCGCCCAAAAAGCCGTCACCACACTCATCAACGCCATGAACAACCACCACACCACAACCACCCCCATCCCCACCCACCTGGTCAAACGCTCCTCCCTCGGAGAAAGACCCTCCACACCCACCCACCTCCCCAAACGAGGAGAACAACCCCAGGAGAACCACCATGGATGACGTCATCCTCCGGCTGAAGGGCGTCTCCAAGTCCTTCGGCGGCATCACCGCAGTCAACGACGTAACACTGGACATACACCGCAGCGAAGTACACGTACTCCTCGGCGAAAACGGCGCAGGCAAATCAACACTGATCAAAATGATCGCCGGAGTCCACCAACCCGACAAAGGCAGCATCGAAGTCAACGGCAAAACCGTACACATCACCAACACCAACGACGCCGAAGCCCTCGGAATCGCCACCATCCACCAAGAACTCAACCTCGTCCCCAACCTCAGCGTCGCCGAAAACATCACACTCGGACGCACCCCCTCCCGCTTCGGACTCATCAACCGCAAACAGATGCGCCACTACGCACGTAAAGCCATAGAACGCATCGGCCTAGATATCGACGTAGACCGCCCCGTCCACACCCTCGGCGTTGCCCGTCAACAAATGGTCGAAATCGCCAAAGCACTCGCCATCGACGCACGCATCCTCATCCTCGACGAACCAACCGCCGCCCTCACCCGCGCAGAAACAGACACACTCTTCACCGTCATGCGCGAACTACGCGAACAAGGCGTAGCAATGGTGTTCATCAGCCACCACCTCGACGAAATCACCGAAATCGGAGACCGCATCACAGTGCTACGCGACGGAACAGCCGTCGAAACAGTCGCCTCCACAGCAGAAGAACCAGAACTCATCCGACTCATGGTCGGCCGCGACATCGAAGACCTCTACCCCCGCCGCCCCAGCCAACCAGGAAAAACACTCCTCGAAGTCAACAAAATCACCCGAGAAGGCGCATTCGAGGACATCTCCATCACACTGCGCGCAGGCGAAGTAGTCGGCCTTGCCGGCCTCATGGGCGCCGGACGCACCGAAGTGCTCCGCGCCATCGCAGGCGCCGACACATACCACCACGGAAACATCAATGTCGCCGGAAAACCCCTACGCAAACACGACGTCGCCGCCGCAGTCACAGCCAAAATCGGACTTGTCCCCGAAGACCGCAAACACGAAGGACTCGTCCTCAACGCCCCCGTCAGCGAAAACCTCGGCTACGCCACTCTCGAAACAACCAGCAAATCCGGACTCGCCGACATCACCGGACAACGCAAACGCGGCCAAGAAGTCGCAAAAAAACTTCGCATCCGCATGGCAAACATCGACCAACCCGTCCGCGGACTCTCCGGAGGCAACCAACAAAAAGTCGTATTCGGCCGCTGGTTCATGGCCGAATCAACCGTGCTCCTCCTCGACGAACCCACCCGCGGCGTCGACGTCGGAGCAAAAGTCGAAATCTACGAACTCATCAACAGCATCACCCAGGCAGGAGGAGCAGTCCTCCTCGCCTCCAGCGACCTCCCCGAGGTCATCAGTATGAGCGACCGTGTCCTCGTCATGGCACACGGACGCATAGTCGGAGAACTTCCCGCCGCGGAAGCCACCCAAGATGCGGTCATGCACTTGGCCGTAAAGGAGGTCCAGTCGTCCCGTGCCCGCTGAAACCGCAACACCAACCCCGGCGCCAAGCCGCGGAAAAACACTCAGCACCTGGCTATCCAACAACGGCGCCATCGTCGGACTCGCGTTGGTATGCCTCATCATGTTCATCGCCACCCCTGCATTCCTCACCATCCCCAACCTACTCAACGTCGGCGTACAAGCCGCAGTCACAGCCGTCATCGCATTCGGGATGACCTACGTCATCGTCACCGCCGGAATCGACCTATCCGTTGGATCAATCGCCGCCCTATCAGCCATCGGGGCAGGCTGGATGGTCACCACCGGCGCAATGCCCGGCCCCCTAGCGCTCATCCTCGCCCCACTTATGGGACTCATCGCAGGCAGCGTCACCGGAACCGCAGTCGCCTACGGCAAACTCCCCGCCTTCATCGCCACCCTCGCCATGCTGTCCATCGCCCGAGGACTCGCCCTCGTCATCTCCGAAGGCCGCCCCATCCTCATGCCCGACGCAGTCAACTGGCTCGGCAGCAACCTCGGCCCCATCCCCGGTCCCATCCTCGTGCTACTGCTGGCCTGGGCAGTAACTGCATTCATCCTCAACCGCACCGTCTTCGGGCGATCCCTTTACGCGATCGGCGGTAACGAAGAAGCAGCACGCCTGACCGGACTACCCGTCAAACGAACCCTCGCATCGGTCTACGCACTCTCTGGCCTCTATTCCGGCGTCGCTGGGCTCCTTCTGGCAGGACGACTAGCCTCGGCGCAACCCCAAGCCGCCACCGGATACGAACTCGACGCTATCGCCGCAGTCGTCATCGGCGGAGCAAGCCTCACCGGTGGATCAGGAAAAGCCACCGGAACCCTCATCGGAGCACTCGTCCTAGCCGTCATCCGCAACGGACTCAACCTTCTATCTGTCACCGCATTCTGGCAACAGGTCGTCATCGGCCTGGTCATCGCGGCGGCCGTCGGTATCGACGTACTCCGCAACCGCAAATAACACCCTAAAGGCACGCCCGGCCTGCCCCTCTCGGGCTCAACGAAGAGTTCACCAGGAGAAACCATGTCACGCAGCATCTTCCGTACCATCATCGCCACCAGCGCTATCGGTCTCCTCGCCCTGGGAGCCACCGCCTGCAACCGCGCACCAGCAGGAAACAGCTCAGCAGCTGGCACAGGAAAAACAATCACCCTGGCCGTATCTACCCTCAACAACCCATTCTTCGTAGACCTCCGTGACGGAGCTCAAAAAGCCGCCGAAGCCGCAGGAGCCACCCTCAACGTCGTCGACGCACAAAACGACCCCGCAGCCCAAGCCAACCAAATCGCTGACGCAGTCACACGCCAGTCCTCAGCCATCATCATCAACCCCGTCGACTCTGATGCCGCCGGCGCAGCAGTAAAGCCTGCCATCAATGCAAAAATCCCCGTCATTGCTGTAGACCGCGCCGTCAATGGCGCAGACATCGCCACCCTTGTCAGCAGTGACAACATCACTGGCGGAAAAGACGCCGCAACTGCACTAGCTAAAGCAATGGAAGAAAAAGGAAAACTCATCCACCTCCAAGGAGTTCCCGGCACATCCGCCAGCCGAGACCGAGGACAAGGGTTTACCGAAGGAATTAAAGCTGCCTCCGGCATCAGCATCGCCGCTGATCAACCCGCTAACTTCGACCGTACCCAAGGACTCAACGTCGCCACCAACCTGCTTCAAGCACACGAGGACACCAACGGCATCTTCGCCGAAAACGACGAAATGGCCCTCGGCGCAATCCAAGCACTCGGAGCCAAAGCAGGAAAAGACGTTCACGTATTCGGATTTGACGGAACCGCAGACGCTCTCAAAGCAGTCAAAGAAGGCAAGATGGCCGGAACCGTGGCTCAACAGCCCACAGAACTGGGCAAAGTAGCTGTTGAAAACGCACTCAAAGTTATCGGCGGACAAAAAGTAGAGAAAAACATTCCCGTCCCGGTCAAGATCGTGACCAAAGACAACGTCAGCGAGTTCCTCAAATGACCAATAACCACGAGAACACATCGCACTCACGAGTAGTCGTATTCGGATCCCTCAACGCCGATCTCTACGCCCGAGTGGAACGCCACCCCACACCCGGCGAAACAGTTCTAGGTACCGGTGGCTTCAGTCGCCCCGGAGGAAAAGGCGCCAACCAAGCCGTCGCAGCCGCGCTCGCTGGTGCTTCGGTCACGATGGTGGGAGCTATCGGCGAGGATGCCAATGCTGAGGTAGCACTGTCCCTTTTGAATAAAGCTGGAGTGGACTGCACCGGCGTGCGAGTGGTCCCGGGGCCGACTGGCACTGCCATCATTGCCGTTTCGGCTCAAGGAGAGAACCTCATCATTGTTATCCCCGGCGCTAACGGGAAAGTTACTCCTGATTATGTACCTGCTATTCGGGATACTGACGTCCTCGTACTCCAAGGTGAGATTCCCGTGGAATCGATTGATGCAGCTGCTGCCGCCGCTGTGGCTGCCGGGGCCCGTCCGGTGATCAACCTTGCTCCTATTGTCGATGTTGCTCCGGCGACCCTCCTGGCTGCGAACCCACTCGTTGTCAATGAACACGAAGCACTTGCTGCAGCGGACATCGTGGACCCACAGCGGGCCGGGGCTGTGCTTGCCGATGACGTGCACGAGATGGCTGAAAATGTGGCAGATCGGCTACTGCAAGCAGGCGTTGAATCAGTCGTGATTACCCTCGGCGGGCAAGGTGCTCTCGTTGCCTCCGCTGAGGGGAAAGAACATGTACCAGGCGAGATGGTCGAGGTGGTTGACACTACGGGGGCAGGAGACTGTTTCGTCGGTGTTGTTGCTGCAGGTTTGGCGACTGGATTGTCACTGGCTGAAGCAGCTACCGCCGCGAACTCTGCGGCAGCTCGTGCTGTCGGAGCCGAGGGAACACAACACTCCTACCCAGGATGGGAGGAGCTTGCGTGAAAAAGTCAGGGATTTTGCATGCTGAGTTGTCACGACAGATAGCTCTCTTAGGGCACACAGATCTGATCGCAGTCGCAGATAGTGGTTTGCCATTGCCGCGGTCGATTCCGGTGATCGACCTAGCTATGGCGCCTGGGATGGTCCCGTTCACCGCGGCGCTTGATGTGTTGTTGAGCGAGCTTGTAGTCCAACGTCACACGGTGGCGCATGAGGCTTTTGACGAAGTGGCGGGGCAGTGGATTTCCCAGCGTGCAGGACAGCTCGGTGAGCAGGTAGCGCTCCTGCATGAGGAATTAAAAGCGATGCTGCCTCGCATGGCGTTTGCGGTACGAACTGGTGAACAAAGCCCGTATGCCAACGTCATCTTGGAGTGCGGCGTGCCGTTCTGACACGTGCGATCAGTATGAAAGTGGCGGGCATTGGGTTTCCGGTGTCCGCCACATGCATGTTGTGTAATAAGAGCGACTAGACCTGCACGGGCGGTTGGAAGAAAACGTCCGACTGGTCCAGTTTTTATTTATTTACTGAGTAGCGGTTGGGGCAGGTGACGCAGATACGGCTGATGTTGTTTCTTTTTCTGATTTTGCTGCTGCTGTTTTTGTATCTTTGGGGCTTCTGGCGCCGACAATGAAACTAATGAAACACATTGCGAGAATTGGTGAAACTGAAACCAGGTTAGTTCCGATTGCAATATGCGCGACTGCGACAATAATCCCTGCGATAAGAGAAGCGTAACCGAGTTTCCGGCGAGTGATGTTCTTCATCGGTTTCCTTTAATAATTGAGTTAGTCGAAGCAGTTCGCAGCTGCACCAACTGCCCCTGCGGAGATACCGCCGATGAGCGCTCCTGATACCGTCCCCAAGCCAGGTACCGCAGAGCCGAGGGTGGCTGCAGCGACAGCGCCACCGAGAGCCGACGTTGAAGTTCCGACACTGCACTTAAGCCACATTGGTCGTTCCGACTCTTCTTCATCATGGCTTTGAGTGTCGTTTTTTGGGGGAGTGGGTACCGGTGAGGCAGTCGCAGAGGTGCTCGGTGTTCCAGTGGAAGTGGGGCGAGGGGAGCCTGTTGCGCTTTGGGTGGGACTAGGGCTTTGCCTGTCTGTTCTTCCAGAGTTGCCAGGGTCTTTGTCTCTTTTAGAAGGCGTATCCGGTGATGTGGTTTGTTTATCAACATTGATAGTTGTTGATGTGACGGTGGAAGGCTTATCTGGAATTCTTTCGTAGCCGTAAGTCGTTTGGCAGGCAAGCCCAGTGAAAGTGATGCTTGCAACAGCGCTAATCGCTAGGGCTCGCACGAGGGGACTCCGATCACGTAGTTGACTCGCATGGTGAGCGAGACTTGAAAGTGTGGGTGATAAGAGTACACGCGCTTTCGGTCTGCAGTAAAAAGTCATTCTAAAAGGGTGCGACAAATTACCGGCCCATCGTTTGGGCCGGTAATTTGTCGTGCGATGTTTAGTTTTTGCTTGGTGTGCTGAGTTCAGCTGCGAGGGCATGGAAAGGCCCTGACGCGTTACCGAACCGATGAAGTGTGATCGACAAAGACTGCTCCTTAACCCAGTTGCGTAGCTCTACCCGTCCGGAAGCAGTGATCGGGTCAGCGAGCAAAGCCACGCAAGGACGTGAAGCAAGCCGTTCTGTTACAAGATCGGTAAGGGAACCGATGACGCGTACCCGCGCCCCGATACCGCTATCCAGGCTGGTGTTTGCTAGCGCGTCAGCGAAACTGGTGTCATCGAGCCAGCGAATAGGTGCGGTGGGGAGTGTCTGCTCGATGTGACTCAACAATGCTCTGACGGTGCTGTCTACCTGAGGGTGCGCGGCAATGAGTACCCGCGCGCCAGTGGTTCGCGCAGCCAATGCTGCGCGGGCTATTTCGCGAGTGGGTGCGTCTTGGCTAATGCGTAGTGCGATGTCAGCTGGACGGTAACGGAAAAGGTTGGCTTCAGTTGTGAGGCCGGTTTGGTCACGGGGGGTGCTGAATTCTTCTTCCCACGCACGGATATCGCTTGCAGCAGCGGCTGCGAGCCAGGCGGTGTCGTCTTCGTCAAGCTGGGCAGCGGCGGCCATGCGCATGACCACAGGGTCAGTGGTGGTGGGAGTGCTGATGGCGTCGGCGTCATGCCAGGTGCCCATGAGCATGACGTAGTTGGGGCCACCTGCTTTGGAACCGAGACCGACTGAAGATTTCTTCCAGCCGCCGAACGATTGGCGTTGCACGATAGCGCCGGTGATGCCTCGGTTGACGTAGGCGTTACCGACCTGGACTTGTTCGAGCCAGGTGCGGACCTCGTCGGCGTCGAGGCTGTGGATGCCTCCGGTGAGGCCATATTCGACATCGTTTTGGAGTGCGATGGCGTGGTTGAGGTTTTCGGCGTGCATGAGCCCAAGGACAGGGCCGAAAACTTCGGTGTGGTGGAAGAAAGAGCCGGGTTTGACGCCGTCTTTGATGCCTGGGGTCCAGAGGCGGCCGGTGTCGTCGAGTTGGCGTGGCTTCAGGAGCCAGGTTTCGCCCGGTTCGAGGGTGGTCAGTGCGCGGTGGAGCTTATCACTGGGGTTTTCGGTCAGTGGCCCTACGGTGGCGCTGAGGTTATGGGGCAGGTCGACGATGAGTGAGCTTGCTGCGTCAACGAGTTGGCGGCGGAAGCGTTCGGAGTTGTAGACGCTGCCGACACAGATAGCTAAAGACGCTGCGGAGCATTTTTGGCCAGCGTGTCCGAATGCGGAGTGGACTAGGTCAGCTGTGGCTAGGTCGCGGTCAGCTGATGGGGTGATGATGATGGCGTTTTTTCCTGATGTTTCGGCGTTGATGGTTAGGCCGGGGCGCCATGAGGAAAACATGGCGGCGGTCTCGTAGGCGCCGGTGAGGATGATGCGGTCGATGCCTGGGTGGGTGACCAGTGCGCGGCCGACGTCGCTTTCATCGGGGGCGATGACGTGGAGCAGGTCGCGGGGGATACCTGCGTCCCAAAGTGCTTTGACGATTGCGGCGGAGCAGTGTGGGGTGGGAGCTGAGGGTTTGTGGATGACACCTGCTCCTGCGGCCAGAGCGGCGATTGTGGAGCCAGCAGGGATGGCTAGGGGGAAGTTCCAGGGTGGGGTGATGAGGACAGCGCGGTCGGGTGTGAAGGTGGCGTCGGTGATGGTGTCCAGTTCGAGGGCGCTGTGGGCGTAGTAGCGAGCGAAGTCGATGGCTTCGGAGATTTCGGGGTCGCTTTGGCCGATGATTTTTCCTGTTTCGGCGGCGGCGAGGGAGATGAGGTGGCCGCGGCGGTGAGCAAGGATGTCGGCGGCGCGGTAGAGGATGTGGGCGCGTTCGAGTGCGGGGCGGGTGGCCCATTCGTGGGCGGCTTTGCGGGTGGTGTCGACGAGGTTGTCGACGTCGTTGAGGTGCAGGGGTGGGGGAGTGGTTTGCTGGTTGAGCCATTCGGGGGTGGCTCGTTGGATGGTTTCGCGTGCCCAGGTTTGGTTGTCGGGTAGGGCGGGGTTGGTGTCGGGTTCGTTGGTGAAGGGTGGGAGCGGCTCTGTGGTGGGGCGTGGTTCGGGGAGCTGTTCGGTGGTGCGGTTTTGTTGGTCGTTGGGGGGCGGTGGGGTGTGTCCGCGGGTGTTGAGGATGTGTTGCAGGGTGGTGAGGGATTCGCGGAAGCGTTTTTCTTCGCGGTGGAAGGTGGGGTTGTCTGGGGCGATGTCGAAGATGCCGGACATGAAGTTTTCGGTGGCGGCGTTTTCTTCGAGGCGGCGTACGAGGTAGGAGATGGCGGCGTCAAATTCTTCGGGGCGGACGGCTGGTACGTATAGCAGAGGGCGTCCTAGCTCGTTGCCGATGGTTTCGACTTGACTGGAGGCCATGCCTTGAAGCATTTCGAATTCCATGCGGTCGGTGACGCCGCGTTGGGAGCCCAGGAGATGAGCGAAGGCGATGTCGAAGAGGTTGTGGCCAGCGACGCCGATGCGTAGGCCGCGCATGTTGTCGGGGTTGAGGAGCCAGTGCAGGACGAGTTTGTAGTTGGCGTCGGTGTCGGTTTTGGTGGGGCAGGTGGTTAGGGGCCAGCCAGCTATTTCGGCGTGGACGCGTTCCATGGAGAGGTTGGCGCCTTTGACGAGGCGGACTTTGATGCCTGCTCCGCCGTCGGTGACGCGTTTGTTGGCGAATTCGGCGAGTTCTTGCATGGCGCCGAGGGCGTCGGGCAGGTAGGCCTGCAGGACGATGCCGGCTTCGAGGTTTTTGGTTTCGGGGGTGGATAGCAGGCGGCGGAAGATTTCGATGGTCAGGCGTAGGTCGCGGTATTCCTCCATGTCGAGGTTGATGAATTTAGTGCCGGCGGGGGCGCGGGAGGCTTCGATGTAGAGGGGGGTGAGACGTTCGGTGACGTATTGGACGGTTTGGTCGAAGCCCCACATAGAGATTTGGGAGGCGATGGAGGAGACCTTGATCGAGACGTAGTCGACGTCGTCGCGGCTAAGCAGTCGTCGAGTTTCATCGAGGTGGATGGTGGCTTGTTCTTCGCCGAGGACTGCTTCGCCGAGGAGGTTGATGTTGAGGCGGTTGCCTTGTTTGGTGAGGCTGCTGATGGCGCGGTCGAGGTGGCGCTCGCGGGCGTCGACGATCATGTGGCCGACCATTTGGCGGATGCGGGTGCGTGCGGCGGGTACGACGATGTTGGGGAGTGTGGGTGCTAGGAGTGAGCCGGCGTTGATTTGGGCGCGGTCGAGGTGGGAGAGGGTTTGGGGGGTGATGTTGCCGAGTTCGGCGAGGGCGTGGGCGGCTGCGCGGCGGTCGTCGGTGCGGATGACGCGGTCGACGAATCCGACGGTGAATTCGAGGCCGTTGGGGTCAGAGAGCACTGCGGCGAGGCGGGCTGCGCCGGGTTCGGTGGTGGTGTGTTGGGCGCTGGTGGTGAGCCATTGGCGGACCTTGGTGGTTGCTTGGTCTGCGATGTGTGTGAGGTCGTGACTCATGGGTGCCTCCCGTGCTGTGTGGCCCCCGTTGGCCACGCTTGGGTGCAGTCTGACAACTTTTTGTGGGTGGTGGGCGTTGGTGGGGATTTAGGCGCGCCGTCTTGTAGCTATGGGAGTGTTGTTGGGGCAGTAGGGTGCTGGTGGGGTGGGTTAGGGCTGGTGGTGTGTTTGGGCGGCGAGGCGTATGTGGGTGTTGGGTTCGCCGTAGCCGTTGTATCCGTTGTTGCGTTGGAGGAGTTCGATGATGAAGTTGTTTCCGGGGGTGGTGATGTAGGTGTGTAGGAGGGTGCCGCCGTTGTTGTCTTGGTCGTAGTAGAGGTTGTGGTGGCGTAGGTGGTTGATGGTGGTGGTGTCGAGGTTGTGGCGGGCTTGAAGGTCGTCGTAGTAGTTGGCGGGGATGGGGAGGAAGTGGGCGCCGTTGTTGCGTGCGGTGGTGATGGTGGTGGTGATGTCGGCGCAGTTGAAGGCGATTTGGTCGATGGTGGAGTGGGTGTGGCCGTTGGCGAGGATGATGCGCAGGTTGCCGTGGGTGGGGTGGTAGGGGCGGCTGAGGCGGCGGCCGGTGGGGCGGATGAATTCGCTGGTGGGGCCGGCTTGGAGGTTGAACACGGATTGGTAGAAGGATTGTTCGGCGGGGTGCAGGGTGGGTGGGGTGGTGGTGCCGATGTGGTCGATTCCGGTGAGTGTTGCCTGGTGGGATGGTGGTGTGGGGGTGGGGTAGCCATTGCGCCAGTCGTCGTCGGCGTTTTCGGGGCCGGTGAGGAATACGTGTAGGTCGCCGGGGGTGTCGATGCCGGGGAGGGCGGAGTCGTAGCGGCCGCGGTGGTGGGTGACGGGGGGCCATAGGAGTGCGGTGGCGCGGGTGGCGACGTCGTGGACGTGGTCGACTTCGAGGGCGATGGCGGAGATGTAGGGGCGGGTTGCTGGTGGTGTGGGGGTGGGCAGGGTGGTGAGGCAGATGTGGGCGTTGCCGTTGCTCCACCACTGGACGGGGCGGGTGGTGTGGGTGCTGGCGTGGTGGAAGCCGAGGGCTTTGAGGAGTGCGGTGATGCTGGTGGTGGGGTTGGGGTCGTTGTTGTCGGTGGTGCTGATGGCGATTTCGATGAAGGCGGGGTTGACGCGGTTGGGGGGTGGGGGTGGGTTGAAGAGGTCGATGGTGGGGGCAGGGTGGTTGGTGTTGGTGTTGGTGTTGGTGTTGGTGTTGGTGTGGTGGGTGTTTCGGTGGCGGAGTTGTTCTTCGAGGATGAGTAGGGAGCGCATGCCGTCGAGGGCGTTGATGCGGGGGTTGGCGTCGCGGACGATGTCGGAGAAGATTTCGAGGGAGAGGGGGCCGCGGTAGCCCAGGTCGATGACGGTGCCGACGAGTTCGACGAGGTTGAGGTCGCCTTGGCCGGGGTAGCAGCGGTGGTGGCGGGACCAGGTGAGGACGTTCATGTCTAGGTGGGGTGCGTCGGCGATTTGCATGTAGCCGATGCGGTTGGCGGGGATGTTGGTTAGGGCGGTGGGGGTATCGCCGCGGGAGAGGATGTGGAAGGTGTCGATGGCCAGGGTGATGGCGGGGTGGTCGGTGTCGGTGACGGTTTTCCAGGCGTGACCGATGCGGTTGATGTGGGTGCCCCAGGCGAGGGCTTCGTAGGCGATGGTGATGCCGTGGTCGGCGGCGAGGTTGCCGATGTGGTGGAGTTGGTGGGCGCGTAGGTCGGGGTTGTCGATGGCGGTGGGGAGCGCGTTGGAGCAGGCCAGGGCTAGGTGTACGCCGAGGCGTTGCATGGTGGTGAATTTGTGGCGGAGGCGGTGCAGGACGGCGGGGAAGTGATCGGGGTGCCATCCTTCGATGTCGCGTAGGGGTTGGAATATTTCGATGGTTAGGCCTAAGTCGCTGCAGCGTTGAGCGATTTTGGTGGGGGTTAGGGGGCTGGCGATGAGGTCGTTGTCGAAGATTTCGATGCCGTCGTAGCCGGCTGCGGCGATGGCGGAGAGCTTTTGGGTGAGGGTGCCGGCGATGGAGATGGTGGCGATGGCTTTACGCACTGGGTGACCTCGGTGGGGTGGGGATGGTGGTGTTTTTAGTGTGTCAGGGGGTTTGTGAGCAGGGGAGGTGGGTTGTGTCTGAAAGGTGTGTGGGGGGTGTGGGGTTGTGTTTTTGTGGACGTGTGTTCAGGGCGTGTGTTTAGTTTTTTGTGTTCGTTTGGGTGGGTTTTTTGAGTGAGTATGGACGGGTGACTTGGGTGTTCGTTCATTTCATTATTTGGTCGTTCCTTGTCGACAAGTTTGAGTGTGTTGATGTGGTGGTTTTTAAGTAAATTTTGAGTTTCCTTCGGGTGGTTTACAGGTGGTTCTTGGATGAGGTTTTTGTTCCTGTGTGCTGGGTGTTCAGTCGGAGTGGAGAGCCTATAGGTGCTGGTGGTGGTGGGGTTGAGGGGTTTCGGTGAGTTTTTTTCCTCAGGTTTCTCAATGCTTTGCCAATCGCGCGCACAGTTTCTATTTACTTATTTCTGGTTTCTTTTCGTGTGAATGGGGTGGGGTGGTTGCGGGGATTGCGAGTAACGGTTTTGTGGCTACATTCGATGTTGTGGCCGGAATGACGGAGTTGCGTTTCCCCCATAGCGTCCCGTCGGCCCTTTGTGAAAGTCCCCTTCATATTTGGTGGGGCCTATTCACCACTAAACCGAGTTCTTTCACAGCATCGCCTTCAGGAGGCTCAAGTGAACTCTGCAGCCAAGCTGCGTACCCGTGGAATCGCCGCGTTCGGCGCCACCGTCCTCGTCGCCACCGCTTTCGGCCCCGCCGCCATGGCCTGGGACGCCACGCCGACTGCCCCTAACGCCGCCAAAGCCGCCAGTTTTGGTCTCGTCGACGCGGACCGCTCCGTTGCCAATACGCAGGGAGCCACGGCGCTATCTGCAGGCATGAACAACCAGACGGTCGGAGACATGCGATTTGTCGTTCCGGCCACCTGGAAAAAGGGTGACAAGCTGGTCTTCACGCTGAAGCAGCCTGCCGGCGCCGACACTGACATTGCGAAGCGGATTAGCTTCTCGTCGCAACCTGCGATCGATGTCGAGTCCAAGGCCTATGCTGAAACCACTCACATCAGCGCCACCAGCCCCGGAACCAGCGCTGCCCCTGACTCTACGGTGGGCTCAGTAGAGTCCGGCACGGCCGCCGCTTACCAGGTGCCTTCTGGTGGTGTGGCGCCTGTCGCTCCCCAGTTCACAGTGGCTATGGGGAGTAGCTCTAATAACTCGGCCTACCAGGACGAGATTATCCTCACGATGAACAACACCAACGACGTGTCTGCTGCGAACGCGAAGTTCATCGGGACTATCACAGGCGCAAAGGTCAACGTTGGAGCTAAAGCTCCCTCGGCCGCTGTGACTGTCGAAGCATCGGCGAAGGACAGTGCAGATGTCTCCAAGGCCATTTTCTGGGATGCCACTACTACTGCTGCTGTAGATAAATCCACGACAGCTCCTGCCGTTATCAGCAATGGGTCGCTGACGGTGTCCAACTCCTCTGTTGTTGCTGATGGGTCCGCACAGATGGTGGGACCGATCTCTCTCAGCCGCACAGACGCAGCTTTGACAGGGACTCCCAAGGTCACCCTGACGGGCGACGCGATTGTGGATAACCCCACTGCTGTCAAAGTGAAGCAGTACGGCAAAGATGGCTCTTTGATCACCCCGTCTGGAGGTGACCTTGGTATTTCTGAGTCTGGTGCAGACGTCAAGAGCATGACGGTGAGTGGAGCGCTCGATGCGGCTACGTACCGAATCGAGTTTGTGGGCGCTGCTCTTAAGGTTCCAACGACAGTCAAGTCCATCAAGTTTGATCTTGACCCGGCGAATAACGGCGGAGTGACTCTTCCAACGCTCGCAGCCGCGACCTACAACCAGACAGATATTCAGGACCCCGCCGGGTTGCTTTCTGTCACTATTCGCCCAAGCCAGCCAGCAGTTGACGCGCGGGTTGCAGGGTTCGACCGTTACTCCACGGCGAGCAAGCTCGCCGAAACGGTAGGCGACAAGCTCACTGGCATGGTTGAGAACGAAAACGTAGTTCTTGCCTCCGGAGAGAACTACGCCGACGCACTATCTGCAGGGTACTTGGCTCGCACCAAGAACGCCGCCGTCATTCTGACTAACTCGAAGACACTTCCAGGTGCGACCGTCGACTTCATGCGGACGCACGGTGTGAAGAACGTGTACATCGTTGGCGGAACGAACGCAGTCAGCTCTGCGATTGAGAAGCAGATTAGTGACACAAAGGCTACCGATGTTGTTGACAAGGACGGCGCAGCCGAAGCCGAGAAAGCAACCCTGGAAACGCTTACCCAAACCATCAACGTTGTTCGCATCTCCGGGGAAAACCGTTTCGTCACCAACCGGAACGTGAACCGCTACGCCTACGAGACCAGCAATGGCAACCTCGGCAGCATGGCTCCGACTTACGGGCAGCCAATGAAGCGGACTGCCATTTTCGTTGACGGGCTGACTCCCTGGGACGCTCTAGCTGCAGGACCTCTTGTTGCCGGACGAGGCGGAGCAATGCCGATCATCCTGACGCACGGCAACAAGCTGGAAGGGCAGGCCGCTGGCCAGATTGGCGACTTTAACCTTCAGAACGCGATTATTGTCGGCGGTACCAGCGTCATCCCCACGAGTGTCGAAAGCGACATGGCGGCTCACAGCGTCACCAACGTCCGCTTGGCAGGTGCTGACCGCTGGGCTACAGGTAAAGCCGTGAACGACTTCCTGCTGAAGGCCGTCGACGTCACAGCCACTTCAGGCGTTCCTGGACTTGGATTCACAAACACAACCTCCCCGTTCCTGGTCAACGGCGGCACAATTGCAGGAAAGCCCGACGCCACCAAGTGGGCAGATGCCCTGGCTATCGGACCAGCTGCTGCAGCCGAAAGGCGTGTGCTCGCTCTAACCGATTCGGCAACTCTGCCCACAGCAACCTCAGACTTCCTGAAAGCACACCCCACAATGGGCGCCGTGACGGCTGTTGGTGGCACCGACGTCGTCTCTCAGAAAGTTATCGAGGCAGCCAACGCGCTTCTCGGTAAGTGAGGTTGGAAAGGTGACTGATCTGAACGGAGTAAACCTCCTCGCGGGTAAGACTTACTCAATCTGTTCCTGATCCGTCATCTCACCACTCGAAGTGAAGTCGAATCGCCGCTCCCTGTTAAGAAAGAGCAAGGAGCGGCGATTGATTCTCAAGTAAAAAGTTTTGGAGGGGCTCCCCGGACGGGAGGTGCTGTGCGTCCGGGGAGCCCCTCCTTTCGTGCATCCATTACGCCCACACGACCCACAACACCGCGAACTTCACCCCACAAACCCCACCCCAAAAAACCACAAACAACACCAAAACACCCCCAACACAACAAAATCCCTACCCCAACCAGCCCACCCAAAAACACCCGACACAACCCCATACCCACCGACACGCCAAACTAAACACATGGTCGAGGACGTCTACCCCATCAACACCAAGCAAACGATCCGCCGCGACGTGCTGGTACCACTCATGCTTTCCGTCATCGAAAACGCCGGAGGAACCCTCCACTCCTCCGACGTCATCGCCGAAATGGAAAAACGCTTCACCCCCACACCACACGAAGCAGCAACAAACAAATACGGCAACACCCACTGGATCGTCACCGCACGCTTCGACTCATACTGGGCAGCACAAATCGGCTGGCTCACCAAAGACGACAACCGCTGGACCATCACCACCGCAGGACGCCGCGTCCTCTACAACTACCCCACCCAACAAATCGTCGACGAACTCGACCGCCTCTGGCGCGAACGCCACCCCTACAACGAAACAACCCAACCCAGCCCCGAAGTCGCCCTCCTCACCCGCGCCCTCAACGCCCTCACCCCCGGCCACTGGACCACCTACAACGACCTCGCCCACACCACCGGCCTAACCCCCCACGCCGTCCACACCCACATGCAAACCCTCGGCCACGCCGCCAGCCACCGCGTCCTCCAACCCAACGGCACCATCGACCCCGACCTCGAATGGCACGACGGCCACAACCAATACACCAAAGACATCCTCACCAACGAAGGCCTCACCTTCGACAACGCCGGCCACGCCGACCACGCCGCCCGCATCACCAGCCACGACTACGCCACCATCCTCGGCCTCAACACCCACACCCGCCACGCCTGGCACATCCACAACACCACCACCGGCCACGACCCAACCCCCTGGATCACCCACGGCTACATCGCCCTACCCACCCCCCACACCCCCCACCTCCACCCCCACATGACCCGCGCCCACCTCAGCGACCACATCAACCAAACCCACCCCGAACAAACCTACGAAGCCCGCGACAACCTCATCACCCAACTCAACATCTTCCTCAACCTCATCCACCCCAACGACATCATCATCACCACCACCGAAACCGGCTACTACCTCGGCCACATCACCGGCGACCCCGCACCCCACCCCAACCCCAACCACCACACCGAACTCCGCCGCGCCGTCACCTGGCACAACCCCACCACACCCGGCGACTACACCAACCTCACCCCCAACCTCACCAACGCCATGAACACACAAAACCCCCTCACCGACCTCACCCCCAACATCCAAGAACTCGAAAACCTCCTCACCCAACAACCCACCCCGACCCCACCAGCCCTACCCGAACCCAAACTCACCGCCCTCAAACAAGCCACCCCCAAACTCGCCAGAACCAACCACGTCTCCCAACGCTGGCTCCAAGAAACCATCGACCTGCTCTGGGACCGCCGCCAAATCATCTTCTACGGCCCACCCGGAACCGGAAAAACCTACCTAGCCCGCAAAATCGCCTACCACCTCACCCACCCCGACAACGTCAGCCTCGTCCAATTCCACCCCGCCTACAGCTACGAAGACTTCTTCGAGGGATACCGCCCCGCACCCCCCACCGACGACGGCCGCGTCGGCTTCCAACTCACCCCCGGGCCCTTCCGACGCCTCGTCAACAACGCCAAAAACAACCCCGCCACCCCCCACATCCTCATCATCGACGAAATCAACCGAGCCAACCTCGCCAAAGTATTCGGCGAACTCTACTTCCTCCTCGAATACCGCGACGAAACCATCGACCTGCTCTACTCCACCGGCGACAAAGCCGGATTCACCCTCCCCGACAACGTCTTCATCATCGGCACCATGAACACCGCCGACCGATCCATCGCCCTCGTCGACGCCGCCATGCGCCGCCGCTTCGCCTTCCTCCACCTACACCCCCAAGAAGAACCCACCAACACCATCCTGCGCGGCTGGCTCAAACACAACGGCCACGACGAAACCCTCGCCGACCTCCACGACGAACTCAACACCCGCATCGACGACCCCGACTTCGCCATCGGCCCCAGCTACTTCATGCGCCCCGAAGTACGCCGCCCCGGCGGACTCGAACGCACCTGGCGAACCGCCATCCTCCCCCTCCTCGTCGAATACCACTACGGCGAAGACATCGACATCAACGCCCGCTACGGCCTCGACACCTTCACCCACAAACCCGACACCGACAACTAACAACCACCATGCCCACCACCACACAAACCCCCCTCCACCTCCAACTCACCGAAAACCAACCCACCCCCAACATCCACCTCACCCCCACCCAAGTCCACAACCTCCAAACCAGCGAACTCGTCACCCTCACACCCGAACACCCCACCAACACGTGGACCCTCACACCCCGCAACCACGTCGGAGTCGCCCGCATCGGCAAACACCACCCCATCGAACTACGCATCACACCCACCATCCCCATCCCACGCCTACTCTTCCTCCTCGGCTACGCCGAAGACCTCACCGGATGGCAAGACGGCAACGTCAACGTCGCCCCCAACACCGACCTACACATAGCCATGGCCACCGCCTTCGAACGCGCCGCCACCCGCGCCACCGAACAAGGCCTCATCCAGGGCTACACCACCATCGAAGAAGCCACCCCAGTTCTACGCGGCCGCCTACGCACAGACGAACAACTCCAACGTCGCTTCGGCCTACCCATGCCCCTAGAAATCCGCTACGACGACTACAACGTCGACACCCCCGAAAACCGCATCCTGCGCGCCACCACCGACCGCCTCCTACGCCTACCCAACCTTCCCGCCCCCACCCGCACCGCCCTACACCGCCTCACCCTCCTCATGGCCGACGTCCCCCACCGACTCACCAGCAACAACCCCCCACACTGGCGCCCCAGCCGCCTCAACACCCGCTACATCCCCGCACTACGACTCGGCGAACTCATCCTCAAAAACGCCTCCATCGACGCCCACCACGGCCCAACCCCCACCGACGGATTCCTCCTCAACCTCCCTGATCTCTTCACTCGATTCATCACCAAAGCACTCACCAAAGCCACCCCCACACACCACGGCACCCTCGAACAACAAAACAGCCAATGGCTCGACCAAGAACACACCATCAAAATCAACCCAGACCTCCTCTGGCACACCACCCCCACCACCCCCAACGCAGCCATCAACGCCACCTACCCCACCCCAGAAACCACCAACCCCCACACCGACATCCACCAAATGCTCACCTACTGCACCCGACTCAACCTCAACCACGGCCACCTGATCTACCCCCACACCACCAACACCACCAGTCACCACCACATCACCGGAACCAACATCACCATCCACCAACACGGCCTCGACCTCACCGCAGACCCCACCACACTCCTACAGCACATCAACGACCTCGCACACGCACTCACCACCCCCCACCACCCCTAAAACACCCCCCACACCCACCCATGTCGACACCACCACACCCCCAACCGACCCAACCGTGTAACGTAGACCACACAAGCTCGCCCTGTTCTGCCGCGAGCTGCACCATTTCGATGCCAGCCAGATGTCGTTGCGCTGCGACCCGGCCCCACTCACACCCCATCGCGTGTGAAAAACCGCCGCACACAAACCCCAGGTAAACATCCAGGGAAACAAGGTCGCGCGGGCAGAACCGACCGCATCGACCCTTTTCCTTTGGAGTAGTGACAAAACAGTGTCCATCGACACCTTCACCGACCTTGGCGTGCCCGCCGAACTCACAAAAATCCTCGCAGCCCAAGGCATCACCACACCCTCACCCATTCAAGCTGCCTCTCTACCGGACTCCCTCGACGGCGCAGACATCCTCGGACGAGGACGCACCGGCTCAGGTAAAACCCTTGCTTTCCTCCTGCCCCTCGTCGTAGGCCTGGACGAAAACAACTACGAAGCACGCCCCAAAAAACCTCGCGCCCTCGTACTTGCACCCACCCGCGAACTCGCCACCCAAATCAACACCGCACTGGCGCCCCTCGCTAAGGAATACGGCCTCACTCACGCCACTGTCTTCGGTGGTGTAGGACAAAAACCCCAGGTCGACGCCCTCCGTAAAGGCACAGACATCCTCATCGCCTGCCCCGGACGCCTCGAAGACCTCATGAACCAAGGCCACGCCGACCTCTCCGACGTCGAAATCACCATCCTCGACGAAGCCGACCACATGGCCGACCTCGGCTTCCTTCCCGGCGTCACCCGCATCCTCAAAGCCACCCCCGACGACGGCCAACGAATGCTCTTCTCCGCCACCTTGGATTCAGGCATCAAAAAACTCGTCGACAAATTCCTCCACAACCCCATCACGCACGAGGCTGACTCAGCCCAATCACCGGTCACCACGATGACCCACCACGTCCTTCACGTTACCGATGAACACCACCTCGACGTTCTGGTTAACCTCCTGGCTCGCACCGACAAAGCCGTCGTATTCACCCGCACCAAACATCGCGCCAAACGCATGGCCAAAAAACTCAACGCCGCCGGAGTGCCCAGCGTCGAACTCCACGGCAACCTCGCCCAAAACGCACGCACCCGCAACATGGCCGCCTTCAGCTCCGGAGACGCACGCGTCCTCGTCGCCACCGACATCGCTGCCCGCGGCATCCACGTCGACCACGTTGACCTAGTCATCCACGCCGACCCACCCGTAGAACACAAGGCATACCTGCACCGCTCCGGACGCACCGCCCGTGCTGGCGCAGCAGGAACAGTCATCACGATGATGACCGACGAACAAACTCGCGACGTACGCGACCTCCTACGGAAAGCAGGAATCAAGGCGCCCACCACTCGCGTCACCCCAGAACACACTCTCATTGCCGAGCTCGTCCCCGGTGAACCCAACCTTCCCGGCGCATGGACTTCACCGGTTCCCACCCCCAAACAACGCCCAGCAGGCCAAGGAACTGGCCGCCGCGGACGCAGCCGCGGACGAGGCCGTGACAGCGCAGGCCCCAGCTCTACCCGCAACAGCGAAAACACACCCCGCCACGGAACCGAACACTCTCGCCCCGCACGGAGCAACACCACTACTAACGCCAGTAGCCATACACCCAATGGCACTCCTGCTGCAGGACGAAGCCGCAGCCGTAAACGCCCCGCAAAACGCCGTGGAACACAGCACAGCAAACCAAACAACTAAACCACCCAACACACATGAGGGCAGCGAACTCAGTGATGATTCGCATGACCTCATGCCACACAGAGGAACAGTCCTAAACCATCCTTCTGGGTGAGGTAAAGACTCTCCACATCATTGGTAGTGATGCTTGGCCCTGCCGTCCAGGACACATATACAGAAACAAACGCAGTCACCGTGCCTGAGCACCCGCCACGACCCAACAACACCGATACGGGACCGTGAAGTGACGCGATGGAGTAAATACACCTGGCCCTGCAGGAGGACTGATGGACATCGTCACGCCACCTAGAGCGGTGACGAACGTTGCCTTAAGCGCACTGACAGCCATGCTGCTAACCGCTGCCACAGGAATCACGTTTGCCACCGTTCCAGACAAAACAAGAGCAGTGCCGCATATAGCTTCCACACCCGCATCTGCGCAGCTAACTTCCCCGCCACTCACTGCCTGTAAGTGACATGTAATTGTGGGGGCAGCCAACTTGGTTGCCCCCACAATTACATGTCCTCAGCTGCCGTAGTTGATGGCGCCGTTGATCAGAGAGCATGAGGCGGTAGGCCGGTTAAACGGGTCGCCCCATCCGACGCACTTTGCTTGTCCGCGTGCCCACTGCTCTGCAGGCATGTGGTCGTAGTCGCTTCCGCCGAAATCGTTGTTGATCACACCGGAATCAACTTTCCGCAGCTCAGTGACAAACCAGGCCCGCTGGGCTGAAGAGAGGTAAGCGTAGCTGTAGGCGTGGCTCAGTTCGTGTGCGATGGTTTGCTTTACCGACGTAATCGACTGGTTGCGGTTAATCTCTACAACTCCGTTTGCCAGCTCCCCGGTATCGGAATACGTGTAACTCGTGGTTAAACCCAAGATGTTTGGGTTCCCATCGATGGAGTCCACACATTTAATCGAGTACTTCGAAGACATGGGCACTGGGCGGAATGACGTGATCAAGCTTTCACACGTGTCAGCTGCCGGGGCTGGATTTGGTGTTGGAGCCGGAGGCAAAACGGTGTCGCTTCCCCCAGGGTAAGCAGGGAGCGGGCCATTGGTGACGTTCGGAGCCTTAGTTAACACCGCAGCTAGAGCGGTATTCGACAGCGCCGAAGCAGGAGACAGTGCGCCTACATATCGCACACCCAAAACTTTGAGCGCTCCAGCCACCGTCGAGGCTTGCTTCGTGTACTTAGCGCCTGCCGGAGGGACAAATAAGGTGGGGCCGTCGCTGAGAGACCCACCAAGGACCGCTTCTTGCAAACGAGAAGTGGAAACCAGGTAGGCAACTTTCGACCCACTGGGGAAAGCATGACGAGCGATAGCTGCGCTTGTGGTGTAACGGTCAACACCAGCTAAACGCCCAGTGCTGCGACCAGCAGCCGCTAAGGTCAAAGCGCGGGGTGTGACGACATTGCTGCCACCGAGGGCGTACACCTTGCGAGGATTCAGCTGAGCAATCACATTTTTGATGGCGGTAGGAACTTGTCCAGTGTGGGGCACGGGGAGGACCGGCCCTTTTGTTAGAGCACCAGCCGCAGCAGCGTCAGGCGAAGACTGAACCTGCTTTCGGGCAACCTGCCCAAGCCCAGCAAGGTAAACCTCTTCAGCGCCGCCTGGGAAAGCCCGACGGGCGATGGCAGCAGCGGTTTCATAGCTGTTGGCGCCAGAGAGCCGACTGACGTTACGTCCTTGAGCCGCAGACTGCAGAGTCTCAGCCGAGACAGCGCTTTCACCGCCCAAAGCGATCACCTGAGAAGGAGCCAGACGGTCAATTTCTTGGCGGACGTTGTTAGGTGCAGCGCCAGTGGAAGGAACCATAAGGATGGGGCCATCGGAGAAAGAACCAGCCGAGAGGGCATCGGTTACCCGATCGCCCCGCGTGATATAGACCGTGTCAGCTTTACCTGGTTGCCAGGCTCGCTGCGAGATAGCTACGGCTGAGTCGTAGACGCTCTCGGCACCTAACCGAGGAACCGTGCTGGTGGCAGCGGCGTGGACGCTCGCACCTGTGCCTTGGCGGAGCTGGTTCGTTAACGACTGGAGATCCTTACGAGCGCTCGTGGTTATGTTGGTGCCATCTGCTGCGGTGCCGCTGACAACCGGGGCGCCAGCCACTTCCACGGTGAGGCCTTGGATGGGTGAGCCGTTCTTGGTGTTGACTCCGTACACGTGAGTTGTTTTTGCCAAGCGGCCCTGATGGGTGGCAGCTGTGGAGGCAGTGGTCTGAGCTGAAGCTGCTGCGCCAAGAGGAGAGCCCAGAACACCGGTGAGGGTCAGGGCGGCGGCGATGGCGATACTGGGACGCGTGAGCGTGCCGGGAAACGAACGCATAGTGGGAGCCTTCCTAGCTCGACTCGCAGTTCTTTCTTGGGTCGTTCGGTAGCGGAAGTTCTGCGATAGGCCCATCCCTGGACCGTGAATGTTCGGTAACACAGGAGTTATGGACGCTTGTTCTGCATCCGAGGTTTTATTCGGCTGTTGCGGGGGGCATGTTGAGTACTCGAATGAAAAAAGTGACGAGAATGTTTGCTTAATTACTCGGGAAAAGGTGGGGGTAGGTTCGGGTTTCGTTGGGGTGGTGCGCAGTAGCGTGGAACACTGTGACCAGCGTCGCTGCGAGAGCGTCCGTGTGCTGAGGAGGATTCACCGTGCCCGACATGACCTATTCCGGTTGGTTCACTGCTCGTGCACATAGAGAGCCGCAGCGGGCAGCGTTGACGTTCGAGGGACGCACCTGGAGCTACGGTGAACTCTGCGATGAGGTGGATCGGTTAGCGCAGGGGTTGCGTGAACGGGGAGTTCGTCAGGCAGATCGGATCGCCTATGTGGGGGAAAACCACGCAGCGTTGTTGATGACGTTGATTGCTGCTGGTCGCATCGGCGCGATTATGCTTCCGGTGAATTTCCGGTTGGCCGAAGAGGAGCTCGCGTTTATCCTCGCTGACTCGGGTGCTGTCGCGGTGGTGGCTGATCCGCCTCGTGCGCAGATGCTGGACAGTGTGTTTGCGGCAGGTCACGAGGGTATGGCGGTGCGTGTGCGGCTTGTTGTGGACCAGCCTTGCACCGGGTGGGAGGAGTTCACTGAAGTTGTGGAGGGCAGCGCGCCCATTGTTGCTCCTGCGCTGGTGCGTAACGATGACCCGGCGCTGCTCATGTACACCTCGGGGACTACGGGGCGCCCGAAGGGAGCTGTCCTGACGCACGCGAATCTGTGGTGGAACGATGAGTCGCTGTTTGGGATTTTCCATGTCACGGCGCAAGACACCACGTTGGCGGTGGCTCCGCTGTTTCATATCGCTGGTTTGAATGTCACGGTAGGGATGACCTGGAAGCGCGGTGGCCGTGTTGTTGTGATGCGGCGGTTCACGCCGTCGGCTTTTTTGTCCACGATCGAGACGGAGCAAGTAAACACACTTCTGGCTGTGCCGGCTATGTTCTTGGCCACGATGCGTGCGCCGGAGTTCGCTGAGGCTGATCTTTCGTCGTTGCGGGTGTGTTTGTGTGGCGGGGCTCCTGTACCGCCCCAGGTAGTGACGACAATGGGGGAGCGTGGCGTCACTGTTGTCCCTGCTTATGGGCTGACTGAATGTGCGCCGTGTGTCATGGTGTTGGCGCCAGATGCGGCTGCGACTCACCCATCCAGCGTTGGCAAGGTCCCCATGTATATGGACGTCAAGCTCATGCGTGAAGGAGTGGAGCAGACCGGCCCTGAGGCTGAAGGTGAGATTTGGGTACGGGGTGGGAATATTACCGTCGGTTACTGGAACAATCCCGTTGCAACCGCTGCGGCTATCGACGAGGCGGGCTGGTTCCGCACTGGTGATGTGGGCCGACGTGATGCAGCTGGGTTCCACTATGTGGTGGATCGGATCAAGGATGTTGTTATTACCGGCGGGGAAAATGTGTATCCGGCTGAGCTGGAGCATCATCTTCTCGATCATCCTGCTGTTGTAGAGGTCGCAGTGATCGGTACGGCTGACGATGTGTGGGGTGAGGCTGTGACGGCGGTCGTTGTCCCGGCAGATGATGAAGAACGTGTTGGTGCGGATGACTTCCGTTCTGTTCTTGAAGGAAAAGTGGCTCGTTTCAAATGGCCTCGACGTATCGAGTTTGTGAACGAACTTCCTCGGAATGCTCAAGGAAAAGTTTTGAAAACGGTATTGCGAGATCGTTTTTCAGAAAAATGACATGTTTTTCGTCGTGTCTTCGCCTTCAGAGCGAGGATTGTGTGAGGCCTCGCTAACCTTGAAGTGGCGATAGCGCATTCTCAAACAAGGGGCATTGGGGTTTGCTCAAGGGGGAGAGATGCGCGTGTTAGTGGATGCTTCTGGGCGAGGAATGCGATGGTTGCTGAAAAAACACCGCGGGCTACCTGCGGTGTTCGTCATGTGTGCGTGGCTCTTTTGGTGTGGGTGGCGGTGACAGGATGTGCGCGTTCAGAGGTTCCGCCGGAGTCGGATGAGCCAGATAGTGCAGCGACGATGGTGGCCGGGGATTTGATGCCTGCGTTAGGTCCTGAAGACGCCAATCGTGTCTCTGATGCCGTAATACACACCTGTGAGGTGAGTCCGGCTGGGCGCGCAGTGGTAGAGGCCACTGTGCGTAATTCCGGTTCAGCGACAGCGACGTTCATCGCTTCGGTGGAGGTGATGCACCAAGGTAAGCGGGTGGATTCGTTGGCGTTGATTGCTAGTGGTGTGGAGCCGGGACGTCAAGTGCGTAAACGTGGCCAAGGGGTGCGCACTGATTTGGTTAAACCTGTGCAATGTCGGGTGACTGGGGTGGATTCGGTCACTGGCTGAGTGGGCTGTTGTGTTACTCGCTGAGAAGGTCGAGCAGCACGTGGATCATTTCTGGTGAGCTGCCCAGTTGTTCGCTGATAGTGGGTGTGTCTTTGTCATCGAGGTAGGTGGCCTCCCACCAGATGGCATCGACGTCCCGTTCGGTGATGCAGGGGGTGATGAGCAGGGGACGCCCCATGGCGGAGACATGCAGCGCCCAACAGGTGTGGGTGGGGTAGCGGATAACTGTGGTTTCTGGGTGGCTGGGGGCTAGCTCTTTAGCGATAAGAGCTACCAGGGCGTGCTGAGCTGTGCAGGGGTTGTCCAAGAGGGCGAGTTCGATATCTGAGGCGATGAATCGCAGGCCGTTAGCGTGGATGCCGCGCACGGTGGTGATGGCTGCTTCTTGCTCGCTGAGGGGGATTTCGATGGCGGTGCGGGGTAGAGCTACGGCGTTCATGAACCCTCCTGGTTGGTTCCTCAGCGATTCCGTTCGCTGGGGTGAAGCAGAGGACTACCTATCGGCAAGGTCACGATGAGATAAAGGTGTGCGGCGCTCGTCGTGGCAGGAGTGGTTACGGGTGGGGTTACCAGGAGCAGCGGTCGTCAAAGCTGGCGATATCGATGGTGTTGATTCCACCGAGTTGGATTGCTGAGTGCAGCGGCATCGCTCGGAGCAGGTCGGCAGTGCTGTTGGGCATGCAGGTACTGGTGGTGAGGGCAATGGGGGCGGCTGCTTTAGCGGCTGCGGGAATGCCTGCGATGGCGTCAGGCCAGTGGGTGCCAGTGGTGAAGAAAACGGTGCTGGTTTTGCTCAGTGTGGGGGAGATGCTGATCAGTGCGGTGTTGGTGCTGTAGATGTTGTTGTCGGTGCTGCTGGTGTGCGTGATTCTGGCTGTGGGCGCATTGGTGTGGATGGTTTTGTGAATGGCAGGAGTGAGGCGTTTGGTGTTGCCGACTAGATGGATGGAGCCCGTGTACTTGATGCTCTGGGCTGGCAGGCCAGCAGGGGAGGCCAGGAGTAAAGGGGCGTGTTCGCCGGCGGCAGCTGCTCCGGCGGTGATGGCATCGGGCCAGTCATCGTCGTGGCCGCTGGCGACGTAGACCTTGTTGGGGTGGGGGATGGTTGCGGCCAGGGCCGCAGCGGTGGTGTATCGGTTGGTGCCGGCGATGCGGGTGATGTGGGGGATGTCGCGTAGTTGCTGGGTGAGGCGTTCTGGGAGGGCTTTGGTGCCGCCGACGAGGTAGATAGTGGTGGGTTGTAGTCGGTGGATTTCGGTGAGAACAGTTTCAGGGATGCTGTTGGGGGTGGTCAGGAGCAGTGGAGCCTCGGCGTGGGCGGCTGCTGGGCCAGCAGCCAAGGCGTCGGCGCGGTTGAGGCCGTTAGCGAGGTAAATGGTGCTGCTGCCGTTGGGCCAATATTTTTGGGAGATCGCTGTGGCGGTGCTGTATCGGTCAGTTCCAGCGATGCGGGTGAGGGTGGGTGGGGTTGTCCAGTTGATATGGGTGATTTTTGAGATGGGTGCAGGGTCGGCGGCGGCAGTGAAGGCGGTTGTGAGGGATACAGAAGTGGTCAGGGCTGCGGTGATCAGGAGTGTGTGGGGGCGCATCGGCATGAGAGGGGTCCTTTCCTGCGGTCTTGATT
The DNA here is from genome assembly GCF_900447215.1 of Dermatophilus congolensis. NCBI lineage: Bacteria > Bacillati > Actinomycetota > Actinomycetes > Micrococcales > Dermatophilaceae > Dermatophilus > Dermatophilus congolensis. The sequence goes on from NZ_UFYA01000001.1 coordinate 159,641, forward strand.
CCTCCATCGGCATGAATAGGCCCGATACGCAGACGTATTGACATGAAGTTGAGGGTGTTTCCTGATCTGTCAGGTTGCTGGCTGTTCAGGCGTTGGTGCCTTGGCGGCGCAGATGGATCGCGCAGATAGTTGCTGTGGCGAGCATGAGCCACCACGGCATCCATGGGATGGGGTTGCTGATGAGCACACCTGCCAGGGTGAAAGCCACCAGGTGAGTGATGAGCAGGTGCTGGAGGCCAGCGCGGTCCAGGCCACGTGGACGCTGTGCCGTTGGTGTGGCGTTGCGACGGGGAAAAGCCCGGAAGATCAAGAAAGCAAGCAGAACAGCCAAGGGGATCAGCGCGAGAAGTCCGTATTCGGCCAGGAGCTGCACGAACCCGTTGTGTGTGGGGGTTAAAGGGCGGGGGTTGTCTGGATCTTGGAGCCGCCACAGCGTGGTGAGGGAGCCTCCACCGACACCGGTCCATGGATGCTGACTCCACTGGTTGAGTGCGAACCGGATGAGTTCGAGCCGGAGGTTGTCAGAACGAATAGTGGAAGGATCGCCAGGGTTTAAAACAGCTAAAACCACATTCCGGAATGGAAGCAGGGCCGCAGCGACAGTAACGACTATTACTAGGGAGAACATGGCGCTGACGATGCGTACTGCTGGCGGCCGAGGGCCAGCGTGGCGTCGTTGGTGATGCAGCCGAGACCACCACATGCGAGCGCTGCTGGAGCGGGTGAGTGTAAGCACCAAAGCAGAAGTCAAGACAATGACCACAGCGATCAAAGATGAACGGCTACCGGTCATCCAGGTGAGCCAGGTGCAGGTTGCCGCGGTTGCTACGAGCGCCAGTCGAGACAGAATCCCTATTTGTTCTGTTGCCCACCCAAGGGTGATCCCAATGGTCAGGACAAGGATAGTGGCGTAATTGTTCGTATTAATAAACATGGCTACTGGTGCATGCGGATCACCTGTCCACGTGTAGTGGTGCACGCCAGTCACAGCTTCGCTGACACCCATCGGTAGCGAAGCAACAGCGATAGCTAGCCACATCCACCTGGTTGCGCCCGGGGATTGGAGAAACAGCCCCACAAGAGCGCACAGCACACAGCTGGCAGCGATAGCGCTGGCGCGAGCATTGTCTGTGTCGGCTACACCTGGCAAAGACGCACGAAGAATATGAGAGGCGTTCCAGCAACCCACAAACGCCGCAAGCATATACACCGGCAAGTGTCGCCACCCGCGCAGCAGTAACACGCCTGCTCCGGCAGCAGCGAATCCCCAGTACATCGGCCACGGGTCGATAATTCTGTGACCCACAATCGGCATCGCTAACACCACGCCGTACGCGACACCACCGCAGGCAGCTAACACCCACAACACCTGAGCCAGGCGGAACCACGCCGACCGAGGCGTAGCATGCACGCTCTGCGATGACTGCCAGTTCCGTTGACCAGAGGAACCGGCCATATCGACTACCGCCATTTCCCCTCCTCGCTGGTGCGCCGCCGGGCGAGGACGGACCAATGCCTCCTCATCGACCCGATTCTGTCCGATATGAGACGGATATCCATTGAGGACAAGTGGTTTCGCTCGCAGACGTGTCGGTGTTGGCAAGGCAGACTGGATATGCACGACGACCGAACCTGGCCGCCGCGCACCTAAAAGCAGCGCGAAAGGGTAACAACCATGCGGTTCGGAATGTTCATCCCGCAAGGGTGGCGGATGGATCTGGTGGGGATTCCGGCGGCACAACACTGGGGAGTCATGGCAGGGCTAGCCCGTGCTGCCGATGCCAACAACATGTGGGAATCCATTTGGCTACACGACCACTTCCGCACAGTTCCCGAAGCCACCCACGAACCTACCCATGAAGCATGGACTCTCACTGCTGCGCTGGCTGCAGTGACCGGCCGGGTTCGGCTGGGGCAGATGAGCACCACGATGGGGTATCGCAACCCGGTGCTCCTGGCCAAAATGGCCGCCACGGTCGACATCATTTCGGAGGGGCGCTTGGATGTTGGGTTGAGTGCAGGGTGGTATGAGGAAGAGTGGCTGGCCTACGGGTATGGGTTTCCTAGTGCGGGCGAACGTATTGGCATGCTTGCTGAAGGGGTAGAGATTCTGCGGCAAGCCTGGACTACCGGCACAGTCACCTTTAAAGGACGCCATTACAACGCTGAAAATGCCATCGTTGCGCCACGGCCGCTGCAAGGCACGCTCGTGACGGGCTCACCTGCCAATGGCATTCCGATGTGTATTGCTGGCGGGGGAGAAAAGAAAACCTTGCGGCTCGCTGCCCAACACGCCGACTACACCAACTTCGAGGGCACCGCCGAAAAGTTCGCCCACAAAACCAACATCCTTACCCGCCACTGCACTGATGTTGACCGGGACCCGGCCACTATCACCCGCACCGCCACGTACACCGTCATCGTCGGGACGGACCTCACTGATCTCAACGAAAGACTCCGCGCTATCGGTAACCGCATGGTTGAGGGCGGTATCACCCAAACGCAGGCACACGCGCAGGTAGAACAGTTGCGAGCCCAGCCGTTGGTGGGCACTCCAGACAAAATTTGTGACTATCTTGACGAAATGCGCGCCATCGGCTTGGACTACGCCATCGCATACTTCCCCGAGGCTGCGTACGACTCCACTGGTCTAGAGCTTTTTGAGCACTACGTCATCCCTGAATTCCGTCCACGTAAGAGAATGCGTCTGCTCTGACCCACCCCACATCCCACAAACGAAAAGCACTACGCTGGCGCGGAACCCACTTGACCACAGCGGCCCAGCAGCAAAGGCGAGGCGCCTATGACTTGGCACAAACGACTCGTCCTGGGAGTGATCGCAGTTATCGCGTTGGCTCTCGTTACCGGCACTCTTTTATTCAAAGAACACCACACTCTTACTTTCGCGGAAAGCAACAACCTCCACACCCTCACCGCGTTTGAAACTTCAGGTGTTGCTGCTGACCTCATGGCCAGCGCTACACCTGAAGACGACCTATCGCTCTTTGCGCCCTTACCCAGCGAACGTGACATCACTACTGCCCAGGCCGTTGCTATTACAGAGGCAGCGCGGTTGCCGATCTCAACCTATGCTGGCCGGCTACCCCACCCAGAGGAAACAGGGGTGGCCCTAGTAGGCAGTGGCGTCTCCACCGTTGTCGACGGCGCAGGTCGAGAGACAATCACCTATCAGGGCATCACCTACCCTGTCGTCGGAAGATTGGGACGTACCCCAGAATCCCAGCAGCGCAACTCCGCTCTTGTTTTCGACCGCGGGCTTTTCACATCTTCTCCGCAACCGCTCGTCCTCGATGGGGCATATGCTGCCACTGCGTTCGCGCGCACCTATCCCAACCGGCAGCGCCACGCTGCACCCTTAGCTGTGCAGAACACTTCCGGTACGTATTCGGTTCCAATACTGGCCGTAGTGGGTATTACCGGGTTGGTCACTCTTGCCGCCTGGGGGATTATTGCTTCTCGCATGTTCATCCATCACGGCAGAAAACTCAGCCGCGGTGGCCGCTCCTCTAGCTCTGTGCTCACCCGTTTTTTCACAGAGATCGCTACGATCCTCGGCACAGCGGCTCTCCTCCTGGCTGCCACGCTCATGACCGTGCTCGGCTCTGACGGAATCCCTACGGATCTGGCTCCGATGTGGGCTTTGGCTAGTTTGGTGGCCGCGGGGTTGGGGATGGCTGATTGCTCTCGCCGTATCTGTCAAAGCAACCCGGGTAAGCACGTACGGTTAGCCTGGCCACAGCAGCTGCCTGGTCAAGGCCGTACAGCGCATTGATGATCAGACGATCAAGCACCGGCGTATCGGTAAAAAGAGGGGCCTGGCGGGCAGATAGCGCGCCAGGCCCCTCTTTTTCTTGGTGTTACACGTGGAAGGTCTGAACCAATCGACGTAGTTCATCGGCTTGGGAAGAGAGCTGATGAGACTCATCGGCAATAGTGGAGGCGATGTCGTTGGATTCTTGTGCCGAACGGGAGACAGATTCCACGCTTCCAGCAATACCTGCCGCTGATTGCGCCGCATCGGAAACGTTGCGGCCCATTTCGTTTGTGGTGGCGGTTTGTTCTTCTACTGCCGAAGCGATCGTGGCCTGGGTATCGTTGATTTCGGCGATGATCGAAGAAATCTCTGAGATAGCGGTTACGGCGGCTTCGGTGTCTACCTGAATCGCCTCTACCCGGCGGCCGATGTCTTCGGTGGCTTTGGAGGTTTCTTGTGCCAGATCTTTCACCTCGTTAGCCACCACAGCGAAGCCTTTACCAGCCTCACCAGCACGTGCAGCCTCGATCGTGGCGTTCAATGCCAACAGGTTCGTCTGCTCAGCGATACTGGTAATCGACTTGATCACTTCACCGATCTCGTGGCTTGATTCGCCCAGTTTGCCGACAGTTTCGTTAGTGCGGTCAGCGACCCGTACCGCGGAGGCAGCAACTTCTGCGGCGGCGTTGGCATTTTTCGCGATTTCGCGGATACTCACCGTCATCTCTTCTGTACCTGCAGCTACGGTCTGAATGTTGTCCGAGACCAGGTTGGTGTCTGAGGTGACGTTTGTCAGCTGGGTAGCCGCACCGGAGGAAGAAGTACGGAGCGTATCTGCTGTTGCGGTCATACGGCCGCTGGAGTCAGCCAGGTTCGATGCCACTTCCGTGGCACGTTGAATGAGATCACGTAGGTGCGTTTGTGCTTCGTTCAACGCTGAAGCTATACGGCCAATCTCATCAGTAGAGGTTGCTTGTACGCGCTGTGTCAGGTCGCCTCTGGCCATTGCTTCTAGCGCGGATTTGACCTCTTCCACGGGACGTTTCACCGAACGGATGATCATCCATGCCACGAACATTGATAGTGCTAGACCAAGTAAGAGAACGATCAAGCTTTCTACGAGCGCAGCGCGTTGAGTAGAGGATGCCTCATCCGAGTACTGAGCTGCGGTGGCTTCGAGTTCTTTGGCTGCTTTGTCTAAGGCGTCATCGGAGGCCTGGAGGAGGTTACGGCTTTGCCCAGGTATTTCGGTTGACTCGTAGGTTTTCGGGTCGTTCTTTAACGCTGCTGGGTAGACCACCGAGTCACGATGGGTGAGCCATGCGTCGTACCGTTTCGTGAACTCATTCCAGGTGGGCATTGCTTCCGTAACAGCAGGATTGCTCGACAGATCCGAAATGATTTTCTTCACGTCGGCATCATTCGTTGTGTACTTCTTCTGCAGGGTTTGGGTTTCTTCCGCGGAGCGGGCGGCCGAAATGCTCGACAACAGACCACGAATAAACAGTTGCTTGCGGCGAAGCAGGTTGAACGGGTCACGGATTTCTTGCAAGGTCCGCACACTCTCAGTACGTTCCACTGTTTGTTGACCTGAGTACACATTCACGCCCGTGATAACGATCGCGACCAATGACATCACTGCCACGATGGTCATGAACTTGCGGGATAGAGGCAGGTTCGCGAGCCATGGGGGAGTGCGTCCCTCCCGGGCTCGATCCATGGTGGTGGCAGGAAGCGACATGACGGGCAGAGTCCTCTCGAAAAGTGAGCACCAACATGCGAGTGATGCAGGTCTTCTCCATATCGGTGCACACGAAGACTTTCTGAGAGGTCAGATCACCCAAGAGAGCATCAACAGAAGGACACTCACACCGCAGCTGCCTTCGCCGATGAGTTCGATGAACCTGCCCCCAGATCTTTCATGCCCGGAAGATCGACCGGCTGCGAAAGATGGAGACGGCGCATGCGCGAGCACACAAAGGCAAAATCCCGGTGGACGGGCATTAAAGCGCAGATCGGTGCCATCGGAGCAGTGGGCATCATTGGGATAATTCTTCTTGGCATCAGTGCCCTCATCGCTGTGGGGCAACAGCGTTCCCTTTCAGATGAAATCGAAGCTCTCCGGGATGTCAACCGCAAAGTCGAAGCCATTCGTTACGCCAACGCAGACGTCAGTGGCTGGCAGGCTTTCTATGTCTGGGACACGCGTCGCAAAGATCCAGCCGAGGCGGTTGCTGGCGGAAAAGAAACTAACCGTGGCTCCTACCTCGCTGCGACTGAAGACCTTAAAAAACAACTCGCTGACTTCCCCGTTGACCAACTCACGACACAAGAACGCGCTAACTGGGATGCCATGACTGCCGCCTGGAAACAGTTCTTCGACGCGGACGGGCGTGCTGTGGCTTTGTATCGAACAAAAACACCAGCGAACCTGGACAAAGCCGACGAAATCATCGACGACGCAGAAACGCCCGGTACTGCTGCACACGCCTACGACATCATCGATAGCAACGGCAAGGCTCTTTTCACGTCAGTGCGGGCTCGCTCAGCAGAGAAGCAGAAGAATGTAGCCGAGGTCGCCACGACAATGACGTGGGTTTTCGTGGTCGTATTCGTGCTATCGATCGCTCTTTTGACTTTCACCGTGTACCGGGTCGGACGGCGCATATTCGGAAACATCAGTGCTGTGCTTGAAAGTGTGAGTGCTCTCAGTCGCGGTGACCTCACGGTCGCGTCTGTGCCGACCTCTGAAGACGAACTCGGACGTATGGCGTTGGCCATCGAGAATGCTCGTCTGTCTATGCGGGAAGTGATCTCTGAAGTGTCGGTTGCCTCTGCCGCTGTTTCCGGCTCTTCAAGCCGGCTAGCTCAAGTTGCTGAAGAGTTTGGGGAAACCTCGACCGCTGTTGCTGAAGGGATGGAGCGAGTTTCTCGAGGAACTGCTGGAGTCAGCGATCAGGTCCAGGCCGTCGCCGCCGGTGCTGAAGAAATGACGGCTTCCATTCGAGAGATCGCCAAGAACGCTGAAGCAGCGGCCGGAGTTGCAGGGCGCGCTGTGGCCGCTACCGAGATGACCAACCGCACCATCGCCAAACTCGGTGAAAGTTCCATCCAGATCGACTCAGTGATCAAATCTATTGGCACTATCGCTAACCAAACCAACCAGCTCGCGCTGAACGCCACGATTGAATCTGCGCGCGCCGGAGAAGCAGGCAGAGGGTTCGCTGTGGTGGCTGGTGAGGTGAAAGATCTCGCGCGGGAAACCTCCACCGCGACGCAGGACATCAGCCGCCGCATCACCGAGATCCAAGAAGACACCGCGGCGGCTGTGGCTGCTATCGAGCAGATCAGCATGATCATCCGTCAGATCGATGACACGCAATCCACTATCGCTTCGGCAGTGGAAGAACAGACCGCGACCACCAATGAGATGGGAGTCAACATTCACCGCACCGCTAGCGACACCACCGGCATTTCTCGTGAGCTGGCTGCGCTGGTGGATCGTGCCGGTCAATCATCGACAGTGGCGCTCACCGCAGCTGATTCGGCCCGTGAACTCGCTGATGAGGCAACCACTCTCAACACGTTGGTTTCTCGTTTCCGGTTGTAGTCAGCAGGGCTCACCAGCTGTTTCAGTGACGTGTTCTGTGTGCCGCTGACCCGTTAAGAATTCGAGTTGCGGTGCGTTTCTTCCTTCGGAGAAAAACGCACCGTCTCGTTTTCGCCTTCCAAGCGCTCGCCGGTGACTGCCGACTTCACAAGGTTGGCAAGTTGCACAATCATTCCGCTTCCGGAGGAATCCCAGTATTCAGCTGTCTCGGCATCGACACGCAACAACACATTTTCTGGATTTTCTGGCCCGCCTTTGAGCCACGCATCTGTGAAGGTGCCCCACAGTTCTTTCAACTTTTCTGGATCATTCAAGACGCGTGCGGTGCCAGAGACAGAAACCCAGGACCCAGAGCCCGCGAATGCCAGATTCACTCGCGGGTTCGTGGACAAGTGGCGCACTTTCGCTGAATTTTTCTCAGTGATGAACCAGAAGGTTCCGTTCACTTCGGCTTCCTGGGTTGCCATGGGGATGGAGACAAGTCCGCCGCTTTTATCGACCATTGTCATCATCGCCACGCGTGTGTTTCTGATCAGCTCGGCAACTTTGGCTTGCCGCTGCGCGATACCAGTTTCTTCTTCCACCAGGGGCCTCCGCAATCACAACAGGTTTAAAACTGCTTGTGTGTTTGATATGACCCGAAAATATCTGGATTAAGCGAAGACATCAGAAACATATCGCTCGTGTTCTTGTTCCATTGAAGTTAGCCATTCCTGTGCCTCATCGATGGAGATGTTTTTCGCCTCCGCGCAAATACGCGTGCACACGTCACGAACCGCTGGCGCCATACGTTCACCGTCTCCACACACAAACAGGCTCGCACCGTCGTTGACCAGGTCGATGATGTCGGCGCGATCGGCCCACATGCGATCTTGTACGTATCGCATAGGTCCTTCAGGGCCTTCTTCAGGAGCGCGTGAGAAAGCTGGCCGGATATCAACAATTCCTTCTTGCTCCCAGGCCGCGAATTCCTCGGCATACAGCAGGTCGGTGTTGGGGCTGTGGCAGCCAAAAAAGAGCAGCGTCGGGGCGGGGGTGACTCCTTTTTCTTGAGCTTGCAAGGCGCGTTGTTGCACGAACCCGCGGAACGGTGCGATCCCTGTTCCAGCGCATGCCATGATCACAGGAGTTGTCACGTCCTGGGGAAGATTATTTGCCATGCTGCTGCTACGCACACTTACCGGGATTCTGGCGCCAGGGCGGGTGCCAGCCAAGTATGACGAGGCCACCCCGTGGTGCTGTCCACGCCCTGAACGCGCAGGTTCGGACAAGTGCGCGACAGTCAACGTGACGTGGTCACTGCTCCACAAAGGCGAAGAACTGATTGAGTACTGCCGGGTGCTCAATGGAGTGAGCATGCTCAAGAAACTCGATAGAGAAAGAGAAACTGAACGAAACTCTTCCAATAAATCCAGCACGGATCGACGTTTCTCCAGGATTTCGGGTTCGTAGTTTTCTTCTTCAGCGAGGAAGAGAAGTTTTTTCTTTTCCGGTGGGCAAGAGCAGACATCAGCTAACTGAGAGATGTGGCGTCTGCTGGCAGGGCGGGACAGTTCGACGTATTCGGCGAATAATTCACCTGCCGAAATAGGTTCATCCAGGGGCAGCTTGGTAGAGATTTCTTCGCTTGATTCGATGAGTAAGCGGGTGTCATAGGCGAGGTCAAACCGGTTTAGGACGCGGTCTACAACTGAGGCAGGGTTCAACGGCAAAACAACTAGGTAGTCGCCGGTGTGGTAGGTCGCTCCCGGGGGTAGCGCGATTTCTAGGTGGCGTTTGCTGCGGCCCCCGGGCTGAGAAGTGTCGACAAGTTCTCGGTTGGCCACGACTGTGCCAAAACCCAGTTCCGAAGAAGCGAAGATAGGGCTGCGTCCCTCGCCCAGAACCTCGACATGCAGTCCCGCGTTGACGGTGTCCGGGGTGGGGGTGGCGACTCCGAGTGCGTGAGCGACAGCGGGCCACATCGACTCCTGCCACGTTTCGAAGTCACCGAAGAAGTCACCTTTGACGTTAGCTTCACCGCGTTCTAGTAGCCGTTGCGCGCCAGCTGTTTGCAGGCCCTCGTCGATGATGGTGGGGATGCGTTGATAGGTGCGAGCCCAGTCGGTGTTACCGCAACCGAACACAGCGAAACGTACTCCACGCAAAGAATTCGGGGCTTGCTCGCCTAACCAACGCACAAAACGGCGCGCATTGTCTGGCGGCTGACCTTCGTAAGAGGCGGTGACGATGAGGGTTGCGCCGTCGCGGCAGAGATTGTCGATTCCCTCATCGAGAGGGTGAACGGTTGGGGAGTAGCCCAGGGTTTTTGCTTTTCCAGCGATTTGATTCGCGAAGGCTTCACAGGTCCCTGCGTTGGAACCGAAGAGGATCTGCACCGGGGTGCCGTGCGCCTCAGCGATCGTTTCCGGTGCGGTTTCGGTGACATTTTCCACCGCGCTAGTGACACGTGCTGAACCGACACCTTCACGGCGCCGTAGCCGCACAAATAGGCCATCAGGTTTGAGAGTGAGGGTTTCTTTAATTTTGAGGGTGTAGGTGGGGTCAGACCAGTCGATATCGAATCGCTGCAGGAGAAGGGCAAGGACGAGCTGTGCCTCTTGGAGAGCAAAAGCGCGGCCAAGACAAGAGCGTTGGCCGTTACCGAAGGGTTTCCATGCGTTGGCGGGAATGTCTTTGGCGCGTTCGTACGAGAACCGGTCTGGGTCGAATCGTTCTGGGTCTTCCCACACGGTGGGGTCACGGTGAAGTGATGGAGTGAGCACCATGGCGGTCTCGTCGGGATGTATTTCGAACTGGTCTGCCAGCAGAGTCGTTTCGTACGGGTGGAGGGCAAAAGCGGGTGCGGTGGGCCATAGGCGCAGCGTTTCGCGCAGGATTTGGTCTAGATATCCCAGCTGGCTGAGGTCTTCATATGTGGGGAATCTTCCTTGCAGCACGGTATCGACGAGTTCGCGTGCAGTGGCCATCACCTGCGGGTTACGCAGTAGCTCGTAGACAGTGAAGCTCAGTAGCCCAGAGGTGGTTTCGTGCCCAGCAATCAGGAACGTCACCATTTGGTAGCGGACGTTTTCATCAGAGAGCCCTTCACCTGTCTGTGGGTCGCGGGCTTTGAGCATGGTGTCCAGAATGTCGCTGTTGCCGTTGGGTAGGGGAGTGGCCTGACGTTGCGTGATGAGCTTGCCAGCGATTTCTTTCATGACGCGGATGTTTTCTGCGTACCGGCGCTGGTGAACCACCATGAGTCGGTTTTGCAGAGGAATGCGACGATTTTGTTGTCCGGATTCGTTGAGCGCTTCCACCATTGCGTTCACGAAAGGATGCAAGGAATCAGAGTAGAAAGAGTTGAACCGGTAGCTAAAAGAGCACAAGGCGATTGTGTCTAGGGTCAGCCTGATGAAATCGTTAACGACGTCGATGTCGGCGTCCGGGCCGAGCCTTTCCCACTTCAGCATGAGTTGTTCGGCGATGTCGCTCATGCCATCGAACATTCCCCGCAGTGCTAAAGGTGAGAAAGCAGGCATGAGGATTCGGTGAGCTCTGCCCCAGTTTTCTTCCCCGGTATAAGCAGTAAAAAGGCCGTCCCCAGCAAAGGATCGAATGTTTTCCAATGAGCCATGTACGCGTTTATCGAAACGGGACTCATCGCAAAGTTCATCAGTGAGTTTAAAAGAAGAAACAAAATACACTGCCGGCTTTCCAGGGAACTGGTGACGGAATATTTCTCCATACTTTTTAGCCAGCTCCATGCTCGCTTGAATCGGGCGTTCGGGATCGAGGGCGTGGAGAGTGCCAGTGACGGGGCGGACTTCAGGTCCAGGAACGGAAGTGATGGTCATGGAGCTTCCTCTCGCATGTCGGAGTCGCTCGAGGCGAACGGCTGTAAAAGCCTCGGCATCTACAGGGATGCTGAGCGACTCGCGGGAGCATATCGGCGTGCAAGGCAAGCGGCTTTATTGCTTTTTGCTGTAGTACGCGATATGCGTGTCAACCTTGATGGTTTGCTGCAGGAGTCGGATGAAGCGCAAGGCTTGGGGGCTTCGATGCCAACTATGTGATCGCAAGGTGAGTTCGCTGCTCCGCTTGCGTTCTAGTGTTGTCAATACGTTCGTATCGTAGTGGCGGGCGAGTCTACCGCCGCGGTATGGCACGCCCAGAAGCGGTGCGGGGTAGGAGCGTAAGGCCCGTGGTCACGAGGAGTTTTTCGGGTGAATCAGTGGCGCCGCTCGCCACCCTGAGCCTATGGTGAAGGAAAATTGTGACTTCTTCTTCTTTACAAGAAAAGGTTTTACGTGATGAGTAAATACGTTCCTTGGATGAAAGCTTCAGCGCCGTGGGTTTTATTGGCTGTGGGCTTGTATATGTGGTTCGGAACGGGGGAACCGCTGACGGGAATACTATTTTTCACCGTTGCCATCATGTCGTGGTCAGAAGAAGAAACAGTGGGTAACCCCGCGGGCATATCTGGGGAAAATCCCGACGTAGCTGACATTAAGAAATACCGAGCTGAACACCCTGGCGCCACGATCACAGACGCCATCCGGGCCCTGCAAGCACGTCAATGATGTGTGAGTAACCTGCGCGCAGGCCCGGCAAGAGGTGACCAGGGGATAGTCATCGAACTCAGGGCCTTGTGTGCACTATCTGTTCAGAGAACCAAGAAACCTCCAGGCCGAGACAAAGTCTGACCTGGAGGTTTGTTGTGGGCCCCGTCGGGCTCGAACCGACGACCAGCGGATTAAAAGTCCGATGCTCTGCCAACTGAGCTAGAGGCCCGAAGCGCTTGACGCCTTACGCTGCGCGAACAGTGTAAGACAACGCTTCAGAACGCCACAAAGTGGAAGTTCCGCACCTACCGTACAACTTTTCACTCGCAGAAAGCACATCGGGCATCCGCACTGTGATCAGCGCCCCGCGAACGACCCGCTTCAGGGGTCAAAAAAGTGGCCCCACCCAATCTGTTAATGATAATGATTATCGCAGTCTCTGCCAGGAGGGACCAGGACACCCGGAAGGAACCAAGTGCCACCCACCACTCGACATCACACCCTACCGTGGTGCCTAGTCCTCGCGACCATCCTCATCGCCGCCATCCTCATCTCCACCGCAAACGGCCCCCTAACGGTCCCACCCCTGGACGCCGCCCGCATCGTCATCGGACACCTCATCCCCAACATGCCCTGGATGAGCGACGGAAGCATCACCCCAGCCCAAGACCAAGTCGTCTGGACCTTCCGCCTACCCCGAACCCTGCTAGCCGCCCTCACCGGCGCATCCCTAGCCCTGGCCGGCGTCATCCTCCAAGTCACCGTCCGTAACCCCCTCGCCGAGCCCTACATCCTCGGCATCTCCTCCGGCGCAGGCCTCGGAGCAGTCCTGGCCATCGTCACCGGAAGCACCGCCATCACCGGCCTAGCCCTGAACACCGCCGCCTTCGCCAGCGCCGCCCTAACCATCGCCGTCCTGTACTACCTCGCCCAAAAACGCGGCATCATTGCCCCCGCCCGCCTCATCCTCGCCGGCGTCGCCCTCGGATCACTGCTCTCAGCCCTCACCAACTTCCTCATCACCACCACCGACGCCCAAAACATCTACAGCATCCTGCACTTCCTCCTCGGATCAGTCTCCGCAGCCAGCTGGCAAACCCTGCCCGCCACCGCAGCAGTACTAGCCATCGCCCTGATCGTCGTCGGCACCCGAACCCGCGCCATGAACGCCCTGACCACCGGCGACGAAACCGCCACCGCCCTCGGCGTCAACGTCCCCCACCTACGCCGCCTCCTCCTAGCCATCACCGCCCTCCTGACCGGTGCCACCGTCGCCGTCGCCGGCGGAATCGGCTTCGTCGGCCTCATCATCCCCCACACCACCCGCATGCTCATCGGCGCAGACCACCGCCGCGTCATCCCCATCGCCACCCTCATGGGAGCCACCTTCCTCACCCTCTGCGACCTCGCAGCACGCACCCTGTTCCAACCCATCGAAATCCCCATCGGAATCCTCACCGCCGTCACCGGCGCACCCTTCTTCCTCTGGCTCATGCGACACAAAGACATCTGACACCATGGACCTCACCTTCCACGACCTACGCGTCGACCTCGGCGGACACACCATCGTCAACAACGCCACCTTCACCGTCCCCACCGGCACCACCGTCGCCCTCCTCGGCGCCAACGGCTCCGGAAAATCCACCCTCCTACGCACCGCCTACCGCGTACACCACCCCACCAGCGGCCACATCACCGTCAACGGCGACAACATCCACACCCTCACCTCCATCGAAGCCGCCCGACGCATCGCCGTCATGACCCAAGAAACAGGCACCGACTTCCCCCTCACCGGAATCGAAGTCGTCCTCCTCGGCCGCGTACCCCACCAACGCGGATTCGGCGCAGACTCACCACAAGACCTCGACATCGCCCACACCGCCCTACGCGACGTCGGCGCACCCCACCTAGCTAACCGCACCTTCGCCGCCCTGTCCGGAGGCGAAAAACAACGCATCCTCCTGGCCCGCGCACTCACCCAACAAACCCCCGTCCTCCTCCTGGACGAACCCACAAACCACGCCGACCTCGGCTTCCAACACGACCTCCTCCACATCGTCACCAGCCGCGGAGCCACCGTCCTAGCCGCCCTCCACGACGTCAACCTCGCCCTGGCCTACACCCAACGCGCCGTCGTCATCCACAACGGCACCGTCCTAGCCGAAGGACCCACCGAGACCACCCTCACCACCGAACTCATCGACCAGGTACTCGGCATCGAATCAGTAGCCCTCACAGACCCCCGAGGCGGCACCGTCCTCTCATTCCGCCGCCGCGTCACCCAACCATCCCCCCACAACACAGACAGGAAAAACACATGAAAAACCGTGCCCTCGCCGCCACCGCCGCGGCCGCCCTCATCGGCTCACTGACCCTCACCGCCTGCGGCCAAGGCGTCAGCAACTCCTCCGTCAACAACGGAAAAAACGCCGCCCAAATCACCAACTGCGGTAAAGCACACACCTACCCCGCAGACCCACAACGTATCGTCGCCCTCAACCCAGGCCAAGGCGACCTCATCGCCCGCCTCGGCGCAGCCGACCGCGTCACCGCCATCGCCCAAACCAACGGCGCCCCCATCCCAACCAGCCTCACCGCCAACGGCCACAAACCCACAGTCCTATCCGACAGCGCCCCACCCACCAAAGAACAACTACTAGGCACCCAGCCACAACTCGTCCTCTCACCCACCACCTACGAATTCACCGCCGAAAAGGGCTACGCCACCGAAGACCAACTCCGCCAAGCAGGCGCCGAGGTCTACATCGCCGCAGCAGGCTGCCTCGACCGACGCGGCAAAGCTGACGTCACTGACCTCCTCACCGACATTGACGCCCTCGGCAAAATCCTCGGCAAAGACAAAGAAGCCCAAGAACTCCACAACAAAGCCCAAGGCATCCTCACCGCTGCCACCGAACGCGCCAAAGACCAAACCAAACCCAAAGTCGCCCAACTATTCATCGAAGGCGACACCATCTCCGCCATCGGTGGCGGCGTAGAACACTCCATGGTCGCCGCAGCCGGAGGAGACAACGTCTTCAACCCCGACGACCCCGCCTTCGCCAAATTCTTTGCCGCAGAAATCTCCCGCGAAACACTCGTCGACAAAAACCCCGAAGTCATCGTCTTCTCCTCCACCGGAAAAGACCACGAAAAACGCACCCGCGAATGGCTCACCAAAAACTTCGCCAACGTCGAAGCCGTCAAAAACGACCGCATCGTCGCCCTACCAGCCGCCGAACTCCTCCCCGGAACCTGGGGCAACCTCGACGCCGTCACCAGCATGAACGAAGCCTTCTACCCCGCGAAATAACCACCACACCCCACTAAAAACCCCGTTGAGCCCCCTCCACCTGGAGGGGGCTCAACGCGTATAACCACCCAACCCCAAACCCAAAAACAGAACCACCCAAAACATCACCAACATCACACCGTACGAAAGAAATTCACACATAAAGTGGTCCCAAAAAATCACGCCCCACCAAACAACACTCACCGAAAGCCCGCCCCACATGCAGGCATACCTACTCGCACGCAACCCCAACCACTCACTCACCCACGGCTACCTCCCCGCCGCCCACCGCCTCGGCCTACACACCACCATCCTCACCGACCACCCCCCCACCACCAACACCCGCATCATCAACTGCAACGTCCTCAACCACCACGACGTCATCGCCACCATCAGCAACCACCCCCACCCCGACGTCATCCTCAGCAACAGCGACCACCTCCAAACCCAAACCGCCCTCGCCGCCGCCTACTACAACCTCCCCGGCAAAGACTGGCGCGCCACCCTCCACACCAAAAACAAAGCACTCATGCGCCGCCAACTCGCCCACCACGGCGCCGGAATCACCACCACCGAACTACCACCACACACCCCCACCAACACCATCCACGCCCTCCCCATCACCTACCCCTGCGTCATCAAACCCCGCGAAGGCGTCGCCAGCGAAGACGTCATCCTCACCCACACCCCACACCACCTCACCACCGCCATCAACACCATCCGCACCCACCGCCCACACGACACCCTCCTCATCGAGGAATACCTCCCCGGAAACCTCTGCACCCTAGAAACACTCGGCGACAACCACCACCTCCACATCCTCGGCGGCTTCCACACCACCACCACCCCACCCCCTACTTCATCGAAAAAACCTGCACATACACCCCCGCACACCCCACCAACATCACCAACCAAGTCCTCCACCAACTCAACATCCTCGGCGTCAACTTCGGCGCCTGCCACACCGAATTCATCGTCAACAACGGACACGTCCACCTCATCGAAGTGAACTACCGCTCCATCGGCGACCAATGCGACCTCCTCCTAGCCGACCTACACAACATCCCCTACTTCGAACACGTCTGGCGCACCCACCTAGGACACCCCCTACCCACACACCTACCCCTACGCACCAACATCGCCGCCCGCATCGACTGGCCCCACGCCACCACCCCCGGCACCCTCACCGCCGCCCCCACCGCCCACGAACACACCGACGGCACCACCCACCTCACCTACACCCCCCTACGCAACATCGGCGAAACCCACCCCCTACACCACACCAACCGCGACTACCTCGGCGTACTACGCACCACCGGAACCACCACCACCGCCGTCAACACCGCCGCAGAAAAACACCTCGCCACCCTCACGTGGGAAATCACACCATGACCCCCACACACCACCCCACCAACCCCAACGAAACCCACCTCATCCACCGACTCCTCGACACCTTCCTACGCGAAGACATCGGCAACATCCGCACCGCATCCACCCTCGAAAACCACCACGACGGCCCCTGGCTACGCCGCACACTCACCCCCACCACCGACCTACTCATCCCCGTCCAACCCACCCAGTTCATGTGCCAATGGCGCACCCGCCCCATCCACCCCCGCATCGACCCCGGCCCCCACATCACCACCTACCCCCACCTCCTCACCACCATCACCCCCCTCCTAGACAACGACACCCGCAACGGCCTAACCACCCTCGCCACCGAATGCGCCCGCCACCTCACCACCACCCACATCCACGACACCACCCAACACACCCTCCACCACCACCTCACCACCACCCACGGACCCGACACATCCACCTGGTACGGCCCCCACGCCTCCCTTGCCTTCGACGCACTCGCCGCACGCACCGAACACCCCGTCTACCCCACCAGCCACGCACGCACAGGACTCACCCCCCACGACATCCACAAATACGCCCCCGAAACCGCACCCCACATCCACCTCCGCTGGCTCGCCCTCCCCACCGAAACCCTCACCACACACCCCGGCACCACCACCCCCACCCGCACCGACATCCCCGGCCTAGCCCCCCACGAAACCGCCCTACCCATCCACCCACTAACCATCGGCCCCCACCTCACCAACGCCCTCACCACAACAGGCCTAGCCACCACCGCCCACCTCCTACACACCCCAGGCCCCGAAACCATCCCCACCCTCTCCCTACGCACCCTCGCCCTGACCACCAACCCCCTCACCCACCTCAAACTCCCCATCACCACCGCCACCCTCGGCAACCGCAACACCCGCACCATCACCCCCGGCAGCCTCATCGACACCGCCACCGGCCACCAACTCATCCAACACATCGCCACCACCACCAACAACCACCACATCCTCCACGCCGACGAACAAAGCTACGCACACGCCAACCACCCCCTCCTAGCCTGCCTAGCCCGCCAACTACCCACCACCATCACCAACTCCCTCGTCCTACCCCTAGCAGCCCTCACCGCCACCACCCCCACCGGCCGCCTCGTCATCGACGACCTCGCCGACCGCCACACCAACGGCAACCACACCACCCTCCTCACCACCCTCTGGGACACCCTCCTCACCTGGCACATCACCCTCCTCGACCACGGCATCGCCCTCGAATCCCACCAACAAAACATCTCCCTAGTCATCGATCCACCCAGCCACACCCCACACCCCCCACACACCACCCTGCCCAGCGGCCACCACATCCGCCTCCTCTACAAAGACAACGACAGCCCCCGCATCTACACCCCCCCAACTCCACCAACACCTCACCCCACCCCACCACCCCACCTTCAACGACCCCCGCATCAACGCCTGCACCCCCCACCAACTCACCGACATGTTCACCACCATCACCCTCCACCTATGCTGCGCCGCCCCCGCCATCCACCTCGAACACACCGGACACCTCACCCCCGGAACAAGCCTTCCCCTCCTACGCGAACGCCTCGAAAAAGCCACAAACACCATCACCAACCCCCACACCCAAAACCTCATCCGCACCCACATCCTCAACGCCCCCACCCACCCCATCAAAGCCATGCTCACCGCAGGCACCCTCCTGCCCAAACACCGCACCCGCCACCACGCCAGCGACATCAACAAGTACTACCTACCCGCACCCAACTACCTCACCACCACCTCCTAAACCACACCGCCACCACCAAGGACACCAATGACCACCACCGACACCGACATCACCCAAACCACCCTCATCGACGCCGACACCATCACCACCCACACCCTCCTCAACTGCCTCACCAGAGAACTCTGCGGCCCCAACAACCACCTCCACACCACCAACAACCACCTCCACATCACCCTTCCCCACACCAACACCCAACTACGCATCCGCATCCGCCACACCTCAATCACCGGCACCCACCGATTCCACGGCCCCCTCCACGAACACCACAACAACACCTGGCAACCCATCAACGCCGAACGACTCGCCCACCTCATCAACACCGAACTCACCCACCACACAGGCCACCCCAACGACGAATTCATCGACCAAGTCCGCGCCAGCCTCCACCACATCCACCTCGCCACCACCCACCACACCAACCACACCCCCACACCGGAACCCCCCACCTCAACTACATCAACTCCGAACAAACACTCATCCACGGACACCGCTTCCACCCCACCCCCAAAGCCCACACCGGCTCCGACACCCACTGGCACCGCTACGCACCCGAAGCCACCACCTCCTTCCCCCTACGCAACCTCGCCATCCGCGAACACCTCATCCACGAAGAAACCGCCCACGACAACGCCACCAAACCCCTCGACCGCCACGCCCCACCCACACCCCACGGCTACCGACACCTACCCGCCCACCCCTGGCAATGGCAACTACTCGCCACCAACCCCACCCTCCAACACGCCCTCACCCGCCGCGACATCATCGACCTAGGACCCGGCGCCCGCCACTGGCACCCCACCGCATCAGTCCGCACCCTCTACAACGGCCACGAATTCCTCAAATTCAGCCTCGCCATCCGCATCACCAACTGCATCCGCACCAACGCCACCTACGAACTCACCGGCGCAGTCACCCTCACCAAACACCTCAAAAACACCCTCGACACCCTCCACCACACCCACCCCAACACCACCATCCTGCGCGAACCCGCCTACCGCACCATCGCCCTACCCAACCCCGACGGCACCACCAACACCACCCTCTTCGAAGGACTCAGCGTCATCCTCCGCGAAGGCCTCCAACCCCACCTTCAACCCAACGAAACCCCCTACCTCGCCGCCGCCATCGCCGAAGAACACCCCCACTCCACCGCCCACGCAAGCCACCTACTCCACAACGCCACCCCCGAGACCATCCGCACCTGGTGGCAGACCTACAACAACCTCCTCATCCCCACCGTCCTCACCGCCTACCTCGACCACGGACTCATCCTCGAACCCCACCTCCAAAACGTCATCGTCTGCGTCGACCCCACCGGCACACCCACCCGCATGATCTTCCGTGACTTCGAAGGCACAAAACTCCTCCACCACCACCACACCGAACTACTCAACAACCTCCCCACCCACATCGCCACCCCCCTGACCTACACCCCACAACAAGGCTGGAACCGCATCACCTACTGCCTCTTCACCAACCACCTCACCGAACTCGCCGCCACCCTCACCGACATCCACCCCCACCTCGAAACCCACCTCTGGAACGACACCCGAACCACCCTCCACAACTACGCAGACCAACACAACAACCCCCAACCCCTCACCGAACTCCTCAACGGCGCACCCCTACCCGCCAAAGCCAACCTCATCACCCGCTGGAACCGCCTACCCGACCGCCAAGCAACCTACATCCCCATCACCTCCCCCCTCACCCCCAACCACCCCCAAACCACCCCATGAACACACCACCAGCCATCACCCAACTCGCCCGCAACCTCCACCACACCCAACTACCCGCCTACATCTACGACCTCCCCAGCCTCCACAACCACATCACCACCATCCGCGCCGCCCTCCCACCCAACCTCGAGCTTTACTACGCAACCAAAGCCAACCCCGACCCCCACATCCTCACCACACTCGAACCCCACATCGACGGATTCGAAGTCTCCTCCAGCGGCGAACTCACCCACGTCACACAACACACCACCCAACGACCCATCGCCTTCAGCGGCCCCGCAAAAACCGACACCGAACTCACCACCGCCATCAACCACAACACCCACCGAATCCACATCGAAAGCATCAACGAACTCCACCAACTCGCCCACCTCACCAACCCCAACCACCCAACCAACATCCTCCTACGCCTCAACCTGCCCAACCCACCAACACAACCCCACCCAACCGGCCTCACCATGGCCGGCACACCCACCCCCTTCGGCCTCGACCCCGAACAAACCCACCACGCCCTCACCCTCCTCACCAACGGCACCTACCCCCACCTCCACCTCAAAGGAATCCACACCCACCTCGCCA
Organism: Dermatophilus congolensis; assembly: GCF_900447215.1. Lineage (NCBI taxonomy): Bacteria > Bacillati > Actinomycetota > Actinomycetes > Micrococcales > Dermatophilaceae > Dermatophilus > Dermatophilus congolensis. The sequence continues at coordinate 180,336 of NZ_UFYA01000001.1, forward strand.
GCGGCCTCAACGCCACCGATGCCCTCACCAACGCCCACCACATCATCAACCACACCACCACCCTCAGCCACCAACACAACATCCCCCTGAACGAAATCGTCCTCGGCGGCGGCATGAACGTCGACTACACCAACCCCCACCACCACTTCGACTGGAACACCTACGGCACCGGACTACACACCATCCTCACCACCAACCCCCACCTCACCCTACGCATCGAACCCGGCCGATCACTCACCGCCTACTGCGGCTGGTACATCACCGAAGTCCTCGACGTAAAAACCAGCCACGCAAGCACCGTCGCCGTCGTCCGCGGCGGCACACACCACATCCGCACCCCCGCCACCAAAAACCACAACCAACCCGCCACCGTCATCCCCATCAACCACTGGCCACACCCCTGGCCCCGACCAACCAGTCCCACCACACCACACCACGCCATCGTCTCCGGACAACTCTGCACCCCCAAAGACATCCTCTCCCGCACCATCCCCACACCCCTACGCGCCGGCGACCGCATCGCATTCAGCCTCGCCGGCGCCTACGCCTGGAACATCTCCCACCACGAATTCCTCATGCACCCACACCCCACCACCCACTACATCCACACCACCTAACCCACCCCAACAACACGGCCGTGCCCCACCACCAGAGGCCACGGCCACACCCACCACACCCATCAACCCGGCCACACCACCACCCGATCCATCCTCTCCAACGTCCGCTGCCGATGCGAAATCACCAACACCGTCGCATCCACACTCGCAACCACATCCATCACACCAGCCTCCGCAACCGCATCCAACGCCGCCGTCGTCTCGTCCAACACCAACACAGCAGGAGACAACAACAACGCCCGCGCCAACGCCACCCGCGCCCGCTCACCACCAGACAACGCAGCACCACCCTCACCCAACTGCGTATCCAACCCAGCCGAGAACACCCCACCATCCACCGGCAACCCAACCCGCTCCAGCACCTCACACAACTGCGCATCCGAAGCATCCGGAACACCCAACCGCAAATTATCCGCCAACGAACCGTGCAACAACGGCGCATCCTGCTCCACCAACTGCACCAACCCCGGCCATCGATCAGCAGGCACCTCATCAGGCAACAACCCACACACCCGCAACACGCCACCATCCGGACGCCACAACCCCGTCAACAACCGCGCCAACGTCGACTTACCCACCCCAGACGGACCCGCAATCCCCACATGCTCACCCGCCGCCACACACATATCCGGCACCTCAATCACCGCACGCCCCGGATACGCAAACTGCACCCCAGACGTCGACACAGCCACACCACCATCACCAGAAACACCCACCTCACCGGCAGCAGGAACCACTGAACCGGCCCCCTCTGACACCAACGCCACGCCCTGAGCCACCCGTCGCGCACTAGCCCGATGAGGCTGCAACGTCGAGATCACAGCCACCGCCTCGGCCACCGGCGCCAACAACGTCAACGACCCCGCCAACAAACACGGCACCCACACCGGATCCAACGTCACCGACGTAGCACCCACCACCACCAACGCCACCGAAGCCCCCACCACAACAGCCTCACGCAACGACGCGCCCCAAGCCTCCAAGGTGCGGATCTTGCGAGCCGGAACATCCACCGCAGCTGCCGCCGCAGTCACACCAGCTACCGCCTGCTCCTTACGATCAAAGACAAGCACCTCGCGCGTGCCAGCAAGCAAATCAACAACAGCCTCAGACAACGCCGACCGCCGTGACTGCTGCTCAGCACCCAGCCGCTCGCCGCGGCTCAGCGTGGGCCACGTAACCAGCCACAACGCCACCACAGCAGCAGCCACCACACACGCCGCTGCAGGAGCCACCAGCCACGCCACAGGCAACGCCAAAACCACAAGCAAGGCCGCCGCAGCTAGCTGAGCAACGGTGTGCGCATAGAAAAACTCCAGCTTTTCCACGTCAGTCATGGCAGTAGCAGCCAGCCTGCCCGAGTGCAGGCCGGTACGAGCTGGGACACCACGAGCAAAACCATCGAACAGGGCCATGCGTAGCCGAGCCAACACCCGATACGCGACCGAGTGCGAGATATCCATCTCATGCCAGCTGATGATCGGGCGAAGCAAAGCCAACGCAATAGCAGCCCACCACCACACCGGATCATCGGCGCGGTGCTCAATAACGGCGACAGCGACGATGTGAGCAGTAGCAACAGACAAGCCGATTAGGGCGAGGTTAGCGATGAGATCGACAAAAACGGTCCACGCTAGGGGAGCAGCTTCGGGTCGTAGAGAAGGTGCAAGGCTGGCGAGGTCCCGGAAGGTTGAGGTGCGAGTCGCGGTGGTGTTCATGATGCTTCCTGGCCGAGTGCGGTGGTGGAGTGCTCGATGTGGTGGTCGGTGATGCGCAAGGTCTGCTCAGCTGCGGCGAGTGCTTCGGGACGGTGAGCAATCATCAGGACGATGCGGTTGCGAGCTTCATTGCGCAGGGTTTGACAGACGATGCTGGCGCTGTGGTCATCGAGCGCGCTGGTGGGTTCGTCGAGGAGTAGCACAGCGGCGTCGGCGAGGAGGGCTCGGGCAATGGCGAGGCGTTGACGTTGTCCGCCGGAGATGCCGGTTCCTGCTTCGCCGAGGCGGGTGTTGAGTTGGTCAGGCCAGGTGCGTATTTCGGTGTCGAGGCCAACGGCTTCGAGCGCTTGCCAGAGTTGTTGTTCGCTGGCGTGGGGGGCGGCGGTGCGCAGAGTGTCAGCGATGGTTCCGGGGAAGAGGTAGGAGTGTTGGGATACGACAGCGATGCGGCCAGGGTGGGCGACGGTGCCGGTGTCGGGGGTGAGTAGGCCCAGGAGGATGTCGAAGAGGGTGGTTTTTCCTGAGCCGGAGGGGCCGGTGAGGGCGGTGAGTTTTCCGGGGGTGAGGTGGAGGTTGGCGCCGGTGAGGACGGGGTGTTCGGGGGTGTAGGAGAAGTGGATGTTGGTGGCGGTGAGGGCTTCGAGGGTGGTGTCGGTGTCGGTGTCGGTGGTGGGGTGGGGGGTTTTGGTGGGGGTGGTGTTGCCTAGGGCCGTGTCGATGGAGTCTAGGGCGGTCAGGCCGAGGTAGCCGGAGTGCCAGTGGCGGGCGAGGTCGCGGACTGGACGGAAGGTTTCGGAGGCCATGAGGAGGATGAGGTAGGTGATGGCTGCTCCGGTGAAGGGGCCGATGGTGGTGTGTGTGGTGGGGGTGGTGATGTTTCCGGTGGCGGTGAGGGCGGCGAGGATGGCTGCGGTTGTTAGGCCTGCTTGGATGCCGAGGTCGATGATGCCGGTGTCGGCGAGGGAGATGCGCATGGTTGCGACGGTGTGGCGGTGGAGGGTGTCGGAGCGGTGTTGGAGGAGTTGTCGGCGGCGGTTGACGGCTCCGAGGACGCGCAGGGTGGGCATGGTGCGGAGGGATTCGAGGTGGTCTGCGGAGAGTTGTTCGTAGCTGTCCCAGTGGTTGTGGCCGCGTTGGGTCATGGTTTTTTTCCACAGGCGGGGGCCGTGGATGGCGATGGTGAGGAAGAGGGCGGTGGTGAGGGCGGCCCAGGGGTTGAGGAAGGCGAGGAGGATGACGGCGGTGGGGCACAGGATGTGGGTGGTTAGGGCGGTGGGGATGTAGCGGGTGGTGTAGGCGTCGATGCCGTCGATGCCGTCGGTGAGGGCGAGACGGCGGGCGCCGAGTCGTTCGTCGGTGTCGTGGAGTCGGGTGGGGGCTAGGAGGGTGTTGAGGAGGTTGGTGCGTAGGTTGGTGCGGATTTTTTCGCCGAGGCGTGCGGAGGTGATGGCTAGGGCGTGGCTGATGGCGGTGCGGGCGAGGATGCAGGTGAGTGCTGCGGTGAGAGGGATGGTGGGTAGGGGGGTGTTGGGGGTGGCGAGGGCGGCGAGGGCGAGGGCGAGGAAGAGGGCTTGGAGCCAGTAGGTGAGGGTGTGGGTGATGGTGAGGGCGGTGGTGGTGGCTAGGAGGCGGGGGTGTTGGGTGGCGAGGTTCCACAGGCGGGGTTCGATGATGTGGCTGATGAGTTTGTTGAGGTGGTTTTTCATGGGGCCTCCACGGCGAGTGCGTGACTGATGTTTCCGTGTTGGGGGTTGTGGGTCCAGCCTGAGATGGGGCGGGCGTTACGGCCGTGGGTGAGGTGGGTGATGAGGGTGTGGGCGGCTTGGTAATGGGCGGTCCATTGATGGTGGGGGTGTGGGCTGGCGTGGAAGAGGTGGAGGTGGGGGGTTTGGTCGATCCAGTGTTGGTTGGCGCACCAGGGGCCTAGTGGGGGGTGGCCGTGTGCGGTGGTGTTGGGGGGTGTGGGGGTGGTGAGTTGGTGGGGGTGGGGGCTGCGTCGGGTGAGGAGGGTGGGGGTGGTGATGGGTGGGGGTGGGGTCTCGAGTGTGTCGATGATGGGGGGTGGGGTGTCGAGTCCCAGGTCGGTGGTGTCGGGGATGTAGGGGGGTGTGGGGGTGGTGGGTGGTTGGGGTTGGCAGTTGCCGGTGGGGTTGGTGGTTGGGGTGTGGGGGTTGGTGGTGGGGTCGGCGTCGGGGGTGGTGATGTGGGTTGCGGTGAGGGGGATTTCGGTGGGGGTGTTGGGCCAGTGGTTGGTCCAGGTGGTAGGGGGTGGTAGGGCGATGCGGGTTGCGGTTTCGTTGGCGTCGCCGGGTAGGGGGTGTGGGGTGAGGTTGGTGCCGGTGGTGGTGGCGTGCAGGAGTGCGGTGGCATAGGCGGCGTCGCCGATGATGGCAGGGGCGCTGCGGTGGTGGTAGCGGGCGGCGGTGCGTTGGGGGAGTGCGGTGATGGTGATGGTGGCGTGGCCGTGGGGGAGTGGTGGGGGGTCGTTGGGGTTGTTGCGTTGGGTGTAGGTGCCGGTGTCGGGGTGGAGGATGTGGTGGCCGGGTGGGAGGTCGTATCCGGTGCCGCAGGTGATGTGCCATTGGAGGGGTTGGCAGGCGCCTGCGGAGGGGGCGCCGCGTTGGCGGAGTTTGGTGGGTTCTCCGGTGTGGGGGTTGGGGTGGAAGTGGGGGCCCCATCCGAGGGCGCGGATGATGGTTGCTAGGGGTGCGCCGGTGGTGGTGGGTGTGTGGGTGGGGCCGTCCCAGGTGTTGGTGCGGGGTCCGGGGTGGGTGGTTGGTCCGGGTGTTTGTGGGCTGAAGGGGTTGGGGTGCATGGGTGGGCTCACATGTGGGGGGCGGGGATGAGGTTGAGGGTTTCGGGGATGGGTGTGGGTAGTCCGTGGCGGTGTGCTTCGGTGGTGAATCGTGGCATGCCGTAGTAGGTGAATGCGGCGGGGGTGTTGGGGATCATGTCGGGGACGAGGACGCGTGCGACGGCGAGGCCGGTGGGGGCGACGTCGGGGGTGGTGAGGTCGCGGACGATGACGGTGTGGCCGTCGTTGGCCAGGCGTTGGCGTAGTTGGGCGGGGCTGACTGGGGGGATGTCGGTCAGGGGGATGGTGCCTAGGGCGGGGTTGGTGAAGCGTTGGGCGAGGTGGTGGGTGCGGGGGTCTTGCCAGATTTGGACGTGTGCGCCTAGGTCACGGACGTGTTGTTGGTGGGGGCCGGCGTCGTCGAGGTAGCGGGCGTCAAGGCGGTGGGGGAGGTAGAGGCCGGAGGCCATGAGTCCGGCTTGGACTGCTTGGAATACCCACCCGTCGGCGTGTTGGGTGCCGAGGGTGTAGATCCAGGTGTGGACGGCTTCGAGGACGGATTTGCGTGCGGCTTCGGCTGGGTCGGATTTGGCGGAGAAGCCGGCGGCGTAGAGTCCGGTTTGGGGGTCGTAGACGAGGGCGGCGAAGGCGGGGGCGTAGTCGTGGGGCATGGCGACGACGTGGTATTCGAGGTCGGTGCCGCTCATGGCTTCGTGGAGGCCGGGGATGGTGTCGGGGTCGATGCCGTGGGCGGGGTAGCCCAGGTGCCACCATAGTTCGAGGGCGTCGCGTTCCATGATTTCGAAGAGGGCGCGGTCGCAGGCGTCGGAGAAGCCTTGTCCGGTGGCGATTCCGGCGTAGTTGAGGTGGTGGGTGCGGGGGAGGTCGCGGTATCGGCGTAGGCGCCAGTTGAGGTAGACCAGTGAGGCGGGTGCCCAGATTTCGCCTGCGGTGCCGCGGCCGGGGTGGTCGGGGTGGTCGATGTGGCAGCGGGTCCACAGGGTGGGGGTGGTGTCGGTGAGGGGGGTGTATTCGAAGTTGGGGCGTTGGTGTTGCCAGGGGGCGTGGCGGGGGAGGCTGTCGGGGGTGGTGATGGTCAGGCCGTCGTTGTGTAGTTCGGTGGCGGTGCCGCGGCGGAGGGTGTCGCCGTTGGGGGGGAGGTGGTTGCCGCAGTAGCGTTCGCAGGCTTCGGCGACGGCGGCGATCCAGGCGCCTTGGGGGTCGCCGAAGGTGGTGCCGAGGGAGACGCGGTCGGCGGGCCATTCGCCGAGGCGGCGGGCGTCGGATACTTCGGCGGTCATGGAGGTGTAGGCGGTGGGGGCGCGGTCGGGGCGTAGGACGGTGCGTACGCGGCGGATGATGCCGGTGTGTTCGTCGACGAGGCTGTCGAGGGGCCAGGGGTTGGGGTTGGTCATGGTGTTCTCCTTGTCCTGGGTGTGCTGTGTTGCCAGCCGTGGTCGAGGTGGAGGTGTGTGGTGGTGTGTAGGTGGGGGTGTTCTGGGGTTGTGCTGGGGTTTAGGAGGGTGTTTGCCCAGGTGAGCATTGGGGTGAAGAGTCCGCCGTGGGTGCGTAGTGCGGTGCGGGTGGGGTGGTTTTTGGGTAGTTCGGTGCCGAGTCCGTGTCCCCAGGGGCCGTGGATGAGGGCGGAGGGGCCGGGCCAGTGTTGGTGGAGTTGGTGGGCGTCTTCGGTGAAGAAGTCGTGGTCGCCGGCGATGGTGAGTAGGGGGGTGTGGGCGGGGTGCCAGCGGGTGTGGGGGTTGGGTTGTGGGGCGGCCCAGAGGGTGCGCCAGGGGGTGTCGAGGGGGGTGTTGGTGAAGAGGTCGGTGAGGTGTCCGGTGGTGGCCAGGTGGGTGAGGTGGTCGAGTTTTTCTTGGGGGAGTGGTGGGTGTGAGTGGGGGCCGTGGCCGTGTTGGGTCCACCATCCGATGCGGTCGCGGATGCGGGGGGTGCCGTCGGGGTCGTGGGCGGTGTCCCATAGGCCCAGGGCGGGGACCATGGCGATGGTGCCGGTGATGGCTGGGCCGTTGGTGGCGGTGGTGTGGCGGGTGGCTTCGATGGCGGCGTGGGCGCCGTAGGAGGAGCCGGATATGAGGATGGGGAGGTTGGGGTGGCGGGTGGTGAGGGTGGTGAGGGTGGCGGTGCCGTCGGGGCCTTCGTGGGTGTATGGCTGCCAGATTCCGCCGGAGTTGTGGCGTCCGCGGACGTCTTGGGCGTAGGCGTGTAGGCCTGCTTTTGCCCAGATGGTTGCTTCGCCGATGAGGTGGTGTGCGCCGTAGGGGGTGCGTAGAAGGATGATGCCCCGGGCGGGTTGGGTGGTGGTGTCGGCGGGGATGTGGATTGTGTGTAGTGGTGTGCCGTCGTGGGCGGGGACGGTGAGGGTCTGGGGGGTCACCGGCCTGCGGGGAGGGGTTCGGTGGGGGGGACGGCGATGATGGGGTGGGTTGTGATGCGTAGGGGGGTCATTTCGATGCGGGTGAGGAGGTGGGGGCCGCGTTGGGGGATGTGGTGTAGGTGGGTGAGGAGGTTGGTGAGTAGGTGTGCGCTGGCTAGGTGTGCGGCGTGGTGGGGTAGGTCGGTGAGAGGGTCGCCGCCGTGGGTGTGCCAGTGGGTGTGGGCGAGGTCTGGGGCGGGGCTGGCTGCGAGGCGGCGGGCGCGGATGTGGTGGGGGGAGATTGCTTGGGGGTCGTTGGGGGTGGCGAGGGGGTGGATGTAGAGGACGTCGTCTTCGCGGTGGACGGCGAGGATGGTGGTGCCGTTGGTGAGGTGGGTGTGGGCGAGGTTTTCGTCTTCGGGGGTGGTGATGGCGTGCAGGGCGATGGTGGGTGGGGTGGTGTTGTCGTTGGGGGTGGTGCAGGCGGTGGCGAGTGCGGCTAGGAGGGGGTCGAAGAGTTGGGGGGCCTGACCGTGGGTGGTGATGGTGGGGTGGTGGGGGCGGCGTGATTGGGTGCGGTTGGCGAGCGCGGTGGCGAGGGTGTCGGCGTCGGTGTTAGGGGCGATGTGCATGTAGGTGCCGTCGGGGGTGCGGACGGCTTGGCCGTCGCCGTGGGGGAGTCGCTGGGTTGTCATGTCTCGCTCGCTGGTGCCGTTGTTGTGTTGTTTGTGTTCGTGTCGTTGTGTGTTGTGGGTGGTTTTGTGTGCGGGGACGGGGCAGGCCCGTGGACGGGATGTGTCCACGGGCCTGCTTTAGATGTCTCAGGCGTCGAAGGGGTTCTCGACGAGAGCGTTGGAGTGAGATGCCGAAAGGTGGGCCAGGTGTTCGGTGTCCTGGATCTCGGCAAGCACTGCATCGTTCTGCATGTCTAGCTCCTTGTGTCTGGACTTACGGCGCCGGTTGGTGCCGTGGTAACACCATACGCACTATTAATATTGAGAGTCAATATCATTAAGAGGGAATTGGCTGAGAGTTACTGCAAAATAAGCCGATTTGCCCAGCCCCAGGGCCGACGCTAACGCCTAAAACCAGGAGAAACGTGTATGAAAACCATCGTTGTCGCTGACCAAAAAGCCGGCCTCATCCACCTCTACGACCCCACCAGCAACACCTGGAGCACCCCACTAGAAGACACCGTCCTGGCCGAACATGCAGGTCTGCTCCACCTTCCCGATGGCCGCATCGCCTTCGCCGACGACGCCAATGGCGAACTCGTCCTCCTGGACCCAGCCACACCAGAAAACCCAACCCGCATCGCCATCGCCATCCCCGGCGAACACATCGCCACCGACCCCCACGGTCACTACATCGGCGTTAGCACCGGCCTGGGAGCCTCCTTTACCCCCTCTAGCGACCAACTCACCCTCATCGACCTCACCACCCCCCGACCCCGCGCCCGCCGTGTCCGCACCCGCAGCGGCGAACCCGGAATCACCCTCACCGACACCGCAGCCATCCTGCGCCACCGCGAACCCGGCGCACTCCAACGCCTCACCTACACCGAAATCACCGACGCAGGCCCCCACGTCCCCCAGGTCACCGGAACCACCACCGAAGACATCGACTCCACCGGCCACGGCGACGCCCACGACACCACCACCCACACCATCTACACCGCCACCGCCCGCGGCCTAGAAACCCACAACGACACCACCCTAGCTCCCGGCCCCATCCACCCCTGGGGCGACCCAGCCACCAACCCCGGCCGCGCCTACTTCCTACGCCACTGCCCCCACCGCCGCATCATCGCCGCCGTCTGCCGCCATGGCGGCGACAACCCCCGCGCCTGGCACACCTGGACCAACAACCTCTGGATCCTCGACCTAGACACCGGCACCACCCGCACCACCGACCTCGGCCCCGGCCTCGTCTTCCGCTTCGCCCTCACACCCACCGCCCTCGTCGCCAGCCGCATCCACCCCGACGGTGACGAACTCACCGCCCACACCCTCACCGACCTCACCCTCCGCGGACGCTGGGAACTCCCACCCCTCGAACACGGCCCCAAACCCGGACGCGAACCATGGGACGCCGCCGACCGCCGCGCCACCGCCGCCGACCCCACCGGCGAAACCGCCATCGTCACCCGCGGCGGCCACGGCCAAATACACATCATCGACACCAGCTCCCCAGAAAACCCCATCACCACCTGCACCGCCCCCAGCGCACTACGCGACGGCGGACACCTCGGCTGGTTCGACGACGCCATCGCACCCCAGCACCGTGACCGGGTGGGCCGATGACTATTACTCCTCAACCACCCGAAGAACTCACTGCCACCTACCTCGATGCCATCCGCGCCATCGGAAACCAACCCCGCTGGTCAGCACCAACCACCACCCCACAAGGCCACCTGCACCTGCATTGCCCCCCAGGGCACACCCGTCGAAGCATCTGGACTGCCACACCCGAACAACTCGAACACGGCAACCCCGGAACCCCCCTCGATATCGAACTACCAGGCGAACCCCTAGGCATCCTCACCAGCCCCCACGCAACAGTCGCACTCACCCGCCGCAACGACGACGAACACCGCGACGCTGTACTCCTACCCACCGGAAAAGACACCACCAAGCCGCACACCATCGCCCACCACATCAGCCCCTTCGCCTCCCCCACCCTCACCAACGACGGCCGCCTGGCACTGTGCCCCACCGGAGCAGTAGGCACCCGCCGCCACTTAGCCCGCACCACCACCAACATCCACCTCATCGAACGTGACACCCACAAAACCGGCATTCACCACGTCCACCTCAACGACAACAACGAACACACCTGCACCGCCACCCCCCACGAAACCCCTTGGCACACACTCCCACCCGGAACCACCCTGCTCAACACCGGCGAACAACTCCTGGCCGCAACCACAACAACACTGACCACAATCCCCGACCACCCCACCGCCTCTGCCCGCCAATGGCAGATGCCCACAGGGCGACTCCTATGGCTAAACCTGCACCCCCACGACCCTGAAACCCTCCTGGTCGCCACCCGCAGCAACGGCCACATCACCCTGCATCAACTCCACACCCACACCCCACCCGCCACCCTCTGGAAAGGAGACATCGGCGAATCCCTCACCTCAGCCTCCACCACCGAGGCAGGTCTCTGGTACGTCACCGCCACCGCCGACCACCCCACCACCCTCCACCACGCCCCCCTGAACCCCAACAACACTCCCACCACCACTAATGACCCCCACCAGCCCCTCATCCATACCCGTCACACTGCCACCGCCCCCGACGGCACCCCCATCCCCTACATCCTCACCCACCGACCAAACACTCCCACCCCCGCACACGTACTCCTCACCGTCTACGGCGGATTCGGCATCGACAACTATCCAGAACCCGAACCAACCGTGGCAGCCTGGTGCGACCGCGGCGGCATCGTCGCCACCGCACACGTACGCGGCGGAGGCGAAGAAGGACCCCACTGGCACGAAGCCGGACGCGGCGAAAACAAACACCACACCATCAGCGACCTACTCGCCATCGCCCACCACCTACGCCACAACAACATCGCCGCCCCCCACGGCATCACCGTCTGCGGAGCCTCCCACGGCGGCTTCGTCGCCCTGGCCGCAGCACTATCAGACAACCCAGAAACCACACCCATCACAGCCGTCACCGTCACCGCACCACTACTTGACCTCGTCCACCTCGACCGCCACGCAAACGGTGCCTTCTGGGCTGAAGAATTCCCCAGCGACCCAGCCCGACGCACCGAACTATCACCACTACACCTGGTCACCTCCGCACGCACCCCCCTGCCACCACTATGGCTAGCCAGCATGGGAGCAGACGCACGCATCGCCGACGACACCCACACCTTCATCGAACGATGGCGCGCTCGCGGACCAGCACACCGCTACCACGAACCACACAGCGGTCACGTCGGAGCAGACCTCGCGACCCTGGATGCACGCGCCGCATCCATGCTCGCCTTCGCTCACCACTTCACGGCACGATCCTCACCAACAGAGCACACCCGTGAAGATCCAGTCGAGGCCACTACGTCAGAAAAAGACACCGAATCCAACGAAGACAGGTAAGCAATGTCACACACGTAAGACTCCACCGGGCTGGAAGACCACCCAGGTAACGCCAACACTGCGCGATACCCAGCAGGGACGGGCACATCAGTCAGTCGCCACGTGCACCCGGACACCGACACAGTATCTGCCCGCCCATCCATACAGCCCGGTGCCGTAGCCGAGGAAAGAAACCCCGTACCCACTGCCTTGGCTACCGCCTCCTTCGCTGTCCACCAGCGCGTCATTTCCCCAGGTGAGGTGCTGGTGGACAGCGATGCCAACTCAGCTCTAGTAAAGGCGTACTCATTAGCTCCCAACGCCACCAGCGCGGATTCAGCCTCTACATCCACCCCGCACGGCACTGACGAAGCAGCTGCTGCAACCACGTCGCCGGCATGAGCGATCGAAACGAAAGGCCCCCGCAGATCGCCTATATGACTTACCGGTTGCCCCCGCCGCGGCCCACCCTCAGTAGTGACAATCGTCACACTCTCAGGGGATTTTTGGGCCCCTAACGCGGCCGCATACCGCGCCACCACTCGCCCCGATGCATGCCGCAGCGCATCCTCATGACGACGAAAAGTCGCCACCCGCGCCTTCTCGGCCTGCGTCAACAGCGCAGACGTCAACGCTGCATCACACGGCGAAGAGACGAGAACAAAAGTTGAAGTGAACACCTCACCAAAGTAATCCGTCAAAAAAGTTGGATCACTCCGCCAGATAGACACATCTTGATTAGGAAAAACGTAACTTGATAGGTTATATGCATTCTTTTTTGCGTGCTCACGGTGAGTGATTCCCGTGCAAGCTCTCTCTCCTTCTTTCTCTCCCCATCGAAAGGTGCACCTGTGCCCCTGCCCAAAATCGCGCGATACTCCTATGACTCCCGCACCGCCCTAGCCCTGAACGGCACCAACTGGAAACTGGACCCCGAACGGGCCGTCCTGCTTATCCACGACATGCAGCGCCACTACATTGATGCCTTCGAACCAGGTGGACAGGCATCGATCGCCACCGCCCGGATCATCGACCTGCTCGACATCGCACGCGACCACGAAATCCCCGTCGTCTATACCGCCCAAGACCCGCACACCAACGATGACGAAGACACCGCGGACACCAACGCCGAAGCCACCGGCGTAGAAGAGGCCGAGCAGGAAGAGGCCGAGCAAGAAGAAATCCCCGCTGTCGAAAACACAGACGAAGAAGAAACCAGCGAAGAAGAACTCGACAGCATCGGCCCCGTACTAGGTGGAACCCACGACGAAACACCACAATCCACCGACACCGCTGAGGAAGAACCCCCCTCGAAACCTCCGAAGACGACGACACAGACGGCGCCAACATCCTTGCCCACCTGGCACCGGAAGAAAACGACACCGTCCTCACAAAATGGCAGTACGCAGACTTCCACGACTCCGAACTGCGTGAACGCATGCGCCAAGAAGGCCGTGACCAGCTCATCATCACCGGCATCTATGCCCACGTCAGCTGCCTAGCCACCGCCCTAGTCGCCTCCGCCGAAAAAATCCAACCCTTCTTCGTCGCCGACGCAATGGCCGACCACAGCCGCGAAGAACACGAAATGGCGGCACGCTCCGTTGCCAGCAGCTGCGGCCAAGTCGTCACCACCGCCGACATCCTCCACGCCCTCATGCCCCAGCCCGACGAAGAAGAAAACACCACCAACCACGAAGTAATCGGCTCAGTCCTATCAGAGACCAAACCGCTCAGCGAACTCTTCGCCGACCTCGACGCCGCAGCATCGCTCACCCCAGACCTCGAACCAATCACCCCACCAGCGATCGAAACCGAAGACGCCAAAATCATCCCCTTCACCACAGCAACCGAACCCGCCCCCCAGGCCTAACCACCACAACAGCCACCCCACCCCCATACGCATCACGGTGTGCCTGCCACCACCGCAGGCACACCGACACGGCCGCAACCACCACCGGAAACAAACACATCCTTCTGCAGGAGGAGGAAACCACCTAACCACCTCCCTACGATCGAACAGTGACCCCCAGAGCACCCATCACCGACATCCTCCTGACTACAGGAGCAGCTCTGGTCACCGGGCTCTACACCACCGTGGCCATCCAAACCCCCACTTGGTACTCCATCACCTTCGCCCTCATCCACCTCGGTCTCACCACAACCCTGGCCACCCGCACCACCACACGGCGAAGCTCATTCATCGCCACATATGCCCTCCTGGCAGCAATGGCCACCCTCATGTGGCTGGCCCCCATCAACCTCGGAGTCAGCCCACTCATCCTCTGCGCGCCGTTATCCCTCTACAAAATCGCACGCCACGACCCGCCGGCCTGGAGCGCTACCGCACTCCTTTTAGGAATTGCTGGATCCTTCGTCAGCCCACTCGAATACCTACCCGGGGGAAACAACAAAGCAGCAGTACCTCTTCTCATCCTGTGCATGGTTGGCACCTATCTATGGGCAGCAGGACGCAGACGCACTGAACTGACCTACGCCACCGAACTGCGCCGCGCCGAAGAACAACACCGCCGCGACCTAGACCGCCGCGTACAACAAGCCCAAACTGACGAACGCGCCCGCATCGCCAGAGAAATCCACGACATCGTCGCCCACAGCCTCGCAGTAGTGAACGTCCAAGCCGCCACAGCATTAGCTATCGGCACCGAAAATCAGATGCGCCAATCCCTCACCACCATCAAAGACGCCAGCAAAGACGCCATCACCCAGATGCGTTCCCTAGTCAAAGTACTCAGAGAAAAACAAGACAGCGAAGTCTCCGGCGACCTACACCGCCTCATCACACTCACCGAACAAGCTCAAACAACAGGTGTCAACCTCGAGCACAATCTCGACCCAGCAACACTGACCGACTGGCAAAACCGCTGGCCAGCAGCAGCACGACTGGCACTCATACGCGCCGTGCAAGAAGGCATCAGTAACGTCATCAAACACGGCGGGACGACCCCCCACGCGCACCTGAACATCACCAAAAAAACAACACCTGCCACCTACATCTGACCAACGACACCATCAGCCAAGGCGACTCCAGCGGATTCGGCTTAGTTGGCCTAGCCGAACGAGTAGCACTACTGAACGGAACAATAAAAGCCGCCCCCAGCAGCGAAGGCTTCAATCTCCACATCACCATCCCCGTCACACACGAAAACACACCACTGGCTCACTCCCAGGAGCTCACATGAGCGAACCAATCCGCGTCGCCGTCGTCGACGACCAACCCCTACTCGTCTCAGCATTCTCAGCGCTCATCGACAACCAACCCGACATGCACATCGTCGGCACAGCAACCGATGGCGCTGCAGCAGTCACACTCCTCGAAACCACCACCGTCGACGTTGTTCTCATGGACATCCGAATGCCACACCTTGACGGCGTCGAAGCAACCCGCCGCATCCTGGCCCACGCAACAGAACACGTCAACGTCCTCATCCTCACTACCTTCAACATCGACGAACTCGTTCTGGCCGCAATCAGCGCAGGCGCACGCGGCTTCCTCCTCAAAGACGCCGAACCCACCGAAGTCCTCGACGCCATCCGCGCCGTGCACCGAGGAGAAGCAGTCATCGCTGCCCAAGCAACACCAGCCCTGCTCGCCGCCCTCCACACACCCACCAACATCCCAACCACCCCATCAAACAACGAACGGCACACCGCCATCGCCGCCCTCACTCCACGCGAAATCGACGTGCTGCGCCTCATCGCCCAGGGCCTAACCAACACCGAGATCGCCAGCGAGCTATTCATCGCCCACACCACCGTGAAAACACACGTAGGCAACCTTCTCCTCAAACTTAACGCCCGCGACCGCGTCGCCCTGGTCATCCTTGCCCACAGCGTTGGCCTGAGCGGATCACCAGGAACCGTACCGATCCGATAACTCCTCCCACAGCAGGAGCCCCCCACTCCTGACAACCATGCCGTAGCAGGAAGACCAGGTGACCTGAAGCAACGCACGCTTCAGGTATGACAGAAACCACCACCAACATCGCCTTCGGGTGCCGAGGACTAACGAAAACCTTCGGCACCCACCGTGTCCTGGATGGACTAGACCTCACCGTCACCCCAGGACGCGTCTACGCATTACTGGGCCGCAATGGCGCCGGAAAATCAACAAGTCTGAAAATCATGCTGGGCCTGGCCACCCCCGACTGCGGGCAAACCTACCTGCTAGGGCGCCCCTTCACCCGCAGCGCCTTGGCACACGTAGGAGCAAGCATCGACGGCCCCGCCCTCTATAGGCACCTCAGCGCCAAAGACAACCTCCGTGTCCACGCCCACCTGACCGGAATCAACGACACCCGCATTGACGAAGTCCTCGCCCATGTTGGCCTAGCCGCCACAGGAGGAGCAAAAACACGAACCTTCTCCACCGGCATGAAAGCCCGCCTGGCACTAGCCATCGCCTTGCTTACAGACCCTCAGGTACTGATCCTTGATGAACCACAAAACGGACTCGACCCTAAAGGAATCATCGAACTACGCGACATGATCCGAGGTTTAGCTGCACAAGGACGAACAATCCTGATCAGCTCTCACCAACTCGGTGAAGTAGTCCGCCTCGCCGACGACATCGGTGTACTAGCCCACGGGCGACTCCTCTACGAAGGCCCGCTCAACGACTTCGCCCAAGGGGACCTCGAAGCCGCCTACCTCGCGGCAACCACCGGGAGCCACCGATGAACATCACCACCGCTGAGGCACCTACCCAACACGTCACCTTCCAACAAGCTATTCGCGCCGAATTGACTCGCGCCAAATCCAGCGCCTCATCACGGTTTGCGCTCGTCGGCGCCGCGATTGCTGTGCTGCAAGGAATGGGCTGGTGGTTTGTCGCTACCCGAGCCATCCCCGACTGGAACGGGCTTTTCGGATGGCAAAGCATGTATGCCACTGCTCTGATGGCACCTATCGTCGCTCTTCTCGCCGCGGTCACCGTTTCTCGAGAAGAAAAAGCACGTGAAGGCGGCACCTGGACCCGGCCTCTCACCGCGTCGATGGCGACCTGTTGTCGAGGCATCGTGCTTGCATGGCAGTCACTTCTCTTCCACGCGCCCTTGACTCTTCCACTACTGGTGATCGGCTGGGCTGGTGGGGTGAGCGATCCACCTGTGACCCGGATGGTCGCCCTGTGGTTGGTGTTCTGGGCGACGTCGCTGTTGCCATTGATGGTCGGGTTCGTTGTAGCTGGCGCCGTTGGGATAGTGCCGACTGTTGCCCTCATGATGGTCTGGCAAGTGACCGGTACGTTGAAGTCTGAGACAGCGATGTGGTGGGCGCAGCCATGGACATGGGGTGTCCACGCGGCTCAGCCTTTGCTTGGCATCCACGCCAACGGCATAGCCCTTGAAACGAACTCTCCTATACAGGGATGGAATCCCTGGTGGCCAGCTATCGCATCAATGACAGTGGCAGCAGCCGTGTTGTTCTTTTTTGCTCTCGCCTCCCGCAGCTGGATGCAGCGACGGCCAGGAGCGAAAGCACGATTGCGGCGGCATTCCCCCCCCACCGACACAACGTGCACGCGGCCGCAGCAACTCCGCACACACCAGTGCAACATGGCCCGGTTATGACCAGCAAGGCTCACCGGGTCATATGGCAGGGGACAGGCATCGTGCCTTTGGCGGGACTAGCGCTGCTAATGCTCACCGCAGCAGGGTGGATCTGGTCGTCTAGCTTCGTTATCGGGGTAACAACATGGCTCGTTGTTCCATTCGGATGTTGCGTCGTGGCTTGCCTCATCGAGACCGCGGAGGAGCCAGGACGTCGCATCGCGATGCTGCGCGCGGATTGTGCCCACCAAGGGAAAGCGATGGCGCGGTTGGCGTTGATGCTGCTTGGATTGATTGTTGCGTGGGCGGGCGTGGTCATCATCGCTACAGGTGGTAGCGCTGTTACCGCTATCCGGGCGGTTGTGCTGCTTTGCACAGTTGGTGCGGCTGTTTTCTTTGTCAGTTCGTGGCTTGCTGCGCGGTTCAGCGTTGCAGCGGCGATTGGTGTGATTCTCGTTGTGGCTGTCATCAGTCTTGTCTTCGGTGGATCGGGTATCGCCCAGACGCCCCTGTGGGTGATTGGTGTGCTGGGGTGGCCGATCAATGCAACAACTGCGCTGTCGGTGGCTGCGACTTTCGCAGCGAGCTTGTGCCTTAGCGGTGTTGCCTACCGGGCTTGGGTTGCTGCTCTACGTCGCTCAATACGGTGAGTCCGCTGCCGTTAACCACCTACAGCTTGGCCGCAAAGCAACAGGGCTATTGCGGTGTGGTGGGTAACTCCCAGGCATGCCAGCGTTGCCTGGGAGTAGCTCCGTGCTGGGGGTCAATGCCGATGATGAACCCGCTTGCCATCAGGGTGGTTTCGTGGCAGGCAGCTAGGTCAAGCAAGGTACGCGCAACGATCTCTTTGTGCGCACGCCACCCGCCCCCATCCCAGTCGATAAGAGAAGAGTGTCCGTGTATTTGGCTGAAGGGCATTTGGTTTCCCTCCCAACTGGTAATGAGTTCCCTGCCAGCTTCGGCCCATAACGGCCCAGCAGTCAGGTCCACGCGGCCAGTGAGCATGACACCGGGCCGGAACAAGCAAGCAGAGTTATCACGAGCGGCCTGGTTTAAAAGGGCTGCAGCCTCAACGGCGGTCATGGGACATCCCAAGTCGGTACGCCAAAACCCTTCAGTGAGGCCAGCATGGGTGACGAGGATGTCTCGCCCTGCAGTAGGGATAGCAGCAGCGACCTTCAGCAGTCCGCACGCCCACCAGTTGCGCAGAGCGTCTGCAGCCGCTGGGCAGATCCAGTCACGCCATTTAAAGACAGGTGGTCTCAGGTATTGGGCTTCGTGGTTGCCTGCTAGCTGTGTCCAACGTCCTGGGTTGGCTTCCATTAAACGGCCGACGAGAGCAATGATTTCTTCAGAGTCGGGGCCGCGGTGGATGAGGTCTCCCACTTGCACGATGCTTAAGTCAGTAGGGATGGTGGCGGTGCGCGGATCGACGCCAAGCCGGGTCAGTTCACTCAGGAGGGTGTCGAGGTGCCCTCCTACGTCTCCGATGACGACGTGGCGCATCATCAGCTTCGTTCAGGTGAGGGGCGCCAGTCGTCCGTGTCAGACCAGGCAGCCACATTGGCCAGTCGGCGCTGCGCCACGATGATTTCGTGGACCACCTCGGCCAGAACGCTGCGATCGAACGGCGACATAGAGGACATGCGCATGGTGTTGGTGGGAGGTTTACCTGCCTGTACCTGCGCGATTTGGCTGCGTAACCGCACCCGTTGAAGCACCTCGAATCCTTCGGCAAGCAGGGTTCCCTGACCCGGTGCTAGCAAGAAAGATTCTTCGGCGGCGCGGAGCCGATCGGCGGTAGATAGTTCTGTAGATTGCATCGCCAAACCAAGCCAGCGGGCGAGGTTCACCAGTGGGCGCAGGGCATCTTTTTTGATGTCGAATGTTGCTTCTCGCCGGAAGACGGGGGCATGACGGCGGGCGTGCGGGCGCTGGCTGAGTGCATCACCCAAAAGCAGCCGCAGGGTGGCGGGGTGGCTGCGCAGCTGGTGCAGATCAAAACTGGCGGCAGCTGCGGCAACATCACCAAAGACGGCTCTGCTGTCCAGGAACAAAGAGATCATGATGGCACCTTGGTTTTCATGCGGTGAGGCCAGCCACGCTTTGGTAGCGCGTTGCCATGCGCTGGCGGTGCGCGACATGATGTCGCGGCGGGCGCTGACACCGTTGTCGTCGCCAGCGAAACCAGCCTGTTCAAGCAAAGATTCGACGTCAGCGAAAAGAGACCGGTAGCGGCGTCTTGTGGTCAGGTCAGTGTCGTCGAGAAATACGACGGCGCTTTCCATGTCAGAAGACAGCGCAGTTTCGCGGCGACCGTTACTGCCTAGTGTGAGCCACGTGAACCCATCCATGGATAGGTCAGGGTGTTCTTCGAGGCATAGCTCTAGTGCGCGGCGCACAATCGCGTCCCCGAAACCGGAATGGACACGGATGACCTGGGCTCCAGCCAGGCCTTGGGAAAGCAGACCAGAGAGTACAGCTGGGGTTTGACGGGATCGTTGGATGAGTTCCTCGCGTGAGGCGGCCAGGCGCAGCTGCTCGTGCAGAGCGACGTCGGCGGTGGTGGGGCTGAGACTGAACTCGCGTAGTCCTACCACACCGCGTAGGTCTCCGAATTTATCGGTGACGATGGCGGCCTCAGTTTTGGCGGTGAGGATTTGAGTCAGCGACTCTCCAGCAGAGTCACCGATCTGCACAGTGGGGACGTCACGGGCCAGGGCTTCACCGGCAGTGGCAGTGACGGGTAGCCCTTCAGCTAAAACGCAGCGGCGGATCGATCCATCCGTGACTAGCCCGAAAGTGCCGTCGGCGCGGCGAACAACAACCCCAGGTTGGCGTCGTTGGGTTAGCTCGCGAGCAACCTCCACAAGCGGGACTGTGTCATCAACCACGGTGGGGGACTGGTCAATGAGGCTTCCAGTGGTGGCGAACCCGGGAAGCTGACGGGTTTTCTCCGCCAAAGTGAGGAGGTGGTTAGTGATGAACTGGGCACCCTCAGAAGTGAGGAAGGCTTCGCTGGAGGCGTGGCGGGGAATGAAAGCGATGGTGGCTTTCGTCAGTGCACGAGCGCGAGGGCCGACGGTGCGGCCAGTAAGCATGGCAGAGAATCCGCAGAATCCGCCGGTGCGCAGAGTGTCATCGGGGTGGCCGTGCGCCTCGACTTCCTGCCAGATCCCCACCTTGCCTTTCATGACGAGATAAACACCAGTAGCTGGGTGGCGGAATCCGTCGAGGATGAGATCACCGGGTTGATAGGTGGTGATCTCGGCAGCCTCCGCCATCCGTGTGCGGTTCTCTAAAGGCAGGGCCGAGAATGGTGACACCTCGGCTAGGAGCGTTTTGAGATCGGCGACGGGTGTGTTTTCAGCGGCGGAGGCTGCCATGAGTTAGTTCCCTGCGTTGGTGTCAGGTTTCGTAACGTTGTTGGTGGTGCCCGAAGCGAGCACGTCGGCGACGTCGGGGTTGGTGTCAGGGTACGTCAGGCCGGTGTCGGACCAGACAGCGGCGAGCCGTCCACCAGTGTTTTTCTCCACGGCCGGGCGCACGATACGCCATCCGAGCGCGATGATCAGCGCTAGTACTGGGATACCGATGATGACAACAACGAAGTCGGTTTTGTGCCAGAAGTCAGGGGAAGACTTCCAGCCCGAGATAGACATGCCGATGATCACAAACACCAGGAACGCCAAACCGAACCAGCTGGCCCACGGGTATCCGGGGGCTTGGAATGGTCCAGCAGGGATGACGCCCTTGTTCACGAGCTGACGCAGGCGCAGTTGGCAGGCGAAAATCGTTCCCCACACGAAAAGCTCACAGATGGCAGAGCATTCGAGGGCGATTTCGAAGGCATCGGGGGCCAACGCGTTCAATACAGCGCCCATGAGCAGTACGGCGCTGGTCAGAAGGATCCCGGCCCACGGCACACCGGCACGGCTCATGCGGGTGGTGAAGAACGGGGCTTGGCTGGCCATACCCATGCTGCGCAGCACTCGGCCGGTGGTGTAGAGGCCAGAGTTGAGGCTGGACATGGCGGCGATGATGAGAACAGCCTGAATAGCCGAGCCCATCCAGTGGAAGCCCATCGTGTCAAAGATGGTTACGAAGGGGCTAGTTCCTGCGGTGTATTGGCTGGTGGGCAGCATTGATGCGAGCAGCAAGATGGAACCGCAGTAGAAAACAGCGATACGCATGATGACGGCGTTGACAGCCTTGGGGACTTCGCGTTCGGGGTTCTGCATCTCGCCAGCAGCGATACCGACCATTTCGATCGAGGCGTAAGCGAAGACAACACCGGACATCACCAAGATGGGGCCGTACCAGTTGTAGGGCGCTTCGGTGGGCCAGAAACCGCCAGGGTTGCTCCACAGGTTGCTGATGCCCGCCTGGTGGTCACCGATGCGCAGCTGGAAGAGCACCATCACCACACCAACGACGAGGAACAAGACGATGGCGGCGACCTTGAGTAAAGAAGCCCAGAACTCAAACTCACCAAAAGCCCGGGCCGAGAGCAAGTTGATGATGAGCACCACGGCGAGGCTGATGATGACAGTTAGCCAGGCAGGCACGTTCGGCCACCAGTGCTTGATGTACAAAGCCACGGCGGATAGCTCAGCAATACCGGTCAAGCACCAGTGCAGCCAATAAATCCAGCCAGTGATGAAGGCCCATTTTTCGCCGAAAAATTCCCGCATGTACGACACGAAGGCCCCAGAAGTGGCGCGATGCAGGACAAGCTCGCCCAGGGAACGCATGAGGAAGTAGGCAACGATGCCCACGAAGGCGTAGCTGAACAGCAGCGCTGGTCCGGTGCTGTGTAGGCGGGATGCGGATCCGAGGAAGAGGCCGGTGCCGATGGCGCCTCCGAGGGCGATCATCTGGACGTGACGGCGTCCGAGGGTCTGCTGGTATCCGATTTGTTCTGAGTGCAGACGATCTTGATGGCTGTGCGACATGCGACCTCCGAGTGAGGGGGGTTCGTGATGTGGCGCGGGATGCGCCTCAGTTCACTTCAATACACAAGTGATCCCTATGTGGACGAAATGATCCCTCATGGTGGCAATAGGTGGGCGGCCCAGGCATGCAGGGTGGGTGAACCCAAAGAGTCCTCGAAGGTTCTAGGCGGGGCTTTCGTGGCGAGTAGCTGGGTGGGATGCGCTGGCCGTTTTTGAGCGGCGACAGCGTCAGATAGGTATGTCGTTGGCGGCAGTTCCAACTCGGGGGAGTGGTGAGCAAAACAACAATCCACAAAAGTGGGATAAATCAAACACCACAAAATCAGCTGAGGAAAACCTGAATAGCGTTGCCGAAAAACTGATGCGAGCCCACCCAACTCACACACCGCGTTAAAAACACGTCAAGATTCATCAACCCCGCATCAACACCACCCACCGGCACCCACCGGCGCACGTCAACTAACACCGTGATTGATTACGCCGCCGCGGGCCTACTCGCCCTCGCACTCCTGGGATACCTGCTATATGCGCTCATCCGGCCGGAGCGATTCTCATGAACGACCTCACCAGCGCAGTGGCCACATTCGCGTGCGTGGCGTTCATCCTGGCTGCCACCCATATCCCCTTAGGCACCTACATAGCCCATGTCTTCACCACAGAACACCACCTAGGCATAGAACGGCTCTGCTACCGCATCGTGGGAGTAGACCCCACGTCACAACAACGCTGGACCACCTACACCACCGCGCTCCTGTCCTTCTCTGCGGTGAGCATCCTCGCCCTGTGGGGACTCATCCTCGCCCAAGACACACTCCCATTCGCCGACGGACGCCACCAAAGCATCGACGGCGCCCTCAACACCGCCATCTCCTTTGTCACCAACACAAACTGGCAAAGCTACAGCGGCGAAAACGGCGCCACCCACCTAGTCCAAATGCTCGGACTCACCGTCCAAAACTTCCTCTCCGCCGCAGTCGGACTAACCGTAGCCATCGCCCTCATCCGAGGCCTCACCCGCCATGACACCGACCGCATCGGCAACTTCTGGGTCGACCTCACCCGAAGCATCTTCCGCATCCTGCTACCCCTCACCGCCATCGCCGCGCTGCTCCTCCTAACCGGCGGAGTCATCCAAAATCTCACCGAACCCCACACCATCACCACCATCACCGGCACCCAACAAACCCTGCCCGCCGGACCAGTAGCTTCCCAAGAAGCCATCAAACTCCTCGGCACCAACGGCGGCGGATTTTTCAACGCCAACTCCGCTCACCCCTTCGAAAACCCAACCCCCACCACCAACCTCATCGAAATCGTCCTTATCCTGCTCATCCCATTCGCCCTACCCCGCACCTACGGAATCCTCGTCGCAGACCGCCGACAAGGCCACGTCGTCCTAGCCCTCATGGCCACCCTGGCCACCCTGACCTGGGTAACAGCCCTCACCGCCGAACTCACCCTGGCCGCCACCTCACAAGGAGCGCTCGCAGGCAAAGAACTACGCTTCGGAGTTGCCGGATCAGTGCTGTTCTCCGCAGCCACCACCGGCACCTCCACTGGCGCCGTCAACTCCATGCACGACTCCGCCAGTCCACTGGCTGGAGGCACCTACATGCTCAACATGCTGCTGGGCGAAATCAGCCCCGGCGGCGTCGGCACCGGCCTCTACAGCGCCCTCATCCTCGTCATCATCACCGTTTTCCTCGCCGGTCTCATGGTCGGACGCACCCCCGAACTACTCGGCAAACAGATCAGCCGCCGCGAAATCACCTGCGCTGCCCTATTCATCCTCGTCATGCCCGCCCTGGTCCTCACCGGCACCGCCACCGCCGCACTCCTACCCCAAGCCCTGACCAGCCTGACCAACACCGGACCCCACGGGCTCAGCGAAATCATGTACGCCTACACCTCCGCCGCCAACAACAACGGCAGCGCCTTCGCCGGACTCAACGCCGACACCCCCTGGTACAACCTCACCCTCGCCCTGACCATGCTCATCGGCAGATTCCTTCCCATCGTGCTCGTCCTGGCCCTAGCCGGAGCCCTAGCAGCCCAACCCCGCCGCGCCATCACCGCCGGAACCATGCCCACCCACACACCCCTATTCGCCGGGCTCCTCCTGGCCACCGCAATCATCGTCGCCGGCCTGACCTTCTTCCCAGCCCTGGCACTCGGTCCCATCGCAGAAGCCACGCTATGACCGCCGCCTACCCCACCCCAACACCATCACCCCACAACGGAGACACCGTGACCACCACACCCTCCCTCGGGCGCATCGCCTGCAACAGCCTGCCCCAAGCACTAGCCAAGCTTGACCCCCGCTACACCATCAAAACCCCCGTCCTGTTCGTCGTATGGGTCGGATCAGTGCTGACCACTATCTTCACCGCCATCGACCCAAACACCTTCTCCATCTGCATCACATCCTGGCTGTGGGCCACCCTCATCTTCGCCAACCTCGCCGAAGCAATCGCCGAAGGCCGCGGAAAAGCCCAAGCAGCCAGCCTGCGCGCCACCAAAACCACCACCACCGCCCTGCTACTCAACCCCGACGGAACCACCACACCAACGCCCTCAACCACACTCACCATCGGTGACCACGTCATCGTCGAACCCGGCCCCCACAGCATCATCCCCGCCGACGGCGACATCATCGAAGGAGTCGCCACAGTCGATGAATCCGCCATCACCGGCGAATCCGCCCCCGTCATCCGCGAATCAGGCGGCGACAGATGCGCCGTCACCGGCGGAACCACCGTCCTATCAGACCGGATCATCGTCCGCGTCACCAGCAAACCCGGCGAAAGCTTCATCGACCGCATGATCGCCCTGGTCGAAGGTGCCCAACGACAAAAAACCCCCAACGAAATCGCCCTGGGAATCCTGCTCACCACCCTGACAGTGATCTTCCTGCTCGCCGTCACCGCCCTGGCACCCCTAGCCGCCTACTCCGGCCTCACCGTCTCAGTCATCACCCTGGTCGCCCTGCTCGTCTGCCTCATCCCCACCACCATCGGTGCCCTACTATCGGCCATCGGCATCGCCGGGATGGACCGACTCGTCCAACGCAACGTCCTGGCCACCTCCGGCCGCGCCGTCGAAGCAGCAGGCGACGTCAGCACCCTGCTCCTGGACAAAACCGGAACCATCACCTTCGGAAACCGCCGCGCCGTAGAAATCCTGCCC
This sequence comes from Dermatophilus congolensis, assembly GCF_900447215.1. NCBI lineage: Bacteria > Bacillati > Actinomycetota > Actinomycetes > Micrococcales > Dermatophilaceae > Dermatophilus > Dermatophilus congolensis. The sequence continues at coordinate 205,640 of NZ_UFYA01000001.1, forward strand.
GCCACCGCAGTCAGCGACGAAGACGTCCGCGCTGCCGCGCTGCTGTCCTCACTAGCCGACGAAACCCCCGAAGGCCGCTCCATCATCGACCTCATCAACAGTCACACCACCAACACCACCGACACCGCCACCCAAAGCCGCACAAACGCCACCAACAACGGCGCCGAATTCATCCCATTCACCGCACAAACCCGCATGTCAGGAGTGCAATTCCCCGACGGACGCGCCGTCTACAAAGGCGCCGCCACCGCAATCACCGCCTGGGTACGCGCCACCGCAGACACCATCCCCGACAACCTCGAAACCACCGTGAACAACATCTCCGCCGCCGGAGGAACCCCCCTAGTCATCGCTACCCAAAACCCACACAACAACACCCCCCACCGCCGCATCCTCGGCGTCATCCACCTCAAAGACATCGTCAAACCCGGCATGCGCGAACGATTCGAACAACTACGCCGCATGGGAATCCGCACCGTCATGATCACCGGCGACAACCACCTCACCGCCCAAGCCATCGCCAAAGAAGCAGGCGTCGACGACTTCCTCGCCGAAGCAACCCCCGAAGACAAACTCGCCCTCATCACCAAAGAACAACACGCAGGACAACTCGTAGCCATGATCGGCGACGGCACCAACGACGCCCCCGCCCTCGCCCAAGCAGACGTCGGCGTCGCCATGAACACCGGCACCTCCGCCGCCAAAGAAGCCGGAAACATGGTCGACCTCGACTCCGACCCAACCAAACTCATCGACATCGTCAGCATCGGCAAACAACTACTTATCACCCGCGGCGCCCTGACGACCTTCTCCATCGCCAACGACGTCGCCAAATACTTCGCGATCATCCCCGCCATGTTCACCAGCGTCTACCCCGGCCTAGCCGTGCTGGACATCATGCACCCACACAGCGCACACACCGCCATGCTCTCCGCCGTCATCTTCAACGCCCTCATCATCGTCGCCCTCATCCCACTAGCCCTCAAAGGCGTCACCTACCACGCCCTCAACGCCCAAGCCCTCCTACGCCGCAACATCACCCTCTACGGCATCGGCGGAATCATCACCCCATTCATCGGCATCAAACTCATCGACCTACTCGTCTCCCACCTACCCGGATTGGCCTGACATGCACACACTCACCCGACAAACCACCGCCGCCATCAAAGCCCTCACCCTGCTCACCCTCACCCTCGGCCTAGCCTGGCCACTGACATTCACCGGCCTAGCCCACCTCATCGCTCCCACCCAAGCCAACGGCTCCCTCATCCACGACACCCACGGAAAAACCATCGGATCAACCCTGCTAGGCCAACCCACCAGCGGCCCCGAATGGTTCACCCCTCGCCCCTCAACCTCCAACTACGCCGGAAATACCTCCGGCTCCGACAACCTCAGCCCCACCAGCACCACCCACCTAAACATCATCAACCACCGCCGCACCGCCCTTACCGCCGCCAATCCCTACGCCACCACACCCATCCCCGCCGACGCCCTCACCACCAGCGGCTCCGGCCTAGACCCCCACATCAGCCCCGAATACGCACACTGGCAAGCACCCCGAATCGCCCAAACCCGCGGCATCCCCCTCGCCGACATCCACACACTCATCAACCACCACACCCAAGGACGCACCCTCGGATTCCTTGGCCAACCCCGCGTCAACGTCACCGAACTCAACGCCGACCTCGCTCACACCCACCACTAAAAACACACCCAACACTCATGCACAACACACCCCCACCACAGCCCACCACGGGCGACAATGAACCCGTGCGCAAAGGACGATTACGGATCTACCTCGGCGCCGCCCCCGGAGTCGGCAAAACCGTCGCCATGCTCAGCGAAGGCCACCGACGAGCCGAACGCGGCACCGACGTCGTCATCGGAATCGTCGAAACACACGACCGCAGCTACACCACCAAAATGCTGCACGGACTAGAAACAATTCCCCGCATCACCCGCACCCACCGCGGCACCACCCTCACCGACCTCGACGTCGACGCCGTCCTACGCCGCCACCCCGACGTCGTCCTCATCGACGAACTCGCCCACACCTGCATCCCCGGATCCCCACACCGCCGCCGCTACGAAGACATCGAAACCCTCCTCCAAGCCGGCATCGACGTTATCTCCACCGTCAACATCCAACACCTCGAATCCCTCAACGACGCCGTCCTAGCCATCACCGGCGTACGCCAACAAGAAACCGTCCCCGACCACGTCGTCCGCGGCGCCGACCAAATCGAACTGGTCGACATGTCACCCGAATCCCTCCGCCGCCGCCTCGCCCACGGCAACGTCTACCGCCCCGAACGCGTCGACGCCGCCCTCGCCAGCTACTTCCGCCCCGGCAACCTCGCCGCCCTGCGCGAACTAGCCCTCCTATGGCTGGCCGACCGCGTCGATGAAACCCTCCAGAAATACCGCGCCAACCGCGGCATCAACGCCCCCTGGCCAGCGCGAGAACGCATCGTCGTCGGCCTCACCGGCGGCCCCGAAGGCGAACAACTCCTCCGCCGCGCCACCCGCATCGCCTCCCGCGGCGCCGGCAGCGAAGTCCACGCCGTCTACGTCACCACCAGCGACGGCCTCACCAGTGCCGACTTCGCATCCGTCGCAGCACAACAACGCCTCACCGCCGACCTCGGCGCCACCTTCCACACCGTCAGCGGCGACGACATCGCCACCGCCCTGCTCGACTTCGCACGCAGCGTCAACGCCAGCCAAATCGTCATCGGAACAAGCCGACGCTCCCGCCTGAGCCGACTCTTCGACCCCGGCGTCGGCGAAACAGTCGTCACCCACGCCGACGAAATCGACATCCACATGGTCAACCACGACCACGCCCACACCAGCGGCACCTACCTACCCACCCGCGCAACCCTGAGCCGAACCCGCCGCATCACCGGATTCACCATCGGCACCGCAGGAATAGCCCTGCTCACCACCCTCCTCACCGCAACCCGCAACCACCACGACCTCCCCCTGGACGTCCTGCTCTACCTCGCCCTAACCGTCCTATCAGCCCTCATCGGCGGACTCGGCCCCGCCCTCTTCACCGCCATCGTCGGATCCCTCACCCTCAACTGGTTCTTCGCCCGCCCCATCCACACCTTCACCATCGCCGACCCACAAAACGTCGTCGCACTCATCGTTTTCGTCCTCGTCGCCGCCGCCGTCTCCTCCGCCGTGCACCTCAGCGCCCGCCGCGCCAGCCAAGCCCGCGCCGCCGAACGCGAAGCCGCCTCACTCACCCGCACATCCCACGCCATGCTCGCCGCACCCGACCCCCTGGACTTCCTCGTCCACGAATGCCTCGACATGTTCGACATGCACGCCGCCGCCATCATCCGCCACACCCCAGAAACCATCACCCCCACCACCCTCGCCGCGACAAGCAACTACAACCCCACCCACCTTCACGACGCTGCCGTCCGCGAAAAAATCGACGAAAACACCGAACTCATCCTCATCGGGCCCGTCTTAGCAAGCGCCGACCAATCACTCGTCTCCGCATACGCATCCCACGCATACGCCGTCCTGACCCGCCGCGCACTCCAAGCCGAAGCCGCCACCGCAGCCTCCCTAGCCAGCGACAATCGCGCCCGCACCGCCCTACTCTCAGCCGTCTCCCACGACCTACGCACCCCACTAGCCGCAGTGAAAGCAGCAGTCAGCAGCCTGCGCTCCACCGACGTCCAATTCACCCCTGAAGACCAAGCCGAACTCCTCGCCGCCATCGAAGACTCCGCAGACCGCCTCAACACCCTCGTCGGTAACCTCCTGGACGCCTCCCGGCTCCACACCGGCGTCGTCAAACCCCGCTGCCGCGCCCTCGACATCACCGAAGAAGCCCGCACCTGCGCCGCCGCAATTAGCGAACCCCACCGCATCCGCATCCACACCACCGGCCCCACCCCTGGATGGGCCGATCCCGGACTCCTCGATCGCTGCCTAGCCAACCTCCTCGAAAACGCTCTGCACTACTCCCCACCAGAGCATGACGTCACCATCGATATCGGTGTCATCGCACAACGAACCCAAATCCGCGTCGTCGACACCGGTCCCGGCGTACCCACCGAAGACCTCGAACGCATCTTCGCCCCCTTCCAACGCCGCGGCGACGCCCCCTCCGGAGACGGAGTCGGACTCGGCCTAGCCGTAGCCCGCGGCCTCGCCGAAACCATGGGAGCAACCATCACCGCTGACGAAACCCCCGGCGGCGGACTCACCATGACCATCGACCTACCCACCACCCCGCCACCACCAGCTGCGACAGGCTCACAACCATGACCCCACCAGCGAACACCCCACGCATCCTCGTCGTCGACGACGAACCCGCCATCGCCCGCACCCTACGCATCAACCTCAACGCCCGCGGCTACCACGTCATCATCGCCGCGGACGGCAGAACCGCCCTCAGCGCCGCCGAAGAAGAAACCCCCGACCTCATCGTCCTCGACCTAGGACTGCCCGACATCGACGGTGTAGACATACTGCGCCGCCTACGCGAAAACAGCTCAGTCCCCGTTGTCGTGCTCTCCGCCCGACACGAAGCCGACGACAAAGTCGAAGCACTCGACCTCGGCGCCGACGACTACGTCACCAAACCCTTCGGCATGGACGAATTCATGGCCCGCATCCGCGCAGCCATGCGCCGCAGCGCAAACGACACCGACGACCCCACCCCACCGGTACACACCCCCCACTTCACCCTCGACCTCCAAGAACGCCGCGCCACCCTCACCGACGGCACCTGCATCCACCTCACCCCCACCGAATGGCGTCTCCTGACCGCACTCGCACGCCACCGCGGCCGGCTCGTACCCCACGCCGACCTCCTCCACGAAGTATGGGGACCTAAATACAGCCGCGAATCAAACTACCTGCGCGTCTACGCCAACCAGCTACGACGCAAACTCGAACCCAACCCCAGCCAGCCGCGCTACCTCATCACCGAACCAGGCCTGGGCTATCGACTCGACGCATAGCCACCAATATCTCCTATCCTCATCTCAATTACTCATTTTTAGGTCTCTGGCCCGCCCCTGGGAATTCCCACCGTAAATGGAATAACACGCAAAAAACCTGTTTCTGAATTCTTGTAAATGAACCACGCTGCTCCGGCATTTTCTCTTGTTATTGCTATGCGCGAGAGTCATAGTCGTTGCATGACCACCACTTCCGCCGCTGTCAAAGACGCCACCGGCACCCCAATGAATCACGCCGAGGTCGAAAAACTCCGAGCTCATCCCGCATGGATCAGCATCCGTGAGGCCGCAACCAGCATCCAGGCCCTGCAAAACCCCGACGGATCCATCACAGAAGTCACCGAACACGCAAAAGCACGCGAACTCATCACCCAAATCACTCAAGGCATCGAAGAACTAGCACCCCTACTGCCCCACGACGCCGACTACCTCACCGCAGTCAGCAGCGACCTACACGCATGGGCCAACAACGGATTCACTATCCCCGACTTCCTCGACTCACTCGTCGCGTTCCGCCCAGAACAGCACCGAGTTGACGGGCTCGTACACCTCGTCCTATTCCCGATGTACACCCAAAACGGCAGCAGCGAACGTCACCTTGAAGCAGTACTAATCCAAGTGATCTGGCCCGACTTTGTCGCTTCCCTCGAAGCAGGCGACTACGCAAACGCAGCTTTTGTCCCTATCCGTTTCATTGACTTCACTGCCGGATACGACACCAACTCAGCAGTGCTATTCCCCGAAACCGTCGCAGTACGCGCCATCCCCCAATTCACCTGGGGCGGAATATTCGCTGACCGGGAAGCCGCACGATTCCGCAAAGTCCTCGCTGCCGCATGCGAAATCACATCACTGGAACCACCCGAAGAAGCACGCGCATTCCTCGACGATCAACGCCTCACTGAAGAAACATTCGTCATGTGGGATCTCATCCACGACCGCACCCACATGCGCGGTGACCTACCGTTCGACCCATTCATGATCAAACAACGAATGCCCTACTTCCTCTACTCGCTGGAAGAACTCAGATGCGACCTGACCGCCTTCCGGGAGGCATTACGCATCGAACGCATCATCGCCGCCTCCCCAGACATCTCCGATGAACAACGTTCCCTGGCACGGCACGCGCGACTAGTTCAATACGCAGTGATCTTCGACCGCATCTTCCGCTTCACTGTCACCGGGGGACGAAACCGCAACTACGACGGCCTCGGTGGACAACTGCTGTTTGCGTGGCTCCACCGCAAAGGCGTTCTGCACTGGACCGACACACAACTCTCCTTCGACTGGGACAGCGTCCCCGACATGGTCAACGAACTAGGCGATGCGGTCAACGACCTGTACTGGCAGTCCATCGACCGTCCCAAAGTGAACCACTGGTTTGCTGCCTACGATCTCGTCGCCTCTGTGCTTGAACCCCACGTAGCCAGCAAATGGGCTACACGAGACTTACCCCTAAACGGCACACCCCGCGAACTCACCGACGCCGTACTCGATGACGAATTCCCCCTGTCCATGTTCTTCGAGGCGTACGAAAAAAAGGTCCGCGATGTGATCGCCTCGACCAAAGGCATCACAGGAGAAGCAGCATGAGAGTCGTTGTTACCGGAGCAGCCGGGCCGCTGGGCCGCGCGACCTTCGCTGCCCTGATCCATGCAGGTCACGACGTCGTTGCTGTTCACCACAGTGCAGTGGAGCTAGAGCAGGGACTACAAACCCACGTCTGTGATCTCACCGACCCGAACGCCACCCATAAACTCGCCGAATCCGTCACTGCTGATGGCCCCGTGGACGCGCTTTTTCACCTCATCGGAGGGTGGCGCGGTGGCAAAGGACTAGCCGGACAAACCGATGAGGACTACCGCTTCCTCGAATCCAGGATTGTCACCACACTGCGTAACTCGACTCGTGCTTTCCTGCCAGCGCTGCTCAACGCAGCTGCACCTCGAGTCGCCATCGTGTCCACTACCGGTCTGGAGCGCTGTACCGCCGGGAACGCGAACTATCTAGCCGCCAAAGCAGCAGCCGAGACGTGGCTTGCCTGCGTGGGGCACGCTCTGCGCGAGAAGCAAGGCGTAGCCCATGTTGAGCGAGTCATGGCCCTAGCGACTGAAGCAGACCGCGCAGCCAACCCCGGTAAGGACTACTCGCGGTACAGCGATGTCACGGACGTGGCGCAATGTCTTCTGACACTTCTGAGCCACACACCTACTACTCACGAGGAACAGTGAGGACATGACCTCCACCGCTAAACCACTTCACGACATCAACCGCCGTGGCTTTGCCTCCGATAACTATTCAGGGGTGCACCCAGAAATTCTGGACGCGATCGCTGCAGCTAATGGTGGTCATCAATCCGCTTACGGCTCAGATGTGTATACCCAACGGCTGCAAGAGGTAATTCGTGGCCATTTTGGTGCTAAAGCGCAGGCGTTCCCGGTGTTTAACGGCACAGGCGCCAATGTGACTGCTTTGCAGTCAGCTCTTCCTCGATGGGGTGCTGTGGTGTGTGCTCGTACGGGGCATATCAATGTTGATGAGGGGGGTGCACCGGAGCGGGTTGGTGGTTTCAAGATCTATTCGGTGGACACTCCTGATGGCAAGCTCACGCCTGCGTTGCTCGATACCGAGGCGTGGGGTTTTGGTGATGAGCATCGTGCACAACCAGCTGCAGTCTCGATTACGCAGTCGACTGAGTTGGGCACGATTTATGCAGTTGAGGAGGTTCGTGCTCTCGCAGATCGTGCGCACGAGCTGGGCATGATGCTGCATATGGATGGTGCTCGACTGTCTAATGCTGCGGCGTCGTTGGGGTTGGATTTGCGGGCGTTCACGGTGGATGCCGGTGTGGACATTCTTAGTCTTGGTGGCACGAAGAATGGTGCTTTGGGCGCTGAGGCGATTGTTGTTTTTGATCCTGACAAGCTGTCTGGTGTGAGTGATGCTTTGCGGTATAACCGCAAGGCGGACATGCAGTTGGCGAGCAAGATGCGTTTTGTGTCTGCGCAGCTTGTTGCGTTGTTTGAGGGTGATTTGTGGCTGCGTAGTGCGCGGCATGCTAATGCGATGGCTGCGCGTTTGCGGGCTGCGTTGGAGGGGGTTCCGGGAGTGATGTTTACCCAGGAGACCAAGGCCAATGGTGTTTTTGTGATTTTGCCTGAGGGGGTGGCTGATGTGGCTCGTGAGCAGTACGCCTTCTACGACTGGGATCCGGCGCGTCGTGAGGTGCGGTGGATGTGTTCGTTCGATACGGCGCCGCAGGATGTGGATGCGTTCGCTGATGTGGTTCGTCAGGCCTGTGCGAAGGCGCCTCTTTTAGGGGACTACACCAGTGAGGCACCTGTTGCGCATGCGTGATGGGTGAGGTGAGGGGGGGCGTGTGGAGTTTGTCTTTGCACAGTCCCCTTTTTTGTGTGGCTAGCTGGTGGTGATGTTTCGTAGGTATCCGGCGAATCCTGCTTCGACGTTGCTGTGCAGGCGGCTGGAGGTGCGTACGCGGGTGGTGTCGGTGGAGATGATGTTGGCTCCGGCGGTGCGGGCGTGTTCGACGAGGGTGATGTCTTCGTGGAGTGTGATGGCGGGGAATCCGCCGATGTGCAGGTAGGTGGAGGCGCGGATTCCGAGGTTTGCGCCGTGGATGTAGGGATGGGTTTCGGTGAGGTTGTGTTGGGCGTGCCAGGTGTTGAGGAGGGTGGGGTTGGTGTGGGGAGTGGGTTCGACGGTGCCGGTGATGAGGTCGGCTCCGTTGCTGGCGAGGGTGAGTTGTGCGCGTATCCAATGTGGTGGGACGAGGGTGTCGGCGTCGGTGTTGGCGATCCAGATGTGTTCGGGGGCGGCTAGGAGGTTTGGGTCGAGGGTGGCGATGGCGGTGCAGATGGCGCTGTGGCGAGCGGCGCCGACGTTGTGTGCGTTGAGGGTGGTGGTGAGCGCGCCGTAGGAGTGGGCGATGGTGGGGGTGGCGTCGGTGCATCCGTCGAGGGCGATGACGGTGGTGCAGGTGGTTCCGGTGTGGGTGTGTGCTTGGGTGGTGGCTTTGGTGAGGTGGGTGAGGCAGCGGGGTAGGTGGTCTTGTTCGTTGTGTGCGGGGATGGCGACGATGACGTGTCGGGGCGTCATCTGTTTTCCTGTTTTGCGATGGAGGTGGGGCCGCCGTAGATGTCGATGGTGAGGTCGGCGTCGCGGTATTGGGCGGTGTGGGGTAGGTCGAGCAGGGTGGCGGCTTGGGCGTGGATGTGGGGGCCGTCGAGGGGGATGTTGGTGGTGGGGTGTTGCCAGTGCGCGAGGATGAGTTGGCCGCCTGCGGTGAGGGTGCGGCGGCAGTGGCGCAGGGTGGCGAGCCAGTCGTGGGGGGTGAGGTAGTAGCCGATTTCGGAGTTGATGATGAGGTCGTAGGGGCCTTCGAGTAGGTCGTATGGGGTGGCTCCGGTGATGAAGGTGGCGTGGGGGATGTTGCGTTGTTGGGCGATGCTGATGGCGGTTGGGCTGATGTCGATGCCGGTGATGGTGTGAGTGTGTTTGGCGAGTTCTTCGGTGAGGCGGCCGTCGGCGCAGCCGATTTCGAGGGTGGCGTTGTGGGTGGGTTGGCGCAGGATTGCGGTGAGGAGGGCGCGTTTTCGGGTTTCGTAGTAGGAGTTTTCGAAGTTCCAGGGGTCGTTGTTGTGGGTGTACATGGTGGTGAAGGGGGTGGGGTCTGGAGGTGTGGGGGGTGTGGCTAGGTCGCTGGTGTGGGTGGGGGTGGTGAGGATGAATGTTTCGATGAGGCGGTGGGCTCGGGTGGTGACGTTGGGGGTGATGATGGGTTCGTCGCCGGGCAGTGGGCTGAGAGGTTGGGTTTGGGTGCGGTGTTTGGCGAGTGCGGTTTTTTTGGTGGTGAGGGTGTGGGGTGTTGCGGGCAGGGTGATGGTGTTGTTCCAGGGCAGGTCGTTGGGGGTGCCCCAGTGCCAGAGCCAGAGGGGGTAGTGCATGAGGAGGGCGCCGGTGGTGGTGGCGGCGGTGTGGGCGGCGGCGCCGAGGGTGTCGTGGTCGGTGTGGCCGTCTTTGGGGTAGGGGGCGAGGAGGATGGTGTGTTTGTTGGTTGTGGTGGTCAGGGTGTGGGTGAGGTGGTTGTGGTGGTGGGCGAGTTTGGAGTCGGGGAGGTTGAGGTGGGTGATGGTGGCGCCGGGGGCGAGGGTGTTGATGGCTTCGTGTAGTTCGTTGTGGCGGGTGGTGGAGAGCATGTTCGCTGTCCAGGTGGGGGAGTGGGGGTGGGAGGCTTCGCCGTTGGTGGCGACGAGGATGGTGATGTGTAGGCCGGCGCGGTGGGCTTCTTGGATGAGTAGGCCGGCGCCGAGGGTTTCGTCGTCGGGGTGGGCTGAGGCGACGAGTAGGTGGGTGTGGTTGTTGAACAGGGTGGTGGTGTTCAGGGTGGGGACGCGGTCCCAGCGGGGGTCTTGGAGCCAGGTGTGTTCGGGGGTGCCGGGGTCGGTGTGGTGGAAGGTGGGGGTGGTGTTCATGGCGTGTTGGTGGTGTTGAGTAGGTGTTTGCCGAGGGTGGCGTGGTCACGTTGGGCGTGGTGTTGTCTGAGGTAGACGGTGAGGTCGGCGACGCGGCGGGCGTGGGTTTTGTTCAGGGTTAGGGGTGCTGGGCCGGTGGCGTGGCCGACGTGGGTGATGGTGTGTTCGGCGGCTTCGGCGACGATGGAGCGGGTGCGTAGGGCCAGGATGGTGCCGTGTTTTCCGGTGGCGTGGCCGGTGTCGATGAGGGTTGCGGCGATTTCGAGGGCGTGGCGTGCGTTTTCGAGTTCGATGTCGGTGTGGCCGATTGCGGCTAGGGCGATTTGGTCTGGTTCGCGGTGGGGGTTGTGATGGTAGAGCTGTTGGGCGATGGCGCGGGCGGCGCCGTACCAGATCGCGGCGACGGCGATGCCGCCCCAGGTGAATCCGGGGCGTTCGAGGTACCAGTTGGGTGGTCCGATGGGGATGGCGGGTATGTCGGTGCAGGTGATGGTGGAGGTGGTGATGTGGGTGAGGCCGCGTGCTGCCCAGGCGTGGGAGTCGATGGTGATGTCGTCGGTGAGGGCGATGGCGTAGAGGCTGGTGGTGTTGTCGGGGTTGGTTGCGGTGACGAGGGCGTGGGTGAGGTGGTTGGCGAGGGAGCACCAGGTTTTGGTGCCGGAGATGGTGGGGCCGTGGGGGCTTGGGCGGGCGTGGAGTCCGTGTCCGGGGGTGTTGGCGGCGAAGACTCCCCAGGTGGAGTTGTGGTCGACGGTGATTCTGCTCAGGTCGACGGGGTTGGCTTGGGTGAGGATGGTGAGGGCGTCGAGGTGGGGTTCGATGGTGCGTGCGACGGTGAGGTCGATGGCTGCGATGTGGGCGAGTTGGTTGAAGTAGGCGAGGGTGTCGTTGCCCAGGGTGTGGGCGATGGGGGATAGGCGGGTGGCGATGGTGAGGCTGTCGTTGATGATGTTGGGTCCGTGTGCGGCGGCGAGGACGGCATCGACGGTCGATGGTGCGGGGGCGGGGACCGTGGGGAAGATGCGCATGTGTTGACGCTACGTCTGGCGGGGTGGTTCGTCGTGGTGGACAGGCGGTGTTGGGCTGTTGGGTTGGGGGTGTTTTTGTGGCTGTGCTGATTTTTTACGAATTGTTTAATAACGGTGCGGGAATTCATCGGACAGATTTCGGGTGCGGGTATGAGAGTGGGGGGACTGCGCCACAGTTGTCGCGGTGTCGCCCGTTGGCAGGGTGGCTCGCGGTGTGTCTTGTTGAGGAGGACCGTTGACCAGCCAGCCCCGTTTTTCATCGGAAGTTGTTCAGGAGCGCCGTCTTGTGACGGAGGTGCCGGGGCCGCGTAGTCGGCAGATGCATGAGCGGACGTGTGCTGCTGTGTCGGCGGGGGTGGGGGTTGGGTTGCCGGTGTATGTGGAGCGTGCCGGTGGTGGGGTGTTGGTCGATGTGGATGGTAATCATCTGATCGATTTTGGGTCTGGGATCGCGGTGACTTCTGTCGGTAATTCCGATGCGCGGGTGGTTGCTGCGGCTGCTGAGCAGTTGGAGCGGTTTACGCACACGTGTTTCATGGTGACCCCGTATGAGGCGTATACGCAGGTGTGTGAGATGTTGAATGAGGTCACCCCGGGTAGCCATCCCAAACGCAGTGCTTTGTTTAATTCCGGTGCTGAGGCGGTGGAGAACGCGGTCAAGATTGCGCGGGTGTTCACCGGTAGGGATGCGGTGGTTGTGTTTGATCACGCGTATCACGGCCGCACAAATCTGACGATGGCGTTGACGGCGAAGAATATGCCGTACAAGCAGGGGTTTGGTCCGTTTGCCGGTGAGGTGTATCGGATGCCGATGGCGTATCCGTATCGATGGTCGGGGCCTGCGGAGTCGATGGTGCAGGACGCATTTGAGGCGTTTGAGTCTGCGGTGCATGCGCAGGTGGGTGAGTCGAATGTGGCGGCGGTGGTGATTGAGCCGATTCAGGGTGAGGGCGGTTTTATTGTGCCGCCGCCAGGGTGGATGGCCAAGATCGCGCAGTGGTGCAAGCAGCACGGTGTGGTGTTTGTTGCTGATGAGGTGCAGACCGGTTTTTGCCGTACGGGTGATTGGTTTGCCTGCCAGGCTGAGCAGGTGGTGCCGGATCTGATCACGACGGCTAAGGGCATTGCGGGTGGGTTGCCGTTGTCGGCGGTGACGGGGCGCGCGGAGATGATGGATGCGGTGCATGCGGGTGGTTTGGGTGGCACGTACGGCGGTAATCCGGTTGCGTGTGCGGCGGCGTTGGGGGCGGTGGCCACGATGCGTGAGGAGGATTTGGCTGGGCGTGCTCGCTGTATCGGGTCGATTCTGCAGGAGCGTTTGGAGGGTATTGCTGCTGGTTATGGCGTTATCGGTGACATTCGTGGTCGGGGGGCGATGATGGCTGTCGAGATCGTTAAACCTGGCACGAAGACTCCTGACCCGCAGGTCACGAAACGTATTAGTGCTGCTTGTCACGCTGCGGGGGTAGTCACTCTCACGGCTGGCACGTACGGGAATGCGTTGCGGTTCCTGCCCCCGCTGGTGATTGGTGAGGACCTGCTGCGTGAGGGGCTTGATGTGCTCGAGCAGGCTTTCGCGGATGTTGTCGCTGCGAGCTGACTTTTTCCCCGGGTTTACGAAAGGAACACGATGAATCGTTTGCAGAATGTCATTGACGGCGTTTTTGTTGATGCTTGCGCGACGGACAGTCTTGATGTTGTCGATCCCACCACGGGGAAGGTTGTTGCGGTGTCACCGATTTCTGGTGCCCGTGATGTGGATGCTGCTTTTGATGCGGCGTTGCGTGCTTCGCGGACGTTTAAGCGCAGCACTCCTGGTGATCGTCAGAAGATGCTTTTGGCTTTCGCTGATGCGCTTGAGGCGGCTGGGGAGGAACTTGTTGATGCCCAGGCGCGGAACACGGGGCAGCCGCGTCAGCAGATCCTCGATGAGGAGGTCATGGCTGGCGCTGACCATATTCGTTTTTTCGCTGGGGCTGCGCGTACATGTGAGGGTCGGGCTGCGACGGAGTATGTGGAAGGGCACACGTCGTATGTGCGCCGTGAACCTATTGGTGTGGTCGCGCAGGTCACTCCGTGGAATTACCCCATTTTGATGGCGTTGTGGAAGTTGGGGCCGGCGTTGGCTGCGGGGAACACGGTGGTATTGAAGCCTTCAGATACCACTCCGGAGTCCACGCTGGTGTTGGCCCGGTTGGCGGGGGAGGTGTTCCCCGCAGGGGTGGTCAATGTTGTTCTTGGTGATGCTTCTACTGGTGAGTTGATGAGTAGGCATCCAGTGCCGGGGCTGGTGTCGATTACTGGGTCGGTGCGTGCTGGGCGTGCGGTTGCTGCTGGGGCGGCTGCAGGGGTGAAGCAGGCACATCTGGAGTTGGGTGGCAAGGCCCCTGCGGTGGTGTTCGCGGATGCTGATTTGCAGCGTACGGCCGAACAGCTGGTCATGTTCGGGACGTTTAACTCTGGGCAGGATTGCACCGCCGTGACACGGGTGTTGGTGCAGGAGAGCGTGCATGAGCAGTTTGTGGACCTTCTCGTCGCTGCCGCGCGCAACACGACCACGGGCACGGGGCAGGGCGATGATTTCGGGCCGCTGAACAACGCTCGGCATTTCGCTCAAGTGAAGGAAAAGCTGGCGCGGGTTCCTGCGCATGCGCGGGTGTTGACTGGTGGCGCGGCGTTGGAGCGTGAGGGTTTCTATGTGCCGGCCACGATCATTGATGGGGTTCGCCAAGATGATGAGCTTGTCCAGGAGGAAACCTTCGCGCCGGTGTTGACAGTGCAGACATTCAGCACTGAGGAAGAGGCAGTAGAGCTGGCTAATGGGGTGGATTATGGGCTCGCTTCGAGTGTGTGGACCAGTGATCACGGCACAGCGATGCGGGTTTCCCGAGATTTGGATTTCGGGTGTGTATGGGTGAACACGCATGTGTTGCTTGCTGCTGAAATGCCGCACGGCGGTTTCAAAAGCTCTGGGTACGGCAAGGATTTGTCTGTCTATGCGTTGGAGGAGTACACGCGCATTAAGCACGTGCTGCATTCTCTTGAGGTGTGAGCCGTAGCTCACACCTGGTGGCGCCGTCGCAGCAGCTGTGCGCCTGCTCGTAGCAGCGCAGTCAGCAGAACTAGCGTGTCGCCCCGGCATGTGTTGCGGTCAGGGCAGGCGCGGGGCAGCCTCGTCGTATGACGCAATCACATGACCCTGTTGAGGTCTCACGCAGTGACCGCCAAGCCAAAGAGATGGAGTCCGCTAAGCAACGTGCTGAAGATGCTCATCCCGGGCAGGCTGGGTATGGACAGCCCGGGCAGAACACAGGCCGCACTCACGGCCATATTGAAGACGAAGCCCGTCAGGCCGACAGTCCAGAAAAACACAGCTAACAAACTGACTTCGCTATCGCGCCGGAGCAGATATCAACCTGCCACGGCGCCGATTCCTACCAGCTGTGCTTAAGCACAGCTGAGTTTCCTGCTCCGGCAACGCCGTCACAGTGATGTTGTGGGCTTCGGTGGGGCGGTTCGCACCTGCTGTGGCTGGCTGAACCTGCCACCATGGTGGTGATGACTGCGTTGACCGACCACATGCCGCCCACCACCGATTCCGCTCCCGAGGGAGAGGCCCTATTTGAAGGGTTTGC
The DNA here is from genome assembly GCF_900447215.1 of Dermatophilus congolensis. Taxonomy (NCBI): domain Bacteria; kingdom Bacillati; phylum Actinomycetota; class Actinomycetes; order Micrococcales; family Dermatophilaceae; genus Dermatophilus; species Dermatophilus congolensis. The sequence continues at coordinate 220,789 of NZ_UFYA01000001.1, forward strand.
CCAGTGGGCTCTAGAGAGCGGCGTGGTCCTCTACCCCCATCAAGAAGAAGCCGCGCTGGAACTCGCGGCCGGGTCGAATGTCATCCTCGCCACCCCCACCGGGTCAGGCAAGTCCATGGTGGCGCTCGCAGCTCATTTTTTTGCGCTGGCTGACTTTCAACGCACTGGTCGCCGCACCTACTACACCGCTCCGATTAAGGCGTTGGTGAGTGAGAAATTCTTCGACCTTGTGGGTAAGTTTGGGGCGCGTAACGTCGGCATGATCACCGGTGATGCTTCGGTGAATGCGGATGCTCCGATCATTGCGTGCACTGCTGAGATTCTCGCTAATTTGGCTCTGCGTGATGGGGAACATCTGGCTGTTTCCACCGTTGTCATGGATGAATTCCATTTTTACTCTGAGCCTGATCGTGGCTGGGCGTGGCAGGTTCCGCTCTTGACACTCCCGCAGGCCCAGTTTTTGCTGATGAGTGCCACGTTGGGTGATGTGTCGTTCTTCCGCAGTGATTTGACTGCCCGCACGGCGCGAGAAACAGCTCTGGTAGATAACGCCGAACGCCCGATCCCGTTGTCTTTCGAGTATTCGACTGAGCCGATCACGGACAAGCTTGTGGAGCTCATCCAGACCCGCCAAGCGCCTGTGTATGTAGTGCATTTCACACAGAAAGACGCGCTAGAACGGGCGCAAGCTTTGTTGAGTGTGCAGGTCGCTAGCCGTGAAGACCGTGACAAGATTCTCGAAATGCTGGGTGGGTTCCGGTTTGGGAAAGGCTTTGGCACCACGCTGAGCAAGCTGATTCGCCACGGCATCGGCGTTCACCACGCCGGGATGCTGCCCAAGTATCGGCGCATCGTGGAAACCCTCGCTCAAGCTGGTCTGCTCAAAGTGGTGTGTGGCACAGACACCCTTGGTGTGGGGATTAACGTGCCGATTCGTACTGTTCTGCTCACTGGTCTGACTAAATTTGATGGAAGCCGCCAACGTGTACTTAAGGTGCGCGAGTTCCATCAGATCGCTGGTCGAGCTGGCCGCGCTGGATTCGACACCACAGGAACCGTCGTAGTGCAGGCTCCTGAACACGTCATCGAAAACATCAAAGCCGAAGAGAAGGCTGCTGCCGACCCGAAAAAGAAGAAGAAAGCCCAGAAAAAGAAAGCCCCCGGTGGGTTTGTCTCCTGGGACGAGAACACATTCACGCGACTGGTGGAGGGTCAGCCAGAACCGCTGGTGTCTCGGATGCGGGTGACGCATGCCATGGTTCTTGATGTCATTGCCCGCTCTGAACTAGATGACGCAGACCCGGTTCTGCTCATGCGGCGCCTCATCTGGGACAGCCATGAACCCACGGGGCGCAAGTACCGGTTGCAGCGCCGCGGAATCGAAATCCTGCGTGCCTTGAAGACCGCCGATATCGTGGAAACTTTTCGCTTACCGGCCTCGGCGGTTCCTGGCGGAGTCAGCTGCGACACCGATGACCGAATTGGCTCTGAAGATATCGAATTTGATCAATTAACCCCTGCTTTCGATCTGCGTAAGCGCCTGCGTCTAGTTGATGACCTCCAAGATGGATTCGCGTTGAACCAGCCGCTGTCCACTTTCGCCCTTGCAGCTTTGGAGCTGCTTGACGAAGACTCACCGACTTACGCTCTTGATCTGTTGTCCGTGGTGGAGGCAACGCTGGAGGATCCCCGCGTCGTGCTGTGGGCTCAGCAGCGCAAGGCTAAAGGCGAAGCGATCGCTGAGATGAAAGCTGACGGCATCGACTATGCCGAGCGGATGGAGCTGCTGGAGAATGTCTCGTGGCCTAAACCGTGTGAAGAGATGCTGCGCGCGGCCTACGACACCTACCGTCAAGGTCGCCCATGGCTGACCGAAGATCTCCTCAGCCCGAAAACCGTGGTGCGGGAAATGTTCGAGAACGCACGTGGTTTCGGAGAGTTCGTGCGGGTCTATGACCTCGCCCGATCTGAAGGTGTGGTGCTGCGCTATCTCACTGACTGCTACCGCGCCCTGCGACAGACGGTGCCTGAGGTGTATCGCACTGATGAGGTCGACGACATCATTACCTGGCTTGGGCAACTTATCCGTGCTACTGACTCCTCGCTGCTGGATGAGTGGGAAGCACTCACCGATCCGCAACGGCAACAGACCGAAGAGGTTCGCCCACCAGAGGTGGAAGTTCGCCCCATCACCGGCAATTCTCGGATCTTCCGTATGTGGCTGCGTCAGGCAATGTGGCGACGCGTGGAGTTGTTGGCTGAGGGCAACGTGTTGGGTTTGGCAGAGCTGGATTCATCCGCTGCTGATGTGTTGGATTTGCGCCGCGCTGAGGTGCCCCCACTGACATCTGAAGAATGGGATGACGCGCTTGCGGGCTATGAGGACGTGTATGGCGAGGTGCCGGATTCGATTGGAACTGGTGCAGATGCGCGAGGGCCGAAATTTTTCCGCATCGATGAAAAACCGGCCTTCGAAGACGAAGACCCGGCCGGTCCTGGAGCGGAAGGGCACGTTGTGTGGCAGGTCGAGCAGATCCTCGATGATCCTGAACAAGAACGTGATTGGCGGATCGTTGGGGTGGTTGATTTGACGGCTTCGGATGAGGTGGGGGAGTTGGTCGTATGGGTTCGAGACTTGACTTCGGTGTCGTAAGGCAGGCCCGTTTCGGACACGTGCGGAAAATGTGATGTTCGTCACTTTGGGTTGTGTGTATATGGTGCGCTGGTCCGTGTTGTGAAGGCGCGACGTACTAGGTGAACGGTCGTTTCCTGTACGTATGTATAGATTCCGCTGAATCTGTGAAATGCCCACTACGTGGAATCGAAATCAATCCATATGCCTGTGAGGCTGACTTGGCCGGTCAGGGGGCCTAATGTGGGTCGGGTGAGACAGTTGGACATCAAGTTCGTTGCTGTCGGCCCCTCTGAAGCGGAGCAGCTTCGCCGGGTGTGGCTCGACATGCTCGCCGAAGCACCAGGCGTTTATGCCGAGACCCTGGATGAAGCGCTCGCCTGTGGCGACGCAGACTGGGTGGCGCGTGCCCGTGAGTTCACGCGCTGGGGCGCCGCGGCTTTTGCTGCCGTGGATTCCCATGGCAGATTTGTTGGTTTTGTGTCCGGATATGTGGACCGTGAAGGTGAAGAACGCCTGGGGCAAGTTGCCTTCCTTCACGTTGTTCGTGAGCCTGGCGCACCCACAGGAGACGTGGCCGCTGCGTTGATCGCGCGCTTGTCTGAATGGATGCGTGACCACTGGGTCTCGAACGTGTTTATGTCAGTTCGGGAAGAAAGCCGATGCGCTGACCTCCTGCGCAGTGCCGGGTTCGTTGAAACCGGGACGCGCCGTGTGGACACTCTGGATGAAGAATTCGACGAGATCGAGTTCGTCTGCCCGTTGTGGGATCCGCTGAGCGTGGAAGCAATGCGATCCACAGTGTTCGCCCTCGGTGTCGCTTAGTAAGTGAATACCCGCCCTTGTGGGTAAAGCATGACCAAGGATGTCTTCGACACTCTGTGGAGTCGGTACGGTTGTGGCGGTTGCTAGTTCGTCCCCCGTACAGCCCCCTGTGAGGAGATCCTTTCGATGAACGTCACCGGTACGTACCGTCTCCAGCTGAACGCCGATTTCGGGTTCGCGGACGCGGAGGCTGTGGTGCCGTACCTGGCCGCCCTAGGTGTGTCTCACCTGTACCTGTCGCCTGTGTTGCAGGCTGCGCAAGGGTCGATGCATGGCTACGACGTGGTGGACCACAGCCGTGTCAACGCGGAGCTGGGTGGTCGAGAAGCACTCGAGTCTTTAGCCGCTGCTGCGCACGAACGCGGGTTAGGCGTCATCGTGGATGTAGTTCCTAACCACATGGCATTCGTGGCCCCCGAAAGCGCTAACAAGCCGCTATGGGAAGTGCTGCGCGATGGGCGTGACGCCCCGACAGCAGAGTGGTTCGACATCGACTGGCGTGTTGGCGGCGGCCGTCTAGGACTACCAATTCTTGGCGATGACCTACCCGCTGTTCTGCAAGCGCAAGAAATCACGCTCGACCGGGTGGAACTTCCTTGCACAGATAGCCGCGCCGAATGGGTAATCCGTTACTTCGACCATGTACTTCCTATCGCGTTGGGCACCGAAGGTGAGGCCTGGCCAGGGTGCGCAGATCCAGAAATCGTGGGGGCGGTGCTGGACCGTCAGCACTATCGCCTCGCAAGTTGGCGCGACAAAGACAGCGTCCTGAACTATCGCCGCTTCTTCGAAGTGGACGGGCTCATCGCAGTGCGAGTTGAGATCAAAGAAGTCTTCGACGCCACCCATGCTCTCCTGCTCGAGCTACATAAAGCCGGCGTGATTGATGGGTTCCGCATCGACCATCCGGACGGTTTGGCAGACCCAGAGCAATACCTCAACAACCTGGCTGCAGCCACAAAACGCGGCACCCCCATCTTCGTAGAGAAGATCATCGAAGGCAGCGAAGTTCTGCCCGAAAAGTGGAAATGTGCCGGCACCACCGGATATGACGGGCTGCGAGTAGTGCAAGCCGCACTAGTCGACACAGCCGCCGAGGCAGTCATCACCCAGCAGTGGCGTGCCAGTGGCGGTGATGAAGACCTCGCCGGCGCTTCCGAAGCAGCCAAACGCCAGGTGGTAGCCCAATCACTTGGCCCAGAACTGGAACGGTTAACGCGCCGTGCACGTGAGGTTCTCCCTGAGCGTGACCCCGAGCGTCTACGCGAGGCAATCGCTGAGCTGCTCGTTTCCGGTGAGGTGTACCGAGCCTACCTACGCGCGGACGAAAAACTCTCACCCGATGCACGGCGACGGTTGACCGAAGCGTTCTCCGCAGCACGAGCAAACCGACCCGATCTTGACGATGAGCTGGTGGCTCTTGTCCCACTGGCTGTGCCCGACGATGAATCCACTGCCCCGGCTATCGACTTCAGCGTCCGGTTACAGCAAACGTGGGGTCCGGTGATGGCTAAAGGCATCGAAGACACTCTGTTTTACCGCAATCACCGCTTGGTAGCTCTGAATGAGGTAGGTGGAGACCCCGATGACCTCGAACACGGCTCTGTCCAAAAACTGCACATCTGGGCCCAACATCAGGTGCTGAACTGGCCCGGCGGCATGACAACCCTGTCCACCCATGACACCAAGCGCAGCGAAGACGTACGCGCCCGCATTCTCGCTATTGCAGGTGACACCCAAGGGTGGGAAGAACTCTCTCGCTTGTCACGTGAATGTGCCCAGGAAATGGGCGTAGATATGCCAACAGCGCACCTGGTGTGGCAAACACTGGTCGGAGTCGGTGACATCGACCATGAACGCATCCAGGCGTACCTACAAAAAGCAGTACGTGAGGCGAAAGTACACACCTCCTGGGTCGACGGAGATGAAGAATACGAGCGCCGGATAGTCGAATTTGCAGACAAAGTGCGCTCAGGTGGTGCGCTGCATGAGGCCATTGAACGCATTGTTGAAAAAAACGCACAAGCAATCCGCGCCCACGTACTCGGAGCCAAAACACTCCAGCTAACGATGCCTGGGGTACCTGACGTCTACCAAGGCTGCGAAGTGGTGAACCTGTCCCTGGTTGACCCAGACAACCGCCGCCCCGTGGACTACGCTCGCCGCCTCGGGCTTCTCGAAGCACTCAATCGCCTAGGACTAGGAGAAACCCCCTCCCTCGACGAAGAAAAACTGCACGTCACCTCCCGGATACTCAAACTCCGTAAAGACGCCCCCGCCTTGTTTAATGGCAGCAGCAGCTACACGCCATTGACCACTAACAGTGAATTCGTTGTCGGGTTTGAACGATCCACCACGGCAGGGCGCATCGCAGCAGCATTCGGGTGGGCCAAATCCCGCAACCTCGTGACAATTGTTTCCCGCGCACCCCAACGCCTAGAAGCTGCAGGAGGATTTGGTGAGAGCACCGTGACACTGCCCGAAGGTACATGGCACGACGTGCTCACCGACGACATCACCTACGAAGGCGGCCACGTCCGACTCGCTGACCTTCTACACCGCTTGCCCGTAGCAGTACTCGCCCAGTGAGACTCCACAGAACATGACACACGAACCCACCTCAATCGCTTCCCTGAACCTTCCCATCGACCTGTCTGCAAACCTCCCGGAGAACAAGGCCGACATGAGCGACGCCGTCTCCGACATACGTATGCGCACATTCGAGGTATGGGCACCCAACGCCTCAGAAAGCGTCGACCTCGTGCTACGCGGCGAGCGAGTACCGATGCAACGCAACATCACCGAAGGCTCCTATGCACACATGTGGTCAGTGCGCGCCCAAGCGGCCGTGGGAGAAATGTACGGATTCGTCGTTGATGACGGTCAAGCACGCCTAGATCCGCGAGGATTACGCCTCCCCGATGGGCCTCACGGCCTATCCCTGGTCTACGACCACAACTTCACCTGGACAGACACCGACTGGTCCGGAGTCGAACTGGACCGCGCCGTCTTCTACGAAATGCACGTTGGCACATTCACCCCCGGACGCACCTTTGATGCAGCCATCGAACGCCTCGACCACCTCGTCGACCTGGGGGTAGACATCGTCGAAGTCATGCCCATAGCCTCATTCCCCGGCGACTACGGGTGGGGATACGACGGCGTGGCCCTCTATGCAGTACACGAACCCTATGGCGGCCCAGACGGATTCAAACGATTCGTCGACGCAGCCCACGCCCGCGGCCTGGGAGTGTGCCTCGACGTCGTTTACAACCACCTCGGCCCAGACGGCAACTACCTCGGCGAATTCGGCCCCTACTTCACCGACAAACACCACACCCCATGGGGATGGGCCCTCAACACCGATGGCCCCCACTCCGATGCAGTACGCCGATACATCATCGACAACGCAACCATGTGGCTACGCGACTTCCACGTCGATGCGCTACGCCTCGACGCAGTCCACGAAATCCATGACGAACGAGCCCTCTCCCTCCTGGAAGAACTCTCCACAGCCGTGGAACAGCTCTCCCAGGAACTAGGCCGCCCCCTACTACTCATCGCCGAAAGCGACCGCAACGACCCCGCCACCGTCACCCCCCCAACCCACGGAGGACTCGGACTAGCCGGGCAATGGGCAGACGATGTCCATCACGCCCTCCATGTCGCCCTCACCGGAGAAACACAGGGATACTACGGCGACTTCGCCGGACCTCACTGGCTACCCAGAGCCATGCGCCGACCCTTCCGCCACGACGGCTGCTGGTCCTCCTTCCGCGGACGCACCCACGGACGCCCTATCGACCCGGAAACCGTCTCCGGCGAAGCATTCATCGTTTCTCTTCAAACCCACGACCAGGTTGGCAACCGCGCCACCGGAGACCGGCTCTGCGCCAACATCGGTCATGACCGCCTCCGCCTGGGCGCAGCCCTACTACTCACCAGCCCCTACACACCCATGCTGTTCATGGGCGAAGAATGGGGCGCATCCACCCCGTGGCAATACTTCACCGACCACGTCGACGAAGAACTCCAAGAAGCAGTCCGTCAAGGACGCCGCCAAGAATTCGCCGCACACGGATGGGACGAAGCACAAGTCCCCGACCCCGGCGCATATTCCACCCTGGAAAACTCCACCCTGAACTGGGAGGAACGCAGCAATGGCGAACACGAATCCCTGCTCCGCTGGTACAAAGCACTCTTGGCTCTGAGGAGCAGCCGTCGAGAACTGCGCGCCGGAAACCTCGCCGACGTCACCATCACCGGCCCCGAAGGCACCCCCATCGGCTGCGGTCACGGACCAGCCACAACCGCTGACCCCACACCCCAAGACGCAGACACCACCACTGCCCTAGAACACGCCCGCCACAGCGGCCCAGGCGCCTTCGTCGTACACCGAGGCAGTCACCGCATCGCCGTCAATCTTGGCGCCCAGACCACTACCCTCCCACTCAAACTCGACAACATCAACGCAGCCACCATCCTGCTGGCTTCGGACCCAACCATCTGCCTCACCGAGGACACCGTCACCCTCAAACCCGACGGCGTAGTGGTGGTCGGCCCGGCAGTCTGACATGAGCCAAGACAACAACCGCCGATTCCACAAACCCGCAAAACTATCGAGCGAGGCCTTTGACTCCTTCACTCAAGACGAGCTCGACCCCGCTATCGTCTCTGCCATCGCGCACGACACGGCCGCTGCCCTCGTGCGCGCTGGCAGAGAAGCAACCGACCCCGCCACCACAACACGCCTCGTCGGCCTCATCGATGAGATCGGCATCGAAATCGTCGCCGAGCTCTGGGCAGGACAAGCAGCCCGATCACTGCCCGGAGCGCTATGGCGCCTCTACGCACTCAAAGAATGGATCCGCCGCGACCCCATCGGTGCATCCACCGAATACCGCGAAGGATTGCGCTTCGCTGACGTAGCTGCAGTGGTAGCAGGAGTGGCCTGCCCGCCAGGCCCTGAAGAACTGCGCACCATGATCGACAGCATCCTGCGCGGAGTCTTCGACGGTGATCTAGCTATGGCACTACACCGTGCTGGTGCCTTCTGCCGAGTCATCGCTGCCGGCCGCGCCGCCCACCTAACCCACGAAGACCCCAACGATTCGCGCAAACACGCCGACCAAGCCGCCGCCATGCTTAACACCGGCGAAGATCTGGACAGCTGCGCCGGTATGTGGCGCCGAGGCGACCTCGTCTAAGAACACAACAGAACCACCCAAAAACCAATCCACGAGCTCACGAAATCTAGATCCCGTTCACCATGTGTTCACCTAGGTACCTCTCTCACGTCACCCATCCCCACGTATCTTCAAGACGTATTGCGATGCCGGATGGTGCTCACTGACATACCCAGGAGGCGACTGCCCAAGGAATACCCCTTGCCTCCATCCGCACCACTCGGCTGTGCATACACCGACCCACAGCCATCAGAGAGGCACCCTCGAAGTGAAATTCGCCCACCTTCGCCGCACCCTCGCCGTGACAACACTCATTGCCTTAGCTGCCACCGTGGTCGCATGCAGCGCAAACGGGTCTAAAGCGACAAGCGGTAACGGCGCAGGTGTCAGCGGCAGCATCGCTGGTGCCGGAGCCAGCTCCCAGCAAGCAGCTGTCGCCGCATGGAAAGTCGGATTCGAAAGCGACAACCCCAACTCCACTATCAACTACGATCCAGTTGGATCCGGTGGTGGGCGAACCCAGTTCCTTAACGGTGGAGTTCAATTCGCTGGCTCGGACGCCTACCTAAAAAAAGAAGAGCTCGCCAAAGTCACCACCGCATGCACACGAGGCGAACTCATCGAAGCGCCGGTTTACATTTCGCCCATCGCTGTTGCCTACCGGATCTCAGGCATCACTGACCTGCAACTGTCCGCTCCCGTCATTGCTGACATCTTCTCTGGCAACATCACTAAATGGAACGACCCCAAGATCATCGCCGACAACCCCGGCAAAACCATGCCCGACTTAACCATCACCCCCGTGCATCGCTCCGATGAGTCAGGCACCACCCAAAACTTCACCGACTACCTCAACAAAGCCGCCCCCCAACAATGGCCACACAAACCCCACGGCAGCTGGCCCCTCAAAGGCGGCGAAGCAGCCAAAGGAACTGCTGGCGTCGTACAAGCCATCAAAGCTGGTGACGGAACCATTGGCTATGCCGACGAATCACAAGTCGCGGATCTAGGTAAAGCCAAAGTAAAAGTCGGCAGCGAATACGTCGCCATTTCTGCCGAAGCCGCAACCAAAATCATCGACAGCTCACCCATCGCAGCCGGACGTCCCCAGTACTCCCACGCACTTGACATCAAACGAGACACCACCGAGGCCGGGAACTATCCCATCGTGCTTACCTCGTACGCCCTGGCCTGCACCAAATACAAAGACAAACAAACAGCCGAGCTCGTCAAAAGCTGGCTCACCTACATCTTCTCCGAAGACGGACAAAAAGCTGCTCAACAGTCCGCCGGGTCAGCCCCCATCTCTAACAAAACCCGCGAAGCAGCCATGAAAGGTATCAACGCGATTACCGCCGCGAAATGAACTGAGCGCGTTGCTGCACCACCACAATAACGTCACATCACGCCAGGAAAGAGAGCACTGTGACCACGCATACAGCGGGACCTCCCAAAGCTGTCACGCGACCCGGCGACAGGATCTTCGCAGGCCTAACTCTGGGCTCTGGTTGGGCGATCCTGGCGATCCTCGCTGGGGTGGCAACATTCTTGATCTGGCAAGCTTTGCCTGCCGTCACTGCTTCTCCTGAAGATGTGCGCGGAGGCCATGGACTCATCGCCTACATCGCGCCTCTCCTCTTCGGCACCATCGTTTCAGCGACCATCGCCGTCCTCATTGCAGTGCCCTTGTCAGTGGGAATCTCTCTCTTTATCTCTCACTATGCCCCCAGACGCCTCGCTGTTTTCCTGGGATATCTCATCGATCTACTCGCAGCTGTCCCCAGCCTTGTGTACGGCCTATGGGGCCTATCAGTTCTGGCCCCAGCTACCGTCCCGCTAGGCATGTGGCTCACCAAAAATTTCGGCTGGATACCTTTCTTTGCAGGAACTCCCAGCGCTACGGGGCGCACCATGTTCACCGTTGGGGTTGTTTTGGCGGTCATGATATTGCCGATCATGACCGCCACCATGCGGGAAATCTTTCTCCAAACCCCCCGACTGCATGAGGAGGCCGCGCTAGCTCTGGGGGCTACGCGCTGGGAAATGATCTGTATGGCTGTGTTCCCCTTCGGGCGTTCTGGCATGGTTTCGGCCACGATGCTCGGCCTGGGGCGCGCGTTGGGCGAAACCATGGCGGTTGCCATGATCCTTTCTCCCAGCGTCGACTACACCGCTCGCATCCTTACCTCTTCGAATCCCGGCACCATCGCAGCTGACATCGCACTTAATTTCCCTGAAGTCAGTGGGTTGGATTCAAACACTCTCATTGCAGCTGGTCTTGCGCTTTTCGCTCTCACTTTGACTGTCAATACGGTGGCCCGTTGGGTTGTATCCCGCACAAGCAAGTTCTCAGGAGCCAATTGATGTCCATCACTGCAGATAACGTCGGCACGCGCTCCAGCAGTAGAAATAGCCTCAGCGCAGGTCAACTCAGGCCACTCGGGCGTTACGGCATTCTCGCTGCCGCCATCATGGTGGGAATACTCGCAGCCGTGTCCCTGGGGTGGTTTGATCAGGGGGGCCTCAATGTCATGGAGATGTTTGGGCTGGTTACTCTCACCGGCCTGTGCTATATCACTGCGGTAGCGATCGTCTCTACCTGTATCGAGGGACGCCGGCAAGCTGTAGACCGCATTGCCACAGCGTGCGTCATTACATTCTTCCTACTGGCGCTTATCCCCTTGGTCTCCCTGCTTTGGACCGTGACTCAGCAAGGTCTGACTCGACTGGATCCAGCCTTTTTCACTGAGTCAATGCGTGGTGTTTTCGGCGGTGGTGGCGGTGCAGTGCATGCAGTGGTCGGAACCTTCATCGTCACTGCTATTTCCACGGTTATTTCCGTACCTGTGGGGGTCCTTACGGCTATTTATCTTGTCGAATACGGAAATAACAACCGTCTGTCACGTGCATTAACGTTTTTCGTTGATGTCATGACCGGGATTCCCTCGATCGTTGCGGGACTTTTCGCCTACGCTCTTTTCGCCCTCTTGATGGGGCCAGGGGCTCGGGCTGGCATCATCGGTGCAGCTGCCTTGTGTATCCTCATGATCCCTATAGTGGTGCGCAATACCGAGGAAATGCTCAGAATTGTTCCCAGTGAGCTTCGTGAAGCCGCATATGCGCTGGGTGTGCCTAAATGGTTGACTATCGTAAAAGTGGTTCTTCGAACTGCAATTGCAGGCATAGCTACAGGTGTCACTATCGCCATTGCTCGTATCATTGGCGAAACGGCACCTCTTCTTGTCACTATTGGAATTACAACTTCGGTTAACTGGAATCCATTTTCTGGCCGTATGGCGGTATTGCCAGTCTTCTCTTACTACCAGTATATGAATCCGGGTGTACCTCCGCAGCCTTATATTGATCGAGCGTGGACTGCGGCTCTTCTTCTTATGATTATCGTGATGGCCCTTAATTTGGTTGCTCGTTGGGTCTCTCACGTATTCGCCCCTAAGGCCCGCTGACGCGGACGAGTAAAAGGACTGATCGACGTGTCATATGCCATCGAGGTTTCTAACCTAAACATCTACTACTCAAAGTTCCTCGCTGTTCATGATGTCAATGTCAATATTCATGCTCGTGCAGTGACTGCTCTCATTGGCCCCTCGGGATGCGGTAAGTCAACCTTTTTGAGATCACTTAACCGAATGCATGAGGCCATTCCGGGTGCTTACTGTGAAGGTCAGGTTCTTGTCGATGGGGAGAATCTCTACGGCAAAGGAGTTGATCCGGTTTCTGTGCGACGCAAGGTTGGCATGGTTTTCCAGAAACCTACGCCGTTTCCTACAATGTCTATTTATGACAATGTGCTTGCTGGGTATCGACTGAATAATCGACGCCTATCTAAAGTGGACGCAGATGATTTGGTTGAGGAATCTTTGCGCGGTGCGAACTTGTGGACCGAGGTGAAGGATCGTCTGGGGCGTTCTGGTGCAGGACTTTCGGGTGGTCAACAGCAGCGTCTTTGTATTGCGCGAACTATTGCAGTTAAGCCGGACATTGTTCTGATGGATGAGCCTTGTTCTGCTTTGGATCCCATCTCCACTCTTGCTGTTGAAGACTTAATGCATGAGTTGAAGGAAAACTACACGATCGTTATCGTTACGCATAACATGCAGCAAGCTGCGCGTGTGAGTGACAAGACGGGGTTCTTTAATCTAGTTGGCGTTGGTCAGGGTGGTCATTTAGTGGAGTTTGATGACACACAGAAAGTCTTCAATAATCCAGCGCATAAAGAGACTGAAGATTATGTATCGGGGCGTTTCGGTTAAGTCGCTATCTGGGATAGGGGATGAATTCTTGAATCCCCATTCCTGAAAGCTGTTGAGTAATAGACAGAACCTGTTACCAAGCCGCAGATGATGCGTGCCGGACCGGGAGCGCCTCACGGCGCGTGGCCGCTCTTGGCGGCTGAAGTTGGGACCCGGGGCTGCCGCGGCCCGGCACATGGACAACGGTACAGAATGCGAGTGCGCATGTCGCCTCAGCTTCTGCGTCATTAGACACGCGTAAATGCATTACCGCAGTTCAGGCTCGGTGCCGCCGGATGGCAACAATGTGGCGATCTGATGCATTTACTGCCAGGTGAATCGCGATTGCTTCACCTTTGTCCATTCCGTTGTGTGCTGCGTCAAGGAGCACATGGGCAGTGTCTTTATCGGGCGCATCGTGGGCAAGAGAGGTCAGGAGAGTCTCAACGAGGGGCCCGTGAGTGCATAGCGCTGCTCCTAGGCCTTTTTTACGTATCCAGTCGGTGAGTTTGTCCACGCAGCGGCGGGCTGCTTTGGGATGGGCAGCGAATCCTTCTTCAGTGAGCCGATCTGTTTGACGTATCGGCACTGTGAGTTTCTTTGAGGCCCAGTGGAATGTGGTGGCACAGCGTTCGCTGGATGAGCTGACCAGTCGGTGCACGTTATAGGCCTGCAGGAGTGGGGGCAGGGCTTTTGCTTGGGCGAGTCCGTCTTTGCTTAGCGGGCGCCGTTGGTCGTGCTTGCGCCATTGTTTTCGTGGTACAGCTAGCGCGTGGCGTACGAAGATCAGTGGTGCGGTGGCCAGAGTGTTCTCGTGGTGATGGCGTTGGAGTTCTAGGAGAGGGATCTGGTCGCGTTCGTAGGTGAGAGTGGTAAGTGCTTCGGGGATGGTTAGCCATGCCACTTGGTCGACTTCGTGGAGGAGTTTGCCTGTACCTCCGGTGATGGTTGCACTCCAGTAGTCGACGATTTTGGGTCTGGTGTTGACGGTGTACTGGGTTGTGGGGAGAGGAACGCCGAGCCGGATGTTGAGTCCGGTTTCTTCGTGGGTTTCGCGGATGGCAGCGATGGGGCTGCGTTCGCCTGGGTCGAGGTGTCCTTTGGGCCAGCTCCAGTCGTTGTGGTGGGGGCGGTGGACGAGAGCGACTTCGATACCGTTTGGGCTTTTGCGCCAGGGGATGGTGCCTGCGGCGCGGATGGTGGTGTTTTTGCTCATCGTGTGCGTGCTCGTTTGCGGCGGGCGCTGTGTTCTTCGATGAGGCGTGCTTGCATGTCGACTAGAGGGGTGCCTTCGGGGGAGTTGTAGTGGCGGGTCCAGCGTCCGTCGCCGCCGAGGTGATAGCTGGCTGTTTCGTCGCTCATGCCGAGTTCGACCAGTGCTGATGTTTGTTCGATGTGTCGGGGATCAGATAGGCGTACTAGTGCTTCGACTCGTCGGTCGAGGTTGCGGTGCATCATGTCGGAGCTGCCGATGAAGGCGATGCGTTCGTCGCGGGGGCCGAAGAGGAATACGCGGGAGTGTTCGAGGAATCTACCGATGATGGAGCGGACGCGGATGTTTTCGCTCATGCCTTCGACGCCGGGTCTTAGGGAGCAGATGCCGCGTACGAGGACGTCAACGTTGACTCCTGCTTGGCTTGCGCGGTAGAGCTCGTCGATGACGGCTTCGTCGACGATGGAGTTCACTTTGATGCCGACGTAGGCGGGCAGGCCGTTTTCGGCTCGTTCGATTTGGGTGCCGATGTGGTCTAGCAGGCCGGTTCGTACGGTGCGGGGGGCGACGAGGAGTCGTTCGTAGGTAGTGGCGGGGGCCCACCCGGAGAGTTGGTTGAAGAGTTTGGTCATGTCATCGGCGATGACCGGGTCTTTGGTGAAGAGGCCGTAGTCCTCGTAGAGGCGGGCGGTTTTGGGGTGGTAGTTGCCGGTGCCGATGTGGCAGTACCGAACGAGGCCTGATTGTTCGCGGCGGACTACTTGGGAGAGTTTGCAGTGTGTTTTGAGACCGACGACGCCGTAGACGACGTGGACTCCTGCGTGTTCGAGTTTGCGGGCCCAGTCGATGTTGTTTTGTTCGTCGAAGCGGGCTTTGATCTCGACGACTGCTAGGACTTGTTTGCCGTCGTCGGCGGCATCGATGAGGGCGTCGATGATGGGTGAGTCGCCGCTGGTTCGGTAGAGGGTTTGGCGGATGGCTAGGACGTTGGGGTCGGCTGCGGCCTGTTCGATGAAGGCTTGTACTGAGGTGGAGAAGGAGTCATAGGGGTGTTGGACGAGGACGTCTTTGGCGCGGATGGCCGTGAACATGTTTGCGGCTTTGCTGGATTCGACGCGGGCGAGGTCGGGGTGACTGCGGGGGACGAATCCGGGGTATTTGAGTTCGGTGCGTTCCAGGTCGGCGATGGCGCGTAGACCGCGTAGGTCTAGGGGGGCGGGGAGGCGTAGCACTTCTTTGGGGTGGATGTGCATTTCGCGGGTGAGTAGAGCCATGACGTGTTCGCTGATGCCGTCTTCGACTTCGAGTCTTACGGGTGGTCCGAAGCGTCGGCGGGTGAGTTCTTTTTCGAGGGCGGTGAGGAGGTTTTCGGCGTCGTCTTCCTCGACTTCGAGGTCTTCGTTGCGGGTGACGCGGAAGGTGAAGTGTTCGCGGACGTCCATGCCGGGGAAGAGGCGGTCAAGGTGGACGGCGATGATTTCTTCGATGGGGACGAAGCGGGCGCTGTGGGGGGTGTTGTCTTCGTCGTCGAGGGGGACGAGTCGGGGTAGGAGGGAGGGGATTTTGAGGCGGGCGAAGTGTTCGTTTCCTGTTTCGGTGTTGACGAGTACGACGGCCATGTTGAGGGAGAGGCCGGAGATGTAGGGGAAGGGGTGGGAGGGGTCGACGGCCAGTGGGGTTAGGACGGGGAAGACAGTGGCGTCGAACCATTGGGTTAGGTGTGCGCGTTCGTCGATGGCGAGGTCGGCCCAGTGAGCCATGGTGATGCCTTCGTTGGCCAGGGCGGGTTGGATTTCGTCGATGTAGAGGTGGGCGTGGCGTTGTTGTAGTTCAGAGCTGACGGTGTGGATGCGGTCCAGGAGTTCGCGGGGTTCGAGGCCGGAGGCGGAGCGCACTGCTAGTCCGGTGGCGATGCGGCGTTTAAGTCCGGCGACGCGGACCATGAAGAACTCGTCGAGGTTGCTGGCGAAGATGGATAGGAAGTTGACGCGTTCTAGCAGAGGCACGGTGGTGTCTTCGGCCATTTGCATGACGCGTTCGTTGAAGGCGAGCCAGCTGATTTCGCGGTCGAGGAAGCGGTCGGTGGGGAATTCTTCTTCGGTGGTGTTGTGCTGGGGGAGGGGGGTGAATCGGGGTTCGGGGGCACGTCGGGGGGTGACGGATGTGGGGACGGTTGTGGCTTCGTTGGTGGGGGTCGGGGAGCTGGTGTCGTTGCTCATGGTGTGTGCTTTCTGGCCGGTGGGGGTGTGCGCGTATTGGACGTCGTGTGCGGTGCGGTGGAATCCGGCGTGTTGGTAGGTGGCGATGGCTGGAGTGTTGTCGCCTTCGACGTAGAGGTCGATGGTGGTGGCGCCGGTGGTGCTTAGGTGGGCCAGCCCTAGGGCGGTGGCGGCGGTGCCTAGTCCGTGTCCTTGGTGGTCTGGGTGGACGCCGACGACGTAGATTTCGCCGGGTTCGTTGGTGTGGGGGTGTTTGGTCCAGTGGAAGGCGGCGAGGGAGCCTTCGGTGGTCGGTGTGTTGCTGGGGGCGTGGATGAGGAAGAAGCCGTTGGGGTCGAACCAGGGTTCGGCGAAGCGGGCGTGGAGGTCTTCGCGGGTGATGCGGCCTTGTTCTGGGTGGGTGGCGAATGCTGCGGCGTTGACGTTGAGCCAGTCGGTGGTGTCGTGGTCGGTGTTGGGGTTGAAGGTGCGCCAGGTGTAGCCGTCAGGCAGGGTGATGTCGTGGGGGTCGGTGGGGGTGATGCCTTCGACTGGGCGGCTCATTTTCCACAGTTCGCGAACGGTGGTGAGGTGTGTTTTGTGGGCGAGGTGTTGGGCTGCGGGCAGGTGTCCGTGTGCCCAGAAGTGTGTGGTGGGGTGGGTGGTGAGGATGGTGGTGATGAGGTGGGTGCCGTGTCCGTGGCTGCGGGCGGTGGGGGCTACGGCGATTTCGGCGCTGGGTGCGTCGGTGAGGTTGTCGATGTGGGCGGCGGCGATGATGGGGCTGGTGGGGTCTTCTGGGTTGTGGCGTAGGAGGATGAAGGCGTGGTTGCCTTCGGTGGTGGAGGCTGCGTGGAGCATGGTGGCTTCGGAGAAAGCTTCGACGCCGTCGGCGTCTGTGACGGCCTGAGCTAGCGCGCGGAACTCGGTGAGTTCGGGCTCGGTCAGGACGCGTTGTGCATTCATGGTTCCATCTTGGCGCATTGCTGCGTCGAGTTGGGGGTGGGCGTGTATGTGATTGTTGGTGGGGTTAGGGGTGGGGGTCTCCGGGTGGGTTGAATCGGTAGCCGACGTTGCGGACGGTGGCGATGAGTTCTTCGTGTTCGTGGCCGAGTTTTGCGCGTAGGCGTCGGATGTGTACGTCGACAGTGCGGGTGCCACCGAAGTAGTCGTATCCCCAGACTTCTTGGAGGAGTTGGGCTCTGGTGAAGGCGCGTCCGGGGCGGTTGGCGAGGTGTTTGAGGAGTTCGAATTCTTTGTAGGTGAGGTCGAGTAGGTCTCCGGCCAGTCGAGCGGTGTAGGCGGATTCGTCGATGGTGAGTTGGCCGGAGGTGATGCGGTCGTTGTCTGTGGTGGGGGGAGGTGGGCGGCGGCTGGTGGCTAGGCGTATGCGGGCGTCTATTTCGGCTGGTCCGGCGTTGGTGAGGAGGATGTCGTCGATGCCCCAGTCGGCGTTGATGGTGATGAGTCCGCCTTCGGTAACGATGGCGAGGATGGGGATGTCGGGTAGGGCTAGGGAGATGTGTCGGCAGTGGGCTTTGGCGCGTGCGAGGTCGTGGCGTGCGTCGATGAGCAGGATGTCGAATCCGGTGCTGGGGGTGGGGGTGTGGGTGTCGATGGGCATGTGGGCGACGTCGTGGGAGAGGAGGCCGAGGGCGGGTAGGACGTCGAGGTGCCGTGAGGGCATTGACGTCATCAGGAGGAGCCGGGCCATGCGTCTGAGAATACGATTGGTGGGAGGTCCGCTGTTGTTCGGCGGTCTATTTTTGGGTTGTTTGAGGTTGTTGTGTGTGGCTATGGGCAGGTTGCTTGTGGCTGTGTGAGGAGGGGTTGATTGTGGCTGGTGTTGTGACGGTGCGGTATTGGGCTGCGGCTGCGGCTGCGGCGGGGTGTGACAGTGAGGTTGTTTCGGCGGGCACGGTGGGTGAGGTGCTGGATGCGGCGGTGGTGGTGCATCCGGAGCTGGAGAAGGTGGTGGGTGTGTGTACGTGTTTGGTGGATGGTGTTAGGGGTGATCGTGGCCGGGTTGTGGGGGATGGTTCGGTGGTTGAGCTGCTTCCTCCGTTTGCGGGAGGGTGATTCGGGGGAACAGGTGTGGGGTGAACTGGCTAGGGTGGTTGTGTGAGTGAGAGTCCCGATCTCGTGACATGGGCTGTGTGGCCTGCATCTATGGCGTGTTTTGCGGTGACGGTGGCGGCGGGTGTGGGGATTGCCACTGGTGTGCCGGCGTTGATGACGTTGGGTGTGGGGGTGCCGATGTTGATGATGGCTAATGGGTGGGTTCGGTTGTTGCAGTTGCCGAGTCCGCGTGGGACGACGGGGATTTTGGTTGCTGCTGCGGTGATTTTGGTGGCTGGTGGGTGGGTGACGCACCGGACGCATGTGAGCATGTTGGTGGCAGCGATTGCTGTGGTGTTGGTGTTGGAGTTTGTGCATCAGTTGGGGCGGCGGGATCGGCGGCCGCGGTTGGTGGAGTCGGTGTCGTCGGCGGTTTTTGGGATCACGGTGGTTGCTTCGGGGTCGTGTTTTTTGATTTTGGAGGGGCCGGTGGGGCATGCGACGTCTTTGGGTGTGGTTGCGGCGACGTTGGTGGGGGTAGCTGCTGATGGATTGCCTGGTGGTTTGGTGAGTCGTGGTCGTGCTTGGGTGCCGGCGGTGGTTGCATCGGTGTTGGGTGCGGTTGTTGGCGCTTTGGTGTGGCTGTGGGTGGGGCCGCAGGGGGTTGGTAGTGATGTGTGGGTGGCGGGTTTGGCTGGTGGTTTGGCTGGTTTGGGGTCTTTTACGTTGAGGTTGGCGTTGTGTGGTCTTCCGACGATTGCGGGTTTTCGGGCTCGGTGGGCTGCGGGTGCGGCGAGTTTGTTGGTGACGGGTGTGGTTGCGTATGGGCAGGCGTGGGTGGTGTTGGGGTCGTTGGTGCCGTTGTTGAGTGGGTGATGAGTGGGGTGTTGGGTGGTTGGAGGTGCGCAAGGTGCCGTGTATCGGGGAGGATGGCGGCATGGTTTTTGAGCTAGATGTGACTTTGAACCCTGAGGTTGCCCCGCTGGCGTGGTTGGTTGGCTCGTGGCGTGGTTTGGGAGTGGTGGGTTATCCCGGTATGGAGTCGTGCAACATGGTGCAGGAGGTGGAGATTACTCATGATGGGCGTCCATTCCTGACGATGAATTCTCGTTCGTGGGAGTTGGATGAGGAGGGTAAGCAGGTTCGTCCTTTGGCCACGGAGACTGGGTATTGGCGTGTGGTGGGCGATGGTGAGATTGAGCTGTTGTTGGCGCATCCGACAGGCATTGTGGAGATGTTTGTTGGGAAGAAGGAGAAGGAGCGCCCGGTCATCGAGATAGCTACGGATGGTGTGATGCGTTCTCCTGCTGCGCGGGAGTACAACTCGGCTAAGCGCATGTATGGGTTGGTGGATTCGAAGTTGATGTGGGTGTTGGAGATGGCTGCTGATGGTCATCCGATGACGTCGCACATGTCTGCGCAGCTTGAGCGGGTTGCGTGAGGGGCGAGGTTCCTCCCGCCTCGCCACTGTTGGCGCGCCCGAAGGCAGTGGCTGGGGTGGGTGTGGATGCCGGGATTGCTGTGCATTACGGGGATCCGTTGCGTGAGTCGCGTTTGTTGGAGCAGGGCGTGGCGGTTGCGGATTTGTCGAATCGTGGTGTGGTGACGGTTTCGGGTCCGGATCGGTTGAGTTGGTTGAACTCGCTCACTACGCAGTCGTTGTTGGGGTTGGCGCCGCGGCATTCGATGAGCACGCTTGTGTTGGATCCGCAGGGGCGGATTGAGCATGACTTGCATGTTGTCGATGACGGTCAGACGCTGTGGATGACGGTTGAGCCGGGGACGTCTGGTGCGGTTGTTGCGTGGCTGGATTCGATGAGGTTCATGCTGCGTGTTGAGGTTGCTGATGTCTCTGATCGGTTCGCGGTGGTGGGTGAGCCGGTTGCGCGTGAGTCGGTTGAGGGTGAGTTGCTTGCCTGGGTGGATGCGTGGCCGGGGCCGGTTGGCGACACTGCTTGTTATGGGCCGGATGCGCCGGTGTCGCGGCCGGTTCGTGGGCGTGCGGCGTTGCAGCGGCGGTTGGCCTCTGGGGATGCTGCTGGGCAGGTTGTGCCTGAGGAGGGAGGGCAGGTTGTTCCAGGGTTTGAGCATCCGGGGCGTGAGCGTGCGTGGCGTGAGGTGATTGTGCCGCGGGAGGGGGTTGAAGGATTTGTTGGTGACCGGCCGTTAGCGGGTATGGCTGCGGTTGAGGCGCAGCGGATTCAGGCGTGGCGTCCTCGGTGTGGCTATGAAACTGACGGTCGGGCTATCCCTCATGAGTTGGATTGGCTTCGGGTGGCGGTGCATCTGCGTAAGGGGTGTTATCGCGGTCAGGAGACGGTGGCGCGGGTTCATAATTTGGGTCGTCCGCCGCGCCGGTTGTTTTTCGCTCATCTGGATGGTTCGGGGCATACGTTGCCTGAACCTGGTGCTGAGTTGACGTTGGATGGGCGTGTGGTGGGGCGGTTGTCGTCGGTGGCGATGCATCACGTGGATGGCCCGGTAGGTCTTGGGTTGGTGCGTAGGAACACTCCTGTTGATGCAGTGTTGTTGGCCGGTGATGTGACGGTTGCGCAGACCGTGATTGTGCAGCCGTGATGTTTTTGGTTTGTGGTGAGGGGTTGTTATGAGAGCAGTTGTGCAGCGGGCTACGCGTGGTGCGGTGCGGGTTGCTGGCGAGGTGGTTGGGCAGATCACGAGGCCGGGGTTGGTTGTCCTTGTTGCTGCGCATGTGAATGACACGGCGGCTGAGGTTGATCTGATGGCGCGCAAGATTGCTCAGTTGCGGTTGTCTCGTGATGAGACGTCTGTGAGTGATGATGGCGCGCCGGTTTTGTTGGTCAGTCAGTTCACTTTGTATGGAAGTACGCGTAAGGGGCGACGTCCATCGTGGAGTGAGTCGGCGCGTGGTGATGTGGCTGAGCCGTTGTTTGATGCGTTGGTTGAGGCTTTGCGGGCGCAGGGCGTGGAGGTTCAGACGGGGCGCTTTGGTGCTGATATGGAGGTGGAGTTGGTTAATGATGGGCCGTTTACGGTGATTGTTGATGTGTGACGTATAGGTGTTGGTTGGTGTGTTCTGGGTGGATGCGTACGTGAACACGGATCCACACGCTGCGGTTGGCAACCTGGGGCACGTACGCTGGTGTGCATGTTGGCGACCTTGATGACGTTGCAGAGCTTCGCGCTTTTGGCGTTGGGGGTGATTGCTTTTGGTGCGTCATTGTGGGCGTTGGTGGATTCTGCTTTGCATCCGGCTGGTTCGTATCAGGCGGCTGAAAAGCTTACGAAGCCTGTGTGGGTTGGGATTAATGCCGTGGCTGCGCTTATCACTTTTGTTGGTGTGACGAATGTGGCGGGGTTGGGGGCTTTCTCTTTGATTGCGATTGTTGCGGTGGGGGTGTATTTCGCTGATGCCCGCCCTGCTTTGCGTCAATACACGCCCATGATTAAACGTCGTAAAGACTCTTCTGGTGGTTTTGGTCCGCACGGAAGTTGGTGAGTGTTTTTAACGCTCTGATCCTCTAGGGCGCTACAGCGTCCCAACGGATAGTTACTTCTCCTAGGCGCCAGCGTCGTGGTCCATGCAGTAGGGGCCAGCCGCGGTCACGTAGGTCTGCGCAGGCTGCGATGAACCATTGTCGTTGACCGAAGGTTGCGTGGTGGCTGTTGCGGGCCCATACGTCATCCCAGTCGGTGAGGAATGCGTTGATGCGTGTTCCGGGGATGTTGTGGTGGATGAGTGCTTTGGGTAGGCGTTCGGCGATGTCAGAGGGGCGTTGCCAGGCGCCGTGTTTGATGGAGATGGTTAGGTGGATGGGGCCGGAGCGGTTCAGGGTGATCCAGGTGGTGCGGCGGCCTAGTTCGTTGCAGGTTCCGTCGATGGCGATGCCCTCGGGGGTTAGACGTGAGCACAGTGTTTTCCATGCTTGGGGTACGTCTTTTTCGTCGTATTGACGTAGAACGTTGAATGCGCGGATGACGGTGGCTTGGGCGTTGTTGGGTAGGGGTGTTTCGAATCCGCCGAGCGCAAAGTCGATGGCGATGGGTTCAGGGTGTCTGGTTTTTTTTCGCTCCTGCATGACTGTGTTTGCGTGGTGTACGCGTTGTGGATCGATTTCGAGTCCGCGGATGCGTAGGTTTGCGGTGTGGGGAGGGCGGGCGATGTCGGGGTGGGAGGCTAGATGGTTGGCCATGTCGAGGGTGGTGATGGGGGAGGCGCCGTAGCCGAGGTCGACGATCCAAATGGGGTTGTTACGGCGGGTGAGCAGGTGTGCGTACATGGAAGCGAGCCACCTGTCGCAGCGGCGCAGGCGGTTGGGGTTGGTGGTTCCACGAGTGATTTCACCCATCGGTTTTGTTGCGCCCACTGCCGAACCATATCTGGAGGTGATGGGTTGGTGCGTGCTGGGCTAGGTGCTTGTGTAGTGCGCGGTTGGGGTTAAGGGGGTGGTGGCGGCAGTATGACCAGCGAAACGTCACATGTGAGAAGGGGAGGCCGTCGTGGCCGGTTCGGTCGATGTGCAGGCACCTGTCCGTCGGGTAGCGATGCTGTCGTTTCATACGTCGCCGTTGGATCAGCCTGGTACAGGGGACGCTGGTGGGATGAATGTGTATGTGGTGGAGGTTGCGCGGCATTTGGCTGCGATGGGGGTGGAGGTTGTTATTTTTACGCGCAAGACGTCGGCGTCGTTGCCTAATGAGGTGCAGTTGTGTCCGGGGGTGGTGGTGCGGCACGTGCTTGCGGGGCCGTATGAGGGGTTGGATAAGAATTTGCTGCCGTCGCAGTTGTGTGCGTTCGCTGCGGGGGTGATGCGTGAGGTTGCTGGGCGTCCTGAGGGGCATTACGACGTGGTGCATTCGCATTACTGGTTGTCGGGTCAGGTGGGGTGGCTGGCGGCGCAGCGGTGGAACGTGCCGTTGGTGCACACGATGCACACGATGGCGAAGGTGAAGAATGCGTTGTTGGCGCCTGGGGATGCTGCCGAGCCGCTGGTTCGTGAGATTGGTGAAGAGCAGGTGGTTTCGATTGCTGATCGGTTGGTGGCTAATACAGCGCGAGAGCGGGATGAGTTGGTCTCGTTTTATGGGGCGTCGGCTGATGTGGTGGAGGTGGTGCCCCCGGGAGTTGATTTAGAGACCTTTATGCCAGGTGATCCTCAGGCTGCGCGTGCGGTGACCGGGCTGCCTGAGGATGCGCTTGTGGTGTGTTTTGTGGGGAGGATTCAGCCGTTGAAGGCACCGGATTTGCTGGTGGATGTGGTGGCTGATGTGGCCTCTCGGCGGCCGGATTTGGGGCAGCGGTTGAGGCTGGTGGTGATTGGGGGGCCGTCGGGTACGGGGTTGGAGCGTCCGAGGCTTGTGTTGGATCGGGCGGCTGAATTGGGTGTGGGGCATATGTTGCTGACCTCGCCGCCAGTGGAGCGGGAGGTGTTGGCGCAGTGGTATCGCAGTGCGGACATTGTGGGTGTTCCTTCTCACAACGAGTCGTTTGGGTTGGTGGCGATTGAGGCGCAGGCGTGTGGTGTGCCGGTGGTGGCTGCGGCGGTGGGTGGGCTGCCGACGGCTGTGAAGGGGGGTGTTTTGGTGCCGACCCATGATGTGGGGGAGTGGTCGTTGGTGTTCGAACGTCTTCTCGATGATGCGGATCGACGTGCGCAGTTGGGGCGGGTTGGGTATGAGCATGCGCAGTCTTTTGGATGGGCTGCGACGGCGAAGCGGGTGTTGGAGGTGTATGCCGATGCGGTGGCGCATCGGCGGGGGGAGTGAGCTTGTGGTTTGGTGATGCGATTGCTGGGTTGTTGTGCTGAGGCCTGGGAGTGAAGTCATAGAGTGGGGGCATGACTTACAAGCTCGTCCTGCTCCGCCATGGTGAGAGCGAATGGAATGCGAAAAACCTGTTCACCGGTTGGGTCGATGTTGACTTGTCCGAGAAGGGTCGCGCCGAGGCAGCTCGTGCTGGTGAGCTGTTGAAGTCCAACGGTGTGCTTCCGGATGTGTTGCACACGTCGTTGCTGCGTCGGGCTATTAAGACGGCCAACTTGGCTTTGGATGTGGCTGATCGTCACTGGGTTCCGGTGAAGCGTAGTTGGCGGCTTAATGAGCGTCATTACGGCAAGCTGCAGGGTCTGAACAAAAAAGAGATCCGTGATCAGTTCGGTGATGAGCAGTTTATGCAGTGGCGTCGTTCGTATGATGTTCCGCCGCCGGAGATTGATCCGGGTAACGAGTTCAGCCAGTCAAATGATCTGCGTTATGCGGATATTGATGGTGGTGCACCGTTGACGGAATGTTTGAAAGATGTCGTGGCGCGTATGTTGCCTTATTGGGAAAGCGATATTAAGCCTGATTTGGTGGCGGGTAAAACAGTTGCGCTTGCCGCGCATGGAAACAGTTTGCGTGCATTGGTGAAGCATCTTGATGGTATTAGCGATGAGGATATTGCGGCGTTGAACATCCCGACGGGTATTCCGCTGCTTTATGAACTTGATGAGAATTTCGCTCCGGTTGTTAAGGGCGGCACGTATCTTGACCCGGAGGCAGCGAAGGCTGCTGCTGAAGCGGTTGCTAATCAGGGCAAGTAATTCATTTGGCGTTGTTGTCGCTGTGTGAATGCAAGGGGTGCCTCGCTGTTGCTGGCGGGGCACCCCTTGTGGCTGTGTAAGTGCTGTTAGGCGCGTTGTTCGATGATGCCGGTGACGAGGTATTGCATTTGTTCGCCGACGGAGACGGCGTGGTCACCGAAGCGTTCGTAGTAGCGGGCTAGCAGGGCTAGGTCGATGGATGTTTTACGGTCGTGGGGGGCGTTTTCGCTGGTGATGAGGTTGTAAATTTCGCGGTGAAGGGCGTCTAGGCGGTCGTCGGTGAGGTCGAGGGTGTTGACGGCGTCCATATCTTTGGTGGTGATAATTCCGCCGACTTGGGTGATGAGTTTGTTGGCTACTTGGGCCATTTCGAGGATGGTTGCGCGGGCTTCGGGGGGAACTGCGGCTTCGGGGTAGCGAAGTCGGGCTACTTTGGCGACGTGGACGGCTAGGTCTCCCATGCGTTCGATGCTGGCGGCCATGCGTAGCGCGGTGACAATGATGCGTAGGTCTGTGGCGACGGGTTGTTGGCGTGCGAGGGTGTCGACGGCGACGAGGTTAATTTTTTTCTCGAGTGCGTCGAGTTGTTCGTCTGCGGAGATGACAGTTTGGGTCAGTTCGAGGTCAGCGTCCAGGAGCGCGTTGGTGGCTCGTGACATGGATGAGGCGGCCAGGCGGGTCATTTCTACGAGGTCGTCGGTGAGTTGGTCGAGTACTTCGTGGAAGGCGTCGCGCATAGTTCCTCCTGCTGTGTGTGTGCGCCGCCGTGGCGTGGAGTGACTGGGGTGTGCCAGCGGGGTCGGGCGCGTGGGTAGGGGTCAGTCAATCAGGTTCAGGTTGGTTGGGGGTGTCTGGTCGTGGGCGAGTTGGTGTCGGTTGGGGTGGTGGGTGTGGTTTGTGTGAACGGGTGGTGGCGTGGTGGCGAATCCTTGGTGTCGATGGTGTGGTTGGTGATGGGTTGCGGGGGTTTGGTGACGTGAGGGTGCGTAGGGTTGCGGGGTGGGTTCAATTGTTGCGGAGGTGAGGCGGTGGGTTGGGCGTGTCGTGGGGGTTGGTGCTGAGCGCGGTGTTGGTGGGGTGAATGGTGGGGGTGTGAGTGTTCGTGATGTGCGTTCTTCGGGGTCGGTAGATACCTCTGAAATGTTTGATCGGTTGATCACTGCGTTCAAGGAGTGCGTGATGGTCATCGATTCGCGGGATCGGGTGGTGCGTTCGAGTCCGTCGACGTCGGTGATGGGGTTGTTGCGTGGTCAGGATTTGGTGCATGACGAGTTGCGGGCGGTGGTGCGTCATGCGCGTCGGATGGGGCAGAGCAGTGAGCATGAGTTCACGTTGACGCGGGATCGTTTTGTTGATGCGCGGGTGTCGGTGGCGGTGCGTGCTGTGGATTTGGGGTCGGGGTTTGTGGCGTTGTTTGTGGAGGATAGGACGCGGGCGCAGCGGGTGGAGGATGTGCGTCGGGATTTTGTGGCGAATGTGTCGCATGAATTGAAGACGCCGGTGGGTGGGATCGCGTTGTTGGCTGAGGCGGTGTTGGATGCGTGTGAGGATCCGCAGACGGTAGCGAGGTTTGCGCGTCGGATTCAGATGGAGTCTTCGCGGTTGACGCGGTTGGTGCAGGACATCGTTGATTTGTCGCGGTTGCAGGTGGATGAGGCGATTTCGGATCCGGTGCCGGTGACAGTGACGGCCGTGGTGCGTGATGCGTTGGAGAGTGTTCAGACTCTTGCGGAGTCTCGTGATGTGGAGATGGTGTTTGAGGGTGATGAGCGGGCGCAGGTAGTGGGTGATCACCGGATGTTGGTGATTGCGGTGAGTAATTTGTTGTCGAATGCGATTAATTATTCGGCTGAGCGTACGCGGGTGGCGGTGACTGTGCGTTCTGTTGGTGGGGTGATTGAGGTTGCGGTGGCTGATCAGGGGACGGGGATTGCTCCGGAGGCGTTAGAGCGGGTTTTTGAGCGTTTCTATCGGGTGGATGAGGCGCGTTCGCGTGCTACCGGTGGGACGGGGTTGGGGTTGGCGATTGTGAAGCACATATGTACGAATCATGGGGGTGAGGTGAAGGTGTGGAGCAAGTTGGGGGAGGGGTCTACTTTTACGGTTCGGTTGCCACAGATGCCTGGTGTTGATGCGGTTTCAGGGGGTGCGGGGGTGTGATGTTGTTGTGTTGCGGTGTAGGCGTGGCGAGGTGCTGCGTTGTGCGGTTGTTGTGATTGGAGGGTTGGCGTATGACGCACATTTTGGTGGTTGAGGACGAGGAGTCGTTTTCTGACCCGTTGTCATATCTCTTGCGTAAGGAGGGGTATGAGGTGTCAGTGTCGGCTGATGGTGTGTCTGCGGTGCGGGATTTCGCTGTTGTTCGGCCTGAATTGGTGTTGTTGGATTTGATGCTTCCGGGGCTGGATGGGGTGGAGGTGTGTAAGCGGATCCGGGCAGATTCTTCGGTCCCGATCATTATGTTGACGGCGAAAGATAGTGAGATTGACAAGGTGGTGGGGTTGGAGATTGGTGCGGATGATTATGTGACGAAGCCGTATTCGAGTCGTGAGTTGTTGGCTCGGGTGAAGGCGGTGTTGCGTCGTCGTGCTGAGCCGGAGGAGGTGCTGCCTGTGGCGTTGGGGGCCGGTCCGGTACAGATGGATGTGGAGCGGCATGTGGTGAAGGTGCGGGGGGAGCAGATTTCTTTGCCGTTGAAGGAGTTTGAGCTGCTGGAGATGTTGTTGCGGAATGCGGGTCGTGTGTTGACTCGCATGCAGCTCATTGATCGGGTGTGGGGTAGTGACTATGTGGGGGATACCAAGACGCTTGATGTGCACATTAAGCGTCTGCGGGCCAAGGTTGAGCAGGATCCGGGTAATCCGGTGCATATCGTGACGGTGCGGGGGTTGGGATACAAGTTTGAGGTGGTGTGAGGTGTTCGGGGAATGCGTAAGCGGGTGGTGGTAAGGCGCTGTTAGGCGCTCACCACCACCCGCTTGAGGTGTGTGGGGTTATTAGTTGTGGTCGTGGTCGGTGTGCTCGTCATCCTCGGTGGTGGCTGTGGGGGTGGAGGTTGACTCTGCTGTGGGGGTGCTGGTTCCGTGTGGTCGCGCGGAGTCAGTGGATGATTCGCTGGGGGTGGATGTCCCTGAGGGGGGGCTGGTGGAGGTTGCTGGCGCGGTGGGTTTTAGGGAGGCGTAGTAACCGGTGGGGGGAAGTACAGGGGCGTTGACGACGTCTTGGCCAGCGCTGGTGATGACGGACAGAGGCATCATGCCGCCAGCTGTGGTGGGAACTTGGGGGAGAGTGACGCTAGCTGCGCCCTCTTTTTGGCCTCCGAATTGCAGTGAGCCACCTGCGGGTACGTCGAACTGCTGGCCAGGCTGCCCTTGCGGGTTCGCGAAGCCGACTTTGACTGGCTGCTGTGTGTTGTTGACGGCGAGGGCAGAGATTGTGCCGGGTTTGCCATTTCCTTCGGAGACAACGACAACGTTTTGTAGGTGCAGGCCGCCCATTTCGAACATAGCGCCGTCGGCAGGTGCGTATGCCTTGTCTGTCTGGATGGGTGAGGTCCATTGGCATCCAGCCAGGGCTAGGGCGGCGATTCCGGTGAGTCCTGCTGCCGCGAGGGAACGCACTCGACCCGGGTGACGCCGGGAGACGGTGGCATCGGTGTTGGGGGTGTCGTTCTGGCCGGGCGTACCAGGGATTCGAGTTGTTCGCATCACGTTTCACAGGGTAACTGGCTGGCATCGGACAGGCGAGAAAATTTGTGATCGTTGTGGTGTAAAACCTGTGTCAATTCCTTGTTTATAGGCTTATTCAAAGTTGGTTCATGTGCTCTGAACTGCATGAATGCGCTTATGAGCGACTGTAGGTGTGTGGTGGCGTGATAGACTTAAGGTCGCGAAAGGGGAATACGGGCATATGACTTTCAAGGTTGGCGAGACAGTTGTTTACCCGCACCACGGTGCGGCGCTCATCGAAGAGATCAAAACCCGCACCATCAAAGGTGAGGAACGGCTTTATCTGGTACTTAAAGTTGCCCAGGGTGACTTGACCATTGAGGTTCCTGCCGAGAATTGCGATTTGGTGGGAGTGCGTGACGTTGTGGGCCAAGAAGGTCTAGAGCACGTTTTCGAGGTGCTGCGTTCAACGCAAGGTGAAGAGCCTGCAAACTGGTCTCGGCGGTACAAAGCCAACCTAGAGAAACTTGCTTCCGGCGATGTGAATCGTGTTGCCGAGGTTGTTCGTGACCTGTGGCGCCGTGAGCACGGCAAGGGATTGTCTGCTGGGGAGAAACGCATGCTTGCTAAGGCTCGCCAGATTCTTGTCTCTGAACTGGCTTTGGCTGAGAAGACGGACGAAGAGCACGCCGAAAGCATGCTTGACGAGGTTCTTACCTCCTGAAAACCATGACCGGCTGAAGTCGGTTTCGCTCGCCCCGCGCGGCCGTGTGCGCATGATGTTTGGCAAGATCATGGGCATGCGTGTTGCTGTGATCGTGGTTGCTGCTGGTGCTGGTTCCCGGCTGGGTGCTGACCGCCCGAAAGCACTGGTCGAAATGGCTGGCCGCCCGTTGCTCTCATGGGCAATGGAGCGTGTAGTCCAGGTGAGTGCAGTGAGCACGATTGTTGTGGTCGCACCGGCCACACATATGGATGTTGCTGAGGCGGTTGCCCGTGATGGGGTAACCGCCTCAGGCATGTCTACTGCCCAGGCACCAGCTGTTGTGGTGGTTCCAGGTGGAGCCCAGCGCAGTGACTCCGTGGCGCGTGGACTTGCTGAGGTGGAAAAGGTCGGCGCCGATATTGTTCTTGTGCATGATGCGGCTCGTGCGTTGGCGCCGGTTACTTTATTTGAAAATGTTATTGCGGCTGTTAGTGCCGGTGATGCGGCAGTGATCCCAGGCCTTGCGGTTAGTGACACGATTAAATACGTCGATAGTGACGACATTGTTACTGTGACCCCGGCGCGTGCGAGTTTGCGAGCCGTGCAAACTCCGCAAGGATTCCGAACCGATGTGCTTGTTCGGGCCCACCGTGAAGTGATAGATCAAGAGGTCACCGATGATGCATCCTTGGTGGAACGTCTTGGCGAGTCTGTTCGTGTCATTCCAGGCCACCCGCAAGCAGATAAGATCACCACCCC
The DNA here is from genome assembly GCF_900447215.1 of Dermatophilus congolensis. Classification (NCBI taxonomy): domain Bacteria; kingdom Bacillati; phylum Actinomycetota; class Actinomycetes; order Micrococcales; family Dermatophilaceae; genus Dermatophilus; species Dermatophilus congolensis. Next base: position 250,844 of record NZ_UFYA01000001.1, read on the forward strand.
TGCCGACCTTGAACGTATTACTGCTTTAGCTTCTGCTTTATCGAGCAAAATGAATCCCACTGTTCAGCCTCAGCAATCACCTGCGCTAGTGATGCCTCGCATTGGTCACGGAGTGGATGTGCACGCCAATGCATCTGAAGATTCTGGGCGTACTTTATGGGTTGCCGGATTGGCATGGCCAGGAGAACTGGCCCTCGACGGTCACTCTGATGCTGATGTTGCTGCACATGCGTGTTGTGACGCGTTGTTTTCCGCTGCGGGAATCGGTGATCTTGGGACCCACTTTGGAACGGGCCAGCCACAGTGGTCAGGTGCCTCCGGCGTAGTTCTTCTTACAGAAGCAGCCCGACTTGTTCGCGAAGCCGGATATGTGATTGGGAATGTGTCTGTGCAAGTTGTTGGTAACCGCCCCAAAGTGGGAAAGCGACGTGCTGAAGCCGAACAGGTTCTTTCCGCCGCCTGCGGTGCCCCCGTTTCGGTCGCAGGAACCACCACAGACGGATTGGGGTTGACCGGACGCGGCGAAGGAGTAGCCGCCATAGCTACAGCGGTTGTTGTACCGCAGAACTGACAATTCCGCATACTGGAAAAGTGCAGTCACTCACTGCGGCAAATGAGCGTGATCTGACTCACAAAAAGCCTGCCATGGATACCGATCTGGCTTTCAGCGCTTGTGGCGAGGGCCAGTACAACTGACTCCCAGGTAGACATAGCTAGGCTGGATGTACAGACCAAACGCGAACACCCACACGCCAATCGCGGCGCGCGGAAGCGATCTAGGAGGTTTCGTGCCCAGCATCGTCAACGGCGTTATCGCCCGCTCCAAAGACGCACCCGTTGAACTCACCACCATCGTGGTCCCTGACCCAGGCCCCGGTGAAGCCGTCGTGAAAATTCAGGCATGCGGCGTCTGTCACACCGACCACAACTACGTTGCCGGAGGAGTTGGAGATAACTTCCCCTACCTCCTGGGGCATGAAGCAGCAGGCATTGTTGAAGCAATCGGTGAAGACGTCAACGACCTCCAGGTCGGTGATTTCGTGATCCTTAACTGGCGAGCTATCTGCGGTGACCAGTGCCGAGCCTGCAAACGCGGAGAACCTTGGTACTGCTTCAACACTGCCAATGCCACCCAAAAAATGACGCTCGAAGATGGCACCGAACTTGAGCCAGCCCTAGGAATTGGCGCATTCGCGGAAAAAACACTCGTCGCTGCTGGACAGTGCACCAAAGTTAACCCCGCAGTGACCCCTGCCGCCGCAGGACTGGTCGGATGCGGCATCATGGCTGGCGCCGGAGCAGCCATGAACACCGCCAAAATTAAACGCGGTGAAAGCGTCGCTGTGTACGGATGCGGTGGCGTAGGCGATGCCGCCATCATGGGAGCCCTCATCGCTGGCGCTACCACGGTCATCGCTGTCGACATCGACGACCGTAAACTCGATAAAGCCAAGGAATTTGGCGCCACACACACCATCAACAGCAAAAAAATCGACCCCATCCAAGCCATCAAAGATGCCACTGACGGTTTCGGTGCCGACGTCGTCATCGAAGCCACCGGCCGCGCTGACACGTGGGAACAAGCACTCGCTTCTCGTGACCTCGCTGGCCGACTCATCATGGTCGGCGTACCTCAACCTGGCCAGAAAACCACCGTCCCTCTTGACCAGCTCTACGGTGCAGGCGGATCCATTTCACCCGCCTGGTACGGAGACTGCCTACCCAGCCGAGATTTCCCTATGCTCATTGATCTTCATCTACAGAAACGCATCGACCTTGACACCTTTGTCAGCGAAAAAATCTCTCTTGACTCCGTTAATGAAGCCTTCGACAAAATGGCCGCAGGCGACGTTCTCCGATCGGTGGTGATCCTGTGAACACTATTGCCACACCAGGAACAATCCCCGGCGTTACCATCAGCTCCGTCGTCACCCACGGCACCTTCAGTCTCGATGGGGGCACCTGGGAAGTCGATAACAACGTCTACATCATCGGCGACGAGAAAACTGTCATTGTCATCGATGCCGCCCACGACGCAGACCCCATTCTTGAAGCCATCGACGGCCGCAGGGTCGAAGCGATCCTGTTGACCCATGGCCACGATGACCATCACAGCGCTGTTACCGCGCTTGCCGATGCGACCCTCGCGCCCATCTATCTGCACCCCGAGGACAACTTTCTCTACGAAGAAATCCAACCTCGCCCCGCAGACAAATCACTTAACGCAGGGCAGACCATTGACCTTCCCCTAGCTGCTGGGGGAGTCCTCGAACTGCGGGTCCTGCATACTCCTGGCCACTCACCCGGCAGCGTCTGCTTGCATATTCCGCAGCTGGCAGCCGTCTTCTCTGGTGACACCCTCTTTAACGGTGGCCCCGGTGCTACGGGTCGATCCTTCAGCGACTTTGACACCATCCTTGAATCCATCACGGGATCACTGCTGACTTTGCCCAGTGAAACTCTCGTTCTCACCGGGCACGGAGAAACCACCACCATCGGAGATGAAGCACCCCATCTGCCGCAGTGGCGCGCCCGCGGTCACTGACCAGTCCACGAATGGTGTCCGTCGCGGGAAACCGCACGGACACCATTCGTTACGCTGGGTACGTGACATTGCGCCTCTACGACACCGCCACCCGTACCCAGCGAGACTTCGTCCCGCTCACACCAGGCAAAGTCGGCATCTACATTTGTGGCCTCACCACTCAGGGGACTCCCCACATCGGGCACCTACGCTTCGCCGTAGGATTCGATATCCTGCGCCGTTGGCTTGCCTGGGGACATGGCTACGACGTCACCCTCGTGCGCAACGTCACTGACATCGACGACAAAATCCTTCGCAAATCCGCCGAGAATAACCGCCCCTGGTGGGCATGGAGTTACGCACACGAACGCGAAACCTCTGACGCGCTGCGCACTCTCGGGGTCATCGACGCCACGTACGAACCACGCGCCACCGGTCACATCCCTGAGATGGTCGAACTGATGGAACGCCTTATCGAACTCGGCCACGCCTACCCGGCCGAAGATGGCTCCGGCGATGTTTACTTCGATGTTCGTAGCTACCCCGAGTACGGGGCGCTCACCCGCCAAAAGGTCGAAGACATGTCTGCGGCTGAAGACGTCGACCCACGAGGAAAACGCGACCCCCGAGACTTTGCGCTCTGGAAAGGTTTCAAACAAGGCGAGCCTGAAACCGCATCCTGGCCCACCCCTTATGGGCGCGGGCGCCCCGGATGGCATCTCGAATGCTCCGCCATGGCACGCAAATACCTCGGTGACGCCTTCGACATTCACGGTGGAGGGGTGGACCTGCGCTTCCCCCATCACGAAAACGAACAAGCTCAATCCCGCGCAGCAGGTTACGGATTCGCGCAGTACTGGATGCACAATGGCTGGCTCACTGCCGGCGGGGAAAAAATGAGCAAATCCCTGGGGAATGGCATGACCATCGCCCAGATCACCACCCAAGCCGCGCCACTGGCCGTCCGCTACTACCTCGGCGCTTCCCAATACCGATCCACTATCGAGTACTACCCCACATCTTTGGAGGAAGCTGCCTCCGCAGCCGAGCGCATCACCGGATTCCTGAACCGCTGCATCGAAACCATTCCTGACCTCGAAGCAGCCGCGCTGGTTCTTCGCACCGGCGTTGACATCCACACGCCAGATCACCTTGCTGTACCTGATGCGTTCGCCGCAGCTATGAACGATGACCTCAACGTGCCCGGCGCACTCGCAGTCGTTCACGACACCCTCCGCGCAGGCAACGCCGCTCTGGATAAAGGCGATACCGCTGCTGCTCACCAAGCAGCCATTGCTGTCGGCACGATGACCACAATCCTCGGCATCAACCCGCTGGACTCACAATGGGATAAGAGCGGCTCCTCCGAGCAACACGCGATGGATGTCCTCGACGGACTCATCCGTGCTCAACTTCAAGCCCGCGCGACCGCGCGGAAAAACAAGGACTTCGCCACCGCCGACGCCATCCGAGACACCCTCACCAGCCTTGGTGTGGTCGTCGAGGACACCCCGTCCGGTGCTCGTTGGACCCTGGCAAAGGCAGGTGCGTAATGGCAGGAACTGGTAACTCCCGCAAACGAGGAGCAGTCCGCAAACCCGGCAGTAAAAAAGGCATGGTTGTCGGTTCTGGCGGACAACGGCGTAAAGGGCTTGAAGGCAAAGGTCCAACACCCAAAGCTGAGGATCGTCCGTATCACAAGGCCTACAAAGCCAAACAAGCTGCACTGACTCGCGCTAAAACTCGCACTGCTGCGCCAGGTAAACGTCCTCACCGTGACAGCGATGACGTCATCATGGGCCGCAACGCTGTTCTTGAGGCGCTGCGCGAGGACATGCCTATCATCACCTTGTATATCTCTGGCAAGGTAGATGAGCCACGGCTGCGCGAAGCTGTCGCTCTGGCGACAGAAAAAGGCATCCCCGTTCTTGACGCGCCTCGCGGCGAGATGGAACGCATTACTGATTCCACAGTTCATCAGGGCATCGCAGCCAAGATGAAGGCCTACAAGTATGCCGACATCGAGTCGTTGATTCATCCGGAAGATCCTTTTGATCGTCCTGCGGGCGTGCCGCTGGTGGTGGCGCTCGATGGGATTACTGATACCCGTAACTTGGGTGCCATCATCCGATCCGCAGCAGCATTCGGTGCGCACGGCATCGTGTTACCTGAACGCCGCTCTGTGACGATGACCGCGGCAGCGTGGAAAACCTCTGCGGGTGCTGCTGCGCGCGTGCCAGTTGCCTCGGTGACAAACCTGACACGCACCCTTGAACAGTTCCGCAAAGCGGGGTATTTCGTTATTGGGCTGGATATGGATGGCGATGTGGGCCTTCCTGACCTGCAGCTAGCTGATACGCCTTTGGTGGTGGTTGTTGGTTCAGAAGGCAAGGGCATGTCGCGCTTGGTACGTGAGACGTGCGATCAAGTTGTTGATATTCCGATGAGCGGCGAGATGGAATCATTGAATGCCTCTGTTGCTGCGGGAATTACTCTTTACCAGGTAGCAGCAACGCGGGCGGCGGTGCGTCGCTGAGGCTTTAGCTTGACGGCGTCATTCGGTGTGTGTGCCGGTGGCGCCGTCTGCTGCATTGTTGGTCACGATGATGGGTATCGCGGTGGTGTTGACCCCAACGATTGCTTTCTCATCGGGTTTGCTGGGCAGAACCTGGCTCAAGTAGTCAGCGAATGCCCACTGCACGGATACGTCGTACCCGGCGCGTTCGGAAAGGTACCAGCGGTGTTCGAGCACTTCGTGGAATACCTGCGCAGGTTCGAGCTTGGCAGCCATGTTTGAGGGAATGTTGGCTGTGACCGGTTCGTAGACGTTAACGAGCCATTCGTGGGCTGCGACTGATTCCAGAATGTTGGGGGATAGAGAAGCACGGTATGTGTCCATATCGGACAGGAGTCGCCGTGCTTGGTTTTCTTGGACGTCGAGCCCGGTCAGTCGCATGAGGCGCCGGTGGCTGTATCCTGCGTCGACTACTTTCGGGGTGATTTGGATTGTTTCTCCGTTGCCTTCCCTGGTGACCGAGAGCTCGTCGACGTTGTAACCCAGAAGGTTGAGGCGGCGGATACGCTCTTCCATTCGCCATGTTTCACCGGTGGTGAGGGCTTCGGATGCGGTCAGTTCGTTCCAGAGGCTGTGGTATCTGGAGATAACTTGTTCTGATGTGGCGATAGGGTCTAGGTCTGGACTGAGCAGGCCTCCGGCGATGAGGTCCATGAGTTCGCCGGCGATGTTGACGTGGGCGATGTCCAGGTCATGGCGGCGCTGGCCTTCAGTGAGCTGGGGAAAGAGCTGTCCGGTTTCGGCGTCGACGAGGTAGGCGCTGAAGTCGTCGGCGTCGCGGCGGAACAGGGTGTTAGAGAGGGAGACGTCTCCCCACCAGAATCCGGCGAGGTGGAGTCGCACAAGTAGGACTGTTAGGGCACCGATGAGGCGTTCTGCTGTGTCGGGTTGCAGTTTTCGGCTAAAGAGAGCGCGGTACGGCAGGGAAAACTGGAGGTGTTCAGTGATGAGGACAGCGTCGAGAGGGTGACCAGTAGCGGTGGTGCGTCCATCGACGACGCCCAGGGGAGTCACGCAGGGTTGATCGAGGCGTTGGAGGTTGCGGAGCATGGTGTACTCGCCGCGGGCAAGTTCGGCTTTGATTTCTTTGAGAGCGATGATGCGGGGGCCAACGTTGACGAATCGCACGACGTGGCGGGAGATTCCGCGGGGGAGGGCGGCGAAGCGGCTGGTTGGCCAGTCCGCTAGGGCGGTGTCCCAGGGGAGGTCGAGAAGCTCTGGGGTGGGTTCAGTTGTTGTGATGCTCAGGGCCACAGGGCCATGCTGGCACTTTCGGGGCGTGGAGTCACGGCCCGAGGCGTTGGCCTGTGTGCGGATTGAAGAAGTGAATGTGGTTGGGGTCGGGTGCGAGGTGGACCAGGTCGCCTTGGGAGAGATTGTGCTCGGTGGGAATGAGTGCTCGTAGTGGGGGTATGGGCAGGCTTGTGTCGGTGTCGGCGAGGTCGTGGTCGATGCGGTTGAGGGCGGGGATGGTGGTATCGAGGTGTTCGCGCATGGTGGCGGTGGCTGTGTAGCGGGTGATGGCGCCGTGGGGTGGGGCGGGGGTGATGGTGTCGATGTGAGTAGGGCAGCCGGTGTTGTCGGGGCTGATGGTGGTGTGGCCAGGGCGGGCACCGAGCACGATGGTGTCGGTGAGGTAGTGGCGGATGTGGTCGGGGATGGGGATGGTGGAGCTGCCCAGGGTGGCGTGGTTGCCGTTGATGGGAGCTAAGAACAGGTTCATGGGTTCGGGGGCTGCGTAGAGGGCTACGAAGATGGAGGCGGGTGTGTTGATGATGTCTTCGGGTGGACCGATTTGTTCAAGGCGTCCGTGGTTGAGGACGGCGATGCGGTTACCGAAGGCTTCGGCTTCGGTGGGGGATGAGGTGGCAAAGAGTGTGGTGATGCCGAGGCGTTGTTGGAGTTCGGCGATGTGGTGGCCGGTGTCTAGGCGTAGGTCGGCGTCGAGATTGGCGAGGGGGTCGTCCATCATGAAGACGCGTGGTTCGCGGACGACGGCGCGGCCTAGGGCGACGAGTTGGCGTGCTCCGTGGCCGTTGAGCTGGTCGGGCAGTGCGTTGAGCTGGTCGGTGAGGTTGAGGATTTCGGCTGCGTGGCGGACTCGTCGGTCGATTTCTTTGGCGGGTATACCGGCCACACGTAGGGCGAATCCCATGTTGTCGGCGACGCTCATGTGGGGGTAAAGGGCGTAGTTCTGGAATGCCATGGCGACGTCGCGGTCGTGGGGCGGGATGGTGTCGATGTCCTGGCCGTCCAGGAGGATGCGGCCGGCGGTGACTTCTTCGAGTCCGGCGAGCATGCGCAGTGCGGTGGATTTTCCGGCGCCGTGTGGGCCGAGGAGGGAAAGAAATTCTCCGTCGGCGATGTTGAAGGTCACGGCATCTACGGAGGGATGTTCGCTGCCCGGGTACACGCGGGTCGCAGCATCGAACGTCACGCTTGCCATCAGCTCGTGATCACCTTTCTTGAACGCGACATTGCGTCCTTTGTGACGGTCTTGATCGTGGGGCCGTCTGTTTCCATTGTTGCCTGATGTTGTGGCGTTTTGGTGGTTTGTGCGCTGCGGGCTTGGGGGAAGTGCTGTGGTGCTGGTGTTTCTTGTGAGGTTATGTGTGTTGGGTGTGTTGGGTGCGTAGGTGGGTCAGGCAGGTAAGTGCCGCAAGGACGTAGTGGGGGTCAGGTAGGCGTGTGGTGGCGGATGTGGGGCCGTCACCGACTTTGAATGTGAATGACGTTTGGGGGTCTTGAAAGGTTTCGAAGACGGTTTCGTCGGTGAGATCGTCCCCGAAATAGACGAGGGCAGTTTGAGGGTGGGTCAGGGAGGCCAGGGTGGTTAGGGCGCCACCTTTGGTGGCGTGTAGGACGGCGGTTTCGACGACGTTTTTGCCTAGGAGGGGTTCGAGGTTGGTGTGGGTACGGATGGTGGTGATGGCGGCGTCGATTGCTTCTTTTCGTTGTTCTGGGGGCAGTTGTCGTACGTGGATGACTACGGCGGCAGATTTGTTTTCGATGGTGATGCCGGGGTAGCGCTGTTTGAGTGTGTGAGCGAGGTGGTTGAGGTGGGCCAGGGCGGCTTGTTGGGTGTCGGTCAAGGGCGCCTCATCCGCGATGCGGGGGTTGTTGCTTTGGGCGCCGTGGCTGGCGATGAGGGTGATGTTGTGGGGGTTGCCGGTGAGGTGGGTCAGGGTGGCAAGGTCGCGTCCGGATACCAGTGCGCTGGTTGTGTGAGGTAGGCAAGCGAGGTGTTGCAGGGCTTCGATAGTTCCCGCTAGGGGGCGCACGGCCATGGGGTCGTCATGGAAGAAAGCTAGGGTGCCGTCGAAGTCGCTGGCGACGATGAGGTGCTCGGCGGTGGCTGCGCGGGCTAGGAGTGCGGTGATTTGGGGGGTGAGGGTGGTCATGGCGTGGTGGTTTTGCGGTTGCGGCGGGGGCTGGGTTTGGCGGGGGCGATCTCCAGGGCGGTGAGGAAGGCTTCGGCCCATTTTTGGACGGAGTTGTCGCGGACTTTTCGGCGTAGGGTGCGCATGCGTTTGCGGTTGTCTTCGCTGGGGGCATGGATGGCTCGGATGATGGTGTCTTTGAGGCCTTGGATGTCGTGGGGGTTGTGAATGTAGGCGGCGTTGAGCTCTATGGCTGCGCCGGTGAATTCGGAGAGCACGAGGGCGCCGCCGTGGTCGGGACGGCAGGCGACGTATTCCTTGGCGACGAGGTTCATGCCATCGCGTAGGGGGGTGACGAGCATGATGTCGGCGGCGCGGTACATGGCAGCGAGTTCTTCGCGGTCCATGGATTGGTGGAGGTATTGCAGGGCGGTGTGGGTGACGTCGGAGAATTCGCCGTTGACTTGGCCGACGTTGAGTTCGACTTGGTCGCGGAGGTGTTGGTAGGCCTGGACGCGCTCGCGGGAGGGGACGGCGACTTGGATGAGGGTAGTTCCGGGGACTTCGAGTCGTCCGTCGGTGAGGAGCTCTTGGTAGGCCTTGAGGCGGTGGCGGATGCCTTTGGTGTAGTCGAGGCGGTCCACGCCCAGGAGGATTGTGTCGGGGTTGCCGAGTTCTTCGCGGATTTCTTTTGCTCGTTTGACCACGGAGGGGCGGCGGGCGAGGTCGTCGTAGTTTTCGAAGTCGATGGAGATGGGTAGGGCGGCGGCGCGTGCTGTGTGTCCGGTGTGGGGGGAGCCACTGCCGATGGTGACGGTGTCGCCTTTGACGGTCATGTTTCCGGCCCATTTGGCGGCGTGGAGGAAGTTGCTGGCGTCGGCGGGGCGTTGGAAGCCGAGGAAGTCAGCGGATGCGAGTCCTTCGAGGATGTTGCGTCGCCAGGGTAGTTGGCTGAAGAGTTCGAGTGGAGGGAAGGGGATGTGGTTGAACCAGCCGATGCGTAGGTCGGGGCGTTGTGCGCGCAGGAGGGCTGGGACGAGTTGGAGTTGGTAGTCGTGGACCCAGATGGTGGCTTTGGGGGCAGCGACGGTGGCGATTTCGTCGGCGAATCTGCGGTTGACTCGTTGGTATGCGTGCCACCAGGATCGGTGGAATTGGGCGGGGACGATGACGTCGTGATAGATAGGCCAGAGCGTGTCGTTGGAGAAGCCTTCGTAGTAGGCCTTGACTTCTTCTGCGGATAGGGCGATGGGGTGTAGATGCATTCCTTCGTCTTCGAAGGGTGCGGGTGCTTCTCCTGGGTCTCCGGCCCAGCCGACCCAGGCTCCGGAGCGGTTACGCATGACGGAGTCCATGGCGGTAACCAGGCCACCGGGGCTGCGTTTCCAGGAGTGAGTTCCGTCTGGTTCGGTGTGGCTGTCTACGGGGAGCCGGTTAGCCGCGATGACGAAGTCGAAGGTGGGTGTGGTTTCGGGCATCGTGACTCCTGTGTCAATCGCGTTGTCGCTTCGTGCGGGACTGTGTGGGTGTGTGGGGGCTTCTGGTGCACGTAGCGATCTGGACCATCCTAGGATCGATGGAGGCCGATCGGCGAGGGGAAGACGAAGAACGATTCGTGTGGCTTGTTCGTTCCTAGGGTGGGTCACGTTGTGATCGGGGTTAGTGGGTGGTGGAGCAGTGGCTTTTTCTGTTCATGAGATATGAGGAGTACGGATGAGCGATCGGGCCGGTATGGCGAAGATGGGTGAAGCGGATTTCCCGCGTCTGCTGGGCTCGTACACGCTGCATCACGAGTTGGGTTCCGGTGGGATGGGCATCGTGTATCTCGGCACGGATGCGGGGGGTCGCGGGGTCGCGGTGAAGGTTTTGCAACCGCATATCGCTGCTGATGGTTCGGCGCGGGCGAGGTTGCGGCGTGAGTTTTCTTCGTTGCAGCGGATTGATGATCCTCGGGTGGCTCCGCTGGTGGATGCGGATTTGGATGGTGAGACTCCGTATTTGGTGACGCGGTATGTGCCGGGGTTGTCGTTGGATCAGCGGGTGCGTGAGTCTGGGCCGTTGTCGTTGGCTGAGGTGCGTGTTCTTGGTCGTGGTTTGGGTGAGGCGTTGGATGCGATTCACGCTGCGGGGGTGGTGCATCGTGATTTGAAGCCGACGAATGTGCTGATGGAAGGGGATGACCCTGTTGTTATTGACTTTGGTATTGCGCAGGCTGCTGATGATTGTCGGTTGACGCAGGCGGGCGTGGTGATGGGCACGCCGGGGTATTTGCCTCCGGAGGTGCTTAGTGGTGAGGTCGTTGCGGCGGATTCGGACTGGTGGGCGTGGGCTGCGACGTTGACGTATGCGTTGACTGGTCGGCCGCCGTTTGGGCGTGGTCCGTTGGATGCGGTGTTGTCGCGGGTGCATACGGGACGACCTGATTTGGAGGGCGTGCCTAGTTCGGTGGCGGATATGTTGCGTTCTGCGTTGGTTCCGGATCGGGAGCAGCGTCCTGAACCGCATACGTTGTTGTGGTTGTTGGAAGAGGCGCGTTCAGATGGAACGGGCCCTGTGGCTGGCGACGCCTTGGTGGTGACGCAGCAGTTGGCCGTTGATTCTGGTGCAACGCAGCAGTTGAGTGCTGGGGCGACAGGGCGTTTGTCTGCTGTTTCGGGTGCTACGGAGCAGTTGTCGATGGGGGCGGCTACGGCGCGATTCCCGGCGGCGCAAGCACCTGTGGGGGATGGGCGAACAGAGCAGTTGTCAACTGATTCAGGGATGGCGGCTACGGCGGCTCACCCACGGATTGAGACTCGAACTATGCCAGCGGTGGCTCCTTCTGGAGAGCAAGCTGCCACGGCGCGTCTGAGCACTAGCGGCGGGTATACGGGGTTTGGTGCTCCGCCTGCGGGTAAGGCTGAAACTGATGAAGAGATCGGCATGTTCCAGAACTCTTGGGGCAAGCGTGCGTTGTCTTCCGCTGGAGCCGATGGGCGCCCGTTTTCCCGTTTGATGGTGCCCGATCAGCCGCATTCGATGTCTGAGACCAGAGGTATTGGGCAGGTTGCTTCGTCTGCTCCAGTCAAGGGCGGTCAGGAAGCTGGTGTTGGTGGTTATGTTGAGCGGGCTAAGGAGAAGTTCGCTGGGTGGAGTGATGCGATCAGGCCGCAAGGGAAGTTTGCTCAGGTGCGTGGCGGTACCGCTGTGCAACAGGCTTCGCAACCGCAGGTGCGTAAGTCTTTGACTCCGGCGCTGGCTGGGCTGGGATTGCTTGTGATGGCGTTGGCTGCGTCTTTCCCGGTGTGGACTTTGGTGTTGTGCACGCTGTGGGGTGTTGTCGCTCGGACGACGTATGAGTCGGTGCGGGGTGTACGGGATCGGCGGTTGGAGAAGGGGCCTAGCAGCATGGATGTTTTCGGTGCTGTGATGCTTGCGCCGTTGCGGATTGTGTCTGCGACTGTTGTGACGTTGCTTGCAGTTGTGCCGGTGACGGTCATTGCTGTGGCGGGAATGTTTGGTACGTCGGGGTTGATGTATCTGTTTGGTAAGTCCTCTGTGGATCCTTTCGGCGAGGTTGCTTTGGCTGCGGGCGCGGCAATTGGTGTCATGGTTGCGTGGTGGGGTGCAGGTGGTGCGGGATTGCGTCGGGGCACGCGTCTGATTGTGCGGGCAGCGACACCGGGGCGTAAGGGTGTAACGATTTTCACGTCGGTGCTGGTCATCGTGGTGCTTTACCTCACCCTACGGTTACAGGCCAGCGGTATCCGAGTGAACTGGTCACCGTTAGATAATGTGATTTCGGACACATTTTTCCGGTGGTGGTGAAGTCGAACGTAATCCCAGGTTTCGTTCGACTTGAGCCTACGACCTTCGCTTTCGGGTTTCTGTGTTATTAACGCGCCCGTGTTTACTGCGGTATGGCAGCTGGGATGCGCCGCGCCGTGGGTGACCCATTTCCTTGCTCGTTATCGAGTCGTGACCTAGAGTCGCAGCCGTTGCTGCTCCAACAAAGTCGTTGGCAGCAACGTCACCAATCGCATGACCATTGAGCGCACGTGCCTGAGCGCTGAACTTCGTCGGCGGGCACGTGATCCGGGACCTACCCGGACCAGACGAAGGCGGGGGAACCATATGTTCCGGTCACCATGATCGGAACGGCGGTCACGCTCCAGTGGCCTGGGGGTAAAGGCGAGCATTTCGCCCGGGCACCTGGCGCCCGAACCCGACAGCTAACCCCGTAGGCGCTCGTCAGGAGAGGAAAAAAACTTTGTCTTACGTTCCTAAACATGCTGCTCCGCGCAAGCCCAAGATGGCTGCTCGGCTCGCGGGTGTCGTCGCGGTTGCCGGTGCGGCTACTGCTGCAGGTGTCACCACGTCCTCGTCTTCGGCTCACGCCGCTGGCGACGTGTGGGACCGTGTTGCGGCCTGTGAGTCTGGTGGCAACTGGAGCATTGCTTCCGGTAACGGCTACTACGGTGGTCTGCAGTTCTCCAAGAGCAGCTGGAAAGCCGCTGGTGGTACCAAGTACGCCTCCATGCCCCACAAGGCCACCAAAGCGCAGCAGATTGCTGTTGCCCAGAACCTGCTCCGCATGCAGGGCCCCGGTGCTTGGCCGGTCTGCTCCCGCAAAGCAGGTCTGACCCGCGCTAACGGGTTGGCTTCTTCCGGTGGCGCCAGCGCTGGCAAGGGTGTGACGAACGCTCCTTCCAAGAAGGGCGTCAAGCCCACTGGTTCCACGGCTGGCGTGCAGTCTGCATGGCTGAACCGCGCTGACACCCGTGACTTCTACACGTGGCTCGGCATGGACCGTCACCACTTCCTCACCAAGTCCGGTATCAAGGCGCTGCAGCGTAAGGCAGGAGTTGCTGCTGACGGTGTCATCGGGCCGAACACGGTTCGCGCTGTCGAGAACCTCATTGGTGCCAAGCGCACCGGCCTTTCGTACTTCACGAAGGGCACCATCAACGTCCTGTCTCACTACATTCAGGCCCGCGTCTGAGTGAATGGGTCCTTTTAACCGAGGCTAACTCGGTTATCCGATCCGACGACACGGCCTCACCTGTGTAGGGGGATCGCTCGGGGGAATGGCAAACCGTTTGGTGTAGTACAAGTAGCGGGTGCTGTGCACAGCACCCGCTACTTGTCGTGTCGAGAGAAGTTTGCATGCCTGGTTCCATGTTGTAGCGGCTGAGAACCAGGCATGCAGCGCTCGATTCGGCGCTCAGGAACAAGACCGCTATGATGGCGCATGTGCTCTCCCAATGGGGAGACTGCTGGCGTGGCGCAATCGGTAGCGCACCTGTCTTGTAAACAGGGGGTTAGGGGTTCAAGTCCCCTCGCCAGCTCCAAACAGCTGCAGGTCAGAGCATTCAGCTCTGGCCTGCAGCTGTTTTCTGGGAGTATTTGTGGGAGCAAAAAGTTTGTCTCGTGCTTCCACTATGGGAGCACGAGACAAGGGGAATCAGGGGCCAGCTACGTGGTGAAGACGCGCCCACACCTCTTCACCACAGGCACGAAAAGCTCTCACTGAAAGTGAACCGCAACGAAGGCATAAGGCGCGTAGACGAGAGGCCATGATCCACAGACATGGAACAGCGCTGCTTGCCCCCTGCCCCATATGTACACATGCATCCAATGCTGCAACACGCTGCGCAAACACCCTCCCACAACGAACACTGTGCACAGATAACAGTGTCTTACCGTGCCAGCACGACCGACTCATGACATGGTGGGAATAGATCAACTGTTCCCACCGGGGCAGCTGAAACACCACGCACATAAAGTGCGCACACCCGCGGCACCTACAACCCCCACCAGCGCCGCTGCACACCACCAGGAGGAACCATGAGCCTTGTTCTTGCTCCAGCCAGGCTGGCTGCCGGCCTATTCATCCTCAACTCCGGACTTGGCAAACGGAACCTACCCACCGACGCCTACGAAAACCTCCGCGACATGGGCGCTAACGGTGTCCCCCAGCTTAAAGACGTCCCTGCCGACACCTTTGGCAAAGCACTCTCCTACGGAGAAACCGCCCTCGGAGCCGCCCTCATCCTTCCCGTTGTCCCCAACTGGGCAGCAGGACTAGCCCTCGGTGCCTTCAGCGGCGGACTACTCAACATGTACCGCAACACCCCTGGCTTGACCGTCGATGGCATCCGCCCCACCCAAGAAGGAACCGCCATCGCCAAAGACGTCTTCCTCACCGGAATCGCAGGCTCCCTGCTCCTAGACTCACTCTTCTCCGCAGGACGCGGCGTCAAAAAGAGCGCAAAGAAAGCACAAAAACACGCCGCCAAAAAAGCTCGCAAAGCCAAAAAAGAACTCATCAGCTAAAACCACACACCACAACGCACGAGGGCGGGTGACACCACACCCGCCCTCACCCATACCCTCACCCCTTGGCCTCACTCCACCGCCGCACCACCTGCGTATCCGACACAAAACGCACCGGCGCACCACCAGTCCACCGCCGCGTCGCATCCACCAACGCCTGATCCACCAAAGCCACCGCATCACCAGCACATTCCTGCGGCACATGCACCAACAACTCATCGTGCAAACACATCACAATCTCCCCACCCAACGACGGCAACACAGCACGCACCGTCGCCACCCACGCTTTAAACAACTCAGCAGCAGCCCCCTGAATAATCGCATTCCGAGCAAACCGACCCCGCCCTAACACCCTCGCCTGATCACCCCCCGGCGACAACCGCCCCGTCGGAATCAAACGCCCCCCAAACGTACGAAACTCACCACCAGCCACCCCCACCTGCTGCGCCCAATCCAACACACCCATAGCCCGCGGAAACGCCCGCTCCAACCCGCGCAACGCCTGCGCCGCAGTACCCGTACGCTGCCCGTACATCGCCGCCAACATCGCCACCTTCGCATGCGGACGGTCCACCCCCAACTGCCGAGCCACCCCTGCATACAAATCATCAGCAGCAGTCGCCGCAGCCATCGCCCGATCCCCAGAAACCGCAGCCAAAACCCGCGGCTCCACCTGACCCAAATCAGCCCGCACCAACACCCACCCCTCACACGCAGCCACCCCCGAACGCAAAACCGCCGGAATACTGTGCAACCCAGCCTCAGCAGTCATCCTGCCCGCACCCCCATCACACGGATGCCACCGCCCCCGAAGCCGATCATCCTCACCTACATGCTCAGCCAACCAACGCATCCCATACGTCGTACGAATCCGCTCATCGGCCCGCCACCTCAACAACGCAGGTACCACCGGATGCACCTGCCGAAACGCCTCCAACGTCCACTTACGCGTATCCGGAACATCAATCCCCACCCCCGCCAACAAACCCCGCACCTGCAACGGATTACGCAAATCCACACGCCCCGCATCAGGCACAAGGTCCAACACCGACGCATCCAACGCCGCCGTATCCCCCGACAACGGCTCAATCACCGACAACAACGCCCCCCGATCCACCGGCACCCCAACCCGCTCCAACTCAACACACACCACCGCCGCAGCAGACTCCGAATACACCGTGCTCACCAACCGAGGCCCCAACTCCCCAGCCAACTGTGCCTGTGCCCGCGCACACTCCAACACCGCACCGGCCACCTGCACCAACCGGGCATCATCAACCGCCCACGTCCCCCCAACCGCAGCCGGAAGCAAATACCCCGCATCAGAAACCACATCCACCGCATCACCACCCCCACCCATCAAACCCAACAAATCATCCCCCGCAGGCGCCTCAACCCCCTCCAACGACAACCCATGCGCCACCGCCCACGCCACCCCAGGCCCAGCCTCCCACCCTCCATGAATCAACCGATGCGCCTGCGCAACATCCCACACCCGCCCCGGACACACCCCCGAACGAGCCAACACCCCAGCCACCTCAGCAGCCTCCCACCACACCCACCGCGGACGTCCCCGCTCCACTGCAGCCACCACCGCCCCAACACGATCCACATCCACCACCTCACACACACCCGCACCCACCACCGCCACCCGCGGCACCGACGGAGCCCCCCACGCCTGCGCAGCCGAAGGCCCCACCACCAAAGCCACCCAATCCGCAGGCACACCAGAACCCACACCCCCAGAAAAAGAACCCATCACATCAGACACACACCCATTGTGCGACCCGACACCACCCCAAATGCCCTGGCCACCCCGACTCATCCACGAAACACTGACACCATGAACCCCACCACCCCCCGACACCTGCTCATCACCGGCGCCACCGGCGGAATCGGCCTACTACTGACCCAACGCCTCCGCACCGACTACAAAATCACCCAACACGGCCGCACCCCCAAAAACGACGAACAACAACACACCCTCGCCAAAGCCGACCTCACCGACTACAACCAAACCCTCAACCTCATGACCGGCATCGACACAGTCATCCACCTCGCCGGCGCATCATCCCCAGAATCCACCTGGGACGAAGTCCTCAACGCAAACATCATCGGCACCCGCAACATCCTCGAAGCCGCACGAAACAGCGCAGTACGCCGCATCGTCTACGCCTCCTCCAACCACGCCCTGGGCATGTACGACCGCTACTCCCAATGGCCCACCGGTCCCCACACCCTCCCACGCGCCGACTCCCTCTACGGCGTCTCAAAAATCTTCGGTGAAACCCTCGGGCGCTTCTACCACGACGAATACGGCCTGGACTTCATCGCACTACGCATCGGGTGGTCCGTGCCAGACCCCACCACCACCGACGAAGACCTCCTCCACGCCATGTGGCTCTCCCCAGACGACACCGAACAAATCTTCCGCTGCGCCATCGAAACCACCACCACCTTCGGCCTCTACTACGCCATCTCCAACAACAACAACCGCCGCTGGGACATCACCAACACCCTCCTGGACCTCGGCTACCGCCCCAAAGACTCCTGGGAAGACCACGACCCCCACCCTCAACCTCCCGTCGAAGGCGGCATCACCACCCGACTCACCTGGCCCATCGGCTCCTAACCACCCCAGAGCCAACTATCAGCAATCAACTCCACCTGATTCACCAAAGACACTCAGATCGCCAAGCATTCGTCCGTATGAGAAAGCATGAACGAGCTGCGCGGTGACATCGCCGAAGCGTTGGCACGTATGGAAGTCACCTTCGGCACCCGTACGGCCATCCGAGACCTGCACGAAAGCCTCGAAGACGGCGAAACAGTAGTAGACATGGTCGGATGCCAATTCGCCTCCGGCAACGCCGTACTCGTCCTCACCAACCAACGCGTCATGGCGCTACGCGACGACATCTCCGCCTTCCGCATGCGCGCAGTCAACCTCCCAGACATCAAAGCCGTCGACTATGCCCCCCGCATCCATGACGGCCTAGGGATCCTCACTGACGCCGGGCGCATCGCCGTACGAAAAATGAGCCGCCGCGACGCCGACCGCATCGTCGACGGCATCCTCATTCGCTGCCCCAATGCCATCCTCGGCGTCAGCCGCCCCGCAGGCCCCGGCGGCAAAAGCGTCTTCCACCCCGAACCACGCACCGAAGCCCAAAAAGCACACCCCGACACACCTAAACCCACCGAAAACACCACCCCCACACCCCAAACCGCCGACGAAATCATCGCCCAAAACGCCAACACCGACGAAGTAGTTCTCATGGCAGTCCTGGCCGACCTGCACGCTAAAGGCCTACTCACCTCCGAAGAACTCGCCGCAAAAATCGCCCAGCTCTCCTCCCACTAAACAACCAACGCACCGCACCGGATGTCGGTACCTGCCCCCACGGACCTAAATACGGGAAGATGAACTCAGGTCAACTCGAAAGAGGGCAGGGCTCATGGACTCTGACAAGACGCCACTCCACCGGTCACGACAGCGCGAACACCGCCGCGCCCACCCCCACGACGTCTACGACGTCATGGCCGAAGGCTTCGCCACCGAAAAAGACACCAACACCGGAGCAGGCAGCGAAGTCGAATTCCTCCGCGCCCTCAACCTCCTACGCGAAACCACCCCCATCATCCAGCCACCCCAGCCCACCCCCACAGAAGAAACCCCCACCCCACCATCCACCACCCCAGCCATCGAGATATACCTCACCCCCCGCACCCCAGAAACCGACCCCAACGAACCCGAACCACACCCCAACAACGAACCAGAAAAACCAGAAGAAATAGACACCACCCCCGTCTGCGCCGAAGAAATGACCGGCATCTGGCTCACCACCGTCACCGGACATACCTCACCGGTATGGCTCGACGGCGAACCCGCCGAACCTGAAGACCTCGGTGTCCCCGATGACATCAGCGACCGCCTCCGCGACTGGGCCGAACTATGGAACACCCAATGGCACCCAGACAAAGGCTGGTTACCCCGCGCACGCATCACCGACTACGAAGCACTCGGACAATGGCTCGGGCGCCGCGTTAAAGACGTCAGCGGCGCAGTCACCGTCACCGTACAACTCAGCCACCTCGGCCGCGCAGGCATCACCGTCGTCCAACCCCCCGAAACCCGCCAACCCGTACGCGTCCTACTCATGAACGACTACGGCCTCAACTGGCCTATTTGGGTCGCTGACGACGCCGACTTCGTCACCGAATACGGCGTAGGCAGCTTCAGCTCCGAAATCAACGCCCGCATCGAAGCCTGGAGCGCACAATTCCACCAACATATGAACCCCCAAACAGGATGGCAAGCACCCCACCTAGCCACCCACTACGCCGAAACAGCAGAAGACCTCGTCCTGGCCATCGCAGAAGAACTCGGCCCCGACTACCTCGTCGAACTCGACCTATGGGAACTACACCTGCGACAACCACCCCGCAGAAACTAAACACACCAACTCAGCCAGCACTACCCAGCAGCAGAACCATCCAAGCCCAAACCCTCAGCACCCCACCGAGACAACTGCGGATCCTGCGCAAACGCCTGCAACAACCGCGCCGCCCCCTCAACCGCACTCAACGTCCCTGCTGAAACTGCCTCCTCAACCTCATCACGCACCTGTGCCACACCCTCACCACGACGCAACAACTGACGCACCTCCTCCTGCGCCATCGTCCACATCCAATCGCGCTGCTGCTGCACCCGCCGCTCCTCCAAGCGGCCCAACTTCTCCAAACGCTCCCGATGCTTCAACACCGCAGACCACACGTCCTCCAGCCCCACACCAGTCAAACCCGAACTCGTCATCACCAACGGCGGCGGAATCGACCGGTCAGTACGCATTAACCGCAACGCACCAGATAACTCCCGAGCAGCCTGCTTGGCCTTCATCTCATCACCATCGGACTTATTCATCGTGATGACGTCAGCCAACTCCAAAATGCCGCGCTTAATCCCTTGCAACTGATCACCCGTGCGCGCCAAACACAACATCAAAAACGTATCCACCATGTCAGCCACCGCAACCTCAGACTGCCCAACACCCACCGTCTCAACAATGATCACGTCATACCCAGCAGCCTCCAACAACAACATCGACTCACGCGTAGCCCGAGCCACCCCACCCAAATGACCACCCGAAGGCGAAGGCCTAATAAACGCCTCCTCCCGAACCGCAAGATCAGCCATCCGCGTCCGGTCACCCAAAATCGACCCACCCGTACGCTGACTCGAGGGATCAACCGCAACCACACCCACCCGATAGCCTTGATCAATCAAAAATAACCCGAACGTATTAATAAACGTCGACTTGCCCACCCCAGGAACACCCGAAATGCCGAGACGGATCGCTGAACCTGTGTACGGACGCACCGCCCGCAACAACTCACGCGCCTGAGCCTGATGCGCAGGCTTACTCGACTCCACCAAGGTGATCGCGCGGGCCAACGTCGTACGCCGGCCCGCACAAATCCCCTCGACGAGCTCCTCGACAGAGGGTGTTCGTCGCACTACCTTCAGCCCTCCTCGCTGGCCTGTTCCTTCAATTTCTCGAGCAACTCGACCGCAGCATCTGGAATAACAGTCCCCGGTGGGAAAATCGCCTCAGCACCGCGCTCACGCAGCTCCGCGAAATCCTGTTCCGGGATCACCCCACCAACAACGATCATCATGTCTGGCCGATCCAGCTTGTCCAGCTCCTCACGCAACGCCGGCACGAGAGTGAGGTGACCAGCTGCCAATGAGCTCACTCCCACAACATGCACATCTGCTTCAACCGCCTGACGGGCAACCTCATCAGGAGTCTGGAACAACGGGCCCACATCCACGTCGAAGCCAAGGTCAGCAAACGCCGTAGAAATCACTTTCTGACCACGGTCATGGCCGTCCTGCCCCATCTTCGCTACGAGAATACGAGGACGACGACCCTCAATCTGTTCAAACTCTTCGACGAGTTCGTGCGCACGGCTAGCAGAATCGGTCTGGGCAGCTTCTTCGCGGTACACGCCACTGATCGTACGGATCTGAGCCGTGTACCGGCCGTAGACCTTCTCCAATGCTTCAGAAATTTCACCAACCGTTGCCTTCGCTCTTGCCGCATCAATCGACAGAGCCAAAAGGTTGGCGTCCTGAGCATCGGAGGCAGCAGCATTCGTCAGCGCCTCCAGCTTGCGCTCAACCTCGTGATGATCCCGCTCCTCACGAAGACGACGCAGCTTCTCGATCTGCTCGCGCCGCACATGCGCGTTATCGACTTTGAGGACCTCGATCTCCTCGCGCCCGGTGACACGGTACTTATTCACACCGATAACCGGCTGCACACCAGAGTCGATACGAGCCTGCGTACGTGCCGCAGCCTCCTCGATACGCATCTTCGGGATGCCAGCTTCGATGGCTTTGGTCATGCCACCTGCAGCCTCCACCTCTTGAATGTGTGCCCATGCCCGGCCAGCCAAATCACGCGTGAGAGCATCCACGTATGCCGACCCTGCCCACGGATCCACTACAGCCGTCGTCTCAGACTCTTGCTGAATGAGCAGCTGAGTGTTTCGGGCAATACGAGCCGAGAAGTCGGTCGGCAGAGCGATAGCTTCATCGAGGGCATTAGTGTGCAAGGACTGTGTGTGACCCTGCGTGGCAGCCATAGCTTCGATACAAGTACGAACAACATTGTTGTAGACGTCTTGCGCTGTTAATGACCAACCAGAGGTCTGACTGTGTGTACGCAGACTCATCGATTTGGGGTTTTTCGCACCGAAATCTTTGATCGCTTTAGCCCACAGCAGCCGGGCCGCACGCATCTTCGCAACTTCCATAAAGAAGTTCATGCCGATCGCCCAGAAGAACGACAGGCGAGGTGCGAACGCATCCACATCCAATCCCGCGTTTTGCCCGGCACGGATGTATTCCATCCCGTCAGCGAGGGTGTATGCCATCTCGATATCTGCTGTCGCTCCGGCCTCTTGCATGTGGTAGCCGGAGATCGAAATCGAGTTAAAGCGGGGCATGTTTTGGCTGGTGAATGCGAAAATGTCGGAGATGATTCGCATTGAAGGCGTTGGCGGATAGATGTAAGTGTTCCGCACCATGAATTCTTTAAGAATGTCGTTTTGGATCGTGCCAGCCAGCTGCTCTGGCTTGACTCCCTGCTCTTCGGCAGCGACGACATACAACGCCAAGACCGGCAGCACAGCGCCGTTCATCGTCATCGAGACGCTCATCTGGTCCAGCGGAATGCCATCGAACAGCTGACGCATGTCAAGGATGGAGTCGACGGCCACGCCAGCCATACCGACATCGCCGGAGACCCGGGGGTGGTCGGAGTCATAGCCACGGTGTGTGGCTAGGTCGAAGGCGATCGATAGCCCTTTTTGACCAGCAGCCAAGTTGCGGCGGTAGAACGCGTTGGACTCTGCTGCGGTGGAGAACCCGGCATATTGCCGAATAGTCCAGGGACGGTAGGCGTACATCGTGGCGTAGGGGCCACGTAGGAATGGTGCCGCCCCGGGGTAGGTGTGAAGGAAATCGACTCCCTCTAAGTCAGCCTCCGTATATACAGGAGGGACGACAATGTGTTCGGGGGTCTCCCAACGCTCGCGTGGGGAGACAGCGTATGCCTCGTCCCATTTCTTTTTGGCATCGTCTGCTGGTATGGCATCGCCGAGGGGGACCGAGTCGAAGCGTGGAATGGCGGTCATGCACCTGCTCCTTGCGTCGCATTGCTGGAGGGAGTTGCCGGTGAAGTGTCGCTGTCGTCCGATAGGGCGGGGACACCGAGTTGGTCGAGGATGGTTGAGGTGATCTCGACGACGTTGCTTCCCATGGCAAAGGAACCATCGATGGCTGCTGCGCCCTCACCGAGTTCTTTGGCTTTGCCAGCTAGGTAGATGTGTTCGACTCCTGCCTCGCGCAGTGCTTTGGCTGCTTCGGCGCCCCATGTTCCGTTCACTTTGGGGGAAGAGCAGATGACGGCGACTTTGCTGTGATGGTCGGCGACTTTGGTGGGTATTTCTTCTGCGGAGAGAACTTCTACAAGGTCACCTTTGATACCGCCAGCGGCTAGGAATGGCAGGGTAAACCCTTCCCTGCCACCGAAGTCGCGCCGGGTGCCAAGTCCTAGCAGAAGCGCGGTGGGCCGGTTGGGGGTGGCGAATGCGCGAGCCCGAAGCCGTTCGAAAATAACCGCGTCACGGCGTGGCATGAATGGTGCGACGTCGCCTTCGATTCGGGTTAATGGTGCTCGCGGGGTGCGTTCCACGATGGGTTCTTCCAAGTTCGGGAACTCGCTGACACCGGTCAAAGGTTGGCTGCGGTCTGCTAAACGGGCGTCTCGGGTGGCGAGGTTATCTGCCACGATTTCGTGGATGCGTCCGTCTTCGAGAGCAGCGCGCATTCCTCCGGAGGACTCAATTTGAGTGAATAGTGTCCACGCTTTTGTGGCGATCTGTTCTGTGAGTGATTCCACATAGAAGGAGCCGCCGCCTGGGTCAGCTACCCGCCCCAGGTGAGATTCTTCGTTGAGAATGACTTGGGTGTTGCGGCTGATGCGGCGCGAGAACGATGTTGGTAGCCCGAGGACATGGTCGAAGGGAAAGACTGTTACAGCGTCGGCGTTACCGGCGGCGGCTGAGAACGCGGCGATTGTGCCGCGGAGCATGTTCACGTACGGGTCGTGGCGGGCCAACATCCGTTCGGAGGTGACTGCATGGGTGCGGGCGCCGCGCTTGTTTTCAGGTACGTCGAGGACTTCGCCGATGCGTGCCCACATGCGGCGTAGCGCGCGCAGTTTGGCAAGTGAGGTGAACTGCACGTCTGTTGCGACTAGGCGAAATTCGATGCGGTCGAATACGTCTGCTGGAGGTATGTCTGCTTCGTCGAGAATTCGTAGGTACTCCACACCGGTTGCTACTGCGAAGGCCAGTTCTTCGGCTGTGCCTGCGCCAGCGTCGTGGTAGGGGCGAACATCGATTGTTACTGGGATGACGTTTGGGTAGGAGTCCAGCGTTGTGCGGGTCCATGTGACTAGCGGTGAGGTGTCGATGTTGCCGCCGCGGCGGGCCACCAGACCGAATGGGTCGATGCCGAGGCCGCCTGATACTTGGTTGTTGGCGGTTTCTGCTGCCCAGGCTTGGATGAGCGCTTTCGCTGCTGTGTCGGGGTCGTCGTTGGATTGCAGGTGGATTCCGGCGAGTGCGAAGTCAACGTCTGTGAGCACAGTGGCGATGTCTTCGGGGGCGATGCCGTCTTGACCTACACCGAGCCATATTGAGGTGGCGCCCCGTTCGAGGTCGGTGAGCACTTCTCTGCGTGAGGTGTCGGCGTCGGGGTCATCGTGGAAGGCACGCATGTCCCAGCTGGTGGTGTCTCGTTGTGGTTGCCGTCCCCGGGTAAAGGGCATGAAGCCGGGGACCCCGGTGGCGGGGACGGTTTCTTGTCCTTCTGGCATGGAGTACAGCGGCTCTAGGTGGAGACCGTCTGTTGTGGTTCGGCGGAGTCGATCTAGTGAAGTGTCTGGGCTGAGTTGTTTGTCTTCGGGGCGTCCGCGGTTGAGGACTTTGGCTACGAGGACTTTCCACTCGTCGAATGTCACGGTTGGAAAGTCGCCGGCTAGGGGAGGCACCTCGATCGGTGTCTCTTCAGGTGTCGATCCGGTCTGCGTCACGACGCTTTCCCCTTTCATGGCGGTTGCCACGTCGGTGTGCGGTGGGCAAGCACGAGAGGATGCCGCACCCTGGGTGCACGGGTGCGGTCGGCTCGACGTCACGGAGCTTTGGTGGGTGTGCACCGCGACGGGCTGACCGTTCCTTATGGCACACCCTAGACCGCAGGAGGGGGTCGGACAGGATGTTCTGGCAGGTCAAGGGACCTTAGTCAGGCAATACGCGTGATAGTGCGATAAGTCTCACGTTTGTGGCGGTGTGGGGGGTGAGCATGATCACGCCGTGTCGTGGGATTTTTCACGCGTTTTTAGAGCAGGGTTCCGCGGCGCAGGAGGTAGGAGTCCATGATCCACCCTTTTTCGTGGCGGGCTTGTGTGCGGGTTGTCACGATTTTTTCTGCGACGTCGTCTAGTGGGCCGTGGATGAGGAGTTCGTCTTCGCTGCCGAGGTAGGCGCCCCAGTACACGTAGATGTTTTGGCCGGTGTATTTTTCGCCAGCGAATCCTGCGTCGAGCATGACGAAGACGTCGTCGCAGTTGGGGGGCCATTCTTGGGCTAGTCGTCGGCCGGTGGTGATGGTGACGCAGCCTGCGACGCGGTTGAGCAGTGTGCCGTGTCGGGCGGTGAGTGCGTGCAGGCTGCTGATACCTGGGATGACGTCGTATTCGATTTCGAGGCCGCGTGCGATGAGGTCGTCGAGGATGCGGAGGGTGCCGTCGTACAGGCTTGGGTCTCCCCATACGAGGAATGCGCCGATGCGCTCTTCGGTGAGTGTTTCTTTGAAGGCTTCGGCGATGCGGTCCATGCGGGCGTCGCGCCACCGTTTCACTTCGGCTGCGTATACCTCGGGAGGCATTTCACCGCGGTGGCGGGGGGCTTCGGGGATGGAGTGGATGCGGTATGAGTTGGGGTCTGCGTAGGTGTCGAGGATTGCTTGTCGTGCGGCGTTGAGGTCGGCTTTTGTTTCTCCTTTGTCGATTTCGAAGAACACATCGGTGTCTCGGATCGCTGTCACCGCTTGCATGGTTACGTATGCGGGGTCGCCTACTCCGACGCCGATGACGTGGATTCGAAACATGTTTGGCTCCTTAGTGGTCTCTTGGGTCGTCACTGTAGTGCTGGGGTGGGGGCGGTTTTGTGTGGGGTGCGGTAAGCATTTGGAGGTTGGTGCTGTGCTCGGGGCAGGGGTTGGGGTGTCACAGTGGGGGTATGACATCGCATTTTCCTTTTGTGCCGAGCGAGTCCGGTAGTGGTCCATATTCGATGAGGAAGCTGCATGATTCGGACAGGCATTTGTTTGGCAGTGACACCTTCGCTGGGATTCATCCTGAGGTGTTGGAGGCGATTGCCTTGGCTAATGGTGGTCATGTGCGCGCGTATGGGGATGATCCGTATACGCGTGCTTTGCAGGATGTGATGAAGCGTCATTTTGGTCCGAGTGCGTTGACGGTGCCGGTATTTAACGGCACTGGTGCGAATGTGGTGGCTTTGGAGCAGATGACGCGCCGGTGGGAGTCGGTTGTGTGTGCGCGGACGGCGCATGTGAATACGGATGAGTGTGGGGCTGCGGAGCGGATGTCGGGTATCAAGCTCATTCCGGTCGATTGTGTAGATGGCAAGTTGACACCGGATGCGATTGATCGGGTTGTCCCGGTGGCGCGGGGTGAACATACGGCGGTGCCTACGTTGGTGACTATTTCGCAGGCGACCGAGCTGGGGACTGTTTATTCGGTGGATGAGTTGCGGGCGTTGGTGGAGTACGCGCATGGGATGGGGATGCGGGTGCATGTGGATGGTTCTCGGATGGCGAATGCGGCGGTCGCGTTGGGTGTTGGGTTGGCTGATTTGACGGTGGAGTTGGGGGTTGATGCTGTTTCGCTTGGTGGCACGAACAGTGGTCTTGTGGGGGTCGAGGCGCTGGTGGTGCTTGATCCGGTGATTTCGCAGAGTGTGAAGTTCACGCGTAAGTTCACGGGGCAGCTCGGGGCAAAGATGCGGTTTATGTCGGCTCAGTTGTTGGCTTTGTACGGCGGGGATTTGTGGGTGCGTAACGCCGTTGCTGCCAATGATGCTGCGTCGCGTTTGGCGCAGGGGCTTGGAGGGATTCCTGGGGTTCGTCTTGTGCATCCGGTGGAGGCGAATACTGTGTTTGCGGTTTTGCCGCGGTTGGTGAATGTGCGGCTACGTCGTCGGTGGGGGTTCAGTGATTGGGACAGGCAGGCTGGTGTGGTGCGGTTGATGACGAGTTGGGACACGTCTGTGGGGCATGTGGATGCGTTTCTTGAGGATTTGACAGCGGCGGTGGCAGCTGGCGAATAGGTGGGGTGTTTAGGTGAGGGACCAGTCGATGGGGTGTGCGCCTTGGTGGGCGAGGAGCTCGTTGGTGCGGGAGAAGGGGCGTGATCCGAAGAATCCGTGTCGTGCCGATAGGGGGGAGGGGTGGGCGCTTTCGACGCGGGGGATGTTGCCTAGGAGGGGCGCGAGGTTGCGTGCGTCGCGTCCCCACAGTATGGCGACTAGTGGTTGTCCGTGTGTGTGAGAGGCGGCGAGGGCACGTATCGCGGTTTCGGTGATGATTTCCCAGCCTTTGCCGCGGTGGCTGGCGGGGGCGCCGGGGCGCACGGTCAGGACGCGGTTGAGGAGCATGACGCCTCGGTCTGCCCAGGGGGTGAGATCGCCGTTGCGTGGGGTGGGGATGTTGAGGTCTTCGCTGAGTTCTTTGTAGATGTTGGTGAGGCTTCTGGGGATGGGATGTACGTCGGGGGCAACGGAGAAGGATAGGCCGATGGCGTGTCCGGGGGTGGGGTAGGGGTCTTGTCCCACGATGAGGACGCGGGTGTCATGCAGTGGTCGTTCGAAGGCGCGGAGGATGTGTTTTCCGGCAGGTAAGTAGGTGTGTCCGGCGGCGAGTTCTTCGCGCAAAAAGGTGCCCATTCGGGTGACTTCGTCTGCGACGGGTGCGAGGGCATTGGCCCAGGTGGGGTGGACGAGCTCGGTGAGAGGTTTTGGTGCGGACACGGTTTCACCCTATCGACGTGTGTGGGGGTGTTTGTGGCTTTGGTTTTGGGGGTGGCTGGTGGGGTGACTTTGTCGGTGGGGGCTGCCAGAGTGAGCGCTCGTGCCGGGGGCCGGGTAGGCCCACGGTTTCGCGAAGGAGGGGATCTTTGGGCATCATGCTGGGCATGGATGAACGTTGCGATGGAACGCGTGATGAAGGGTGTTTTGACGGTGAGGTTGACTCTGTTGTGCCGGTGGTGGAGGGGCTGTCCTCGGCGCAGCGGGAGTTGTTGATATTTGAGCGTCGCTGGTCAGGAGCGGTGGGTTTGGGGGGAAAAGAGCAGGAGATGCGTGCAGTTTTTGGTGTGACGCCGACGCGGTATTACCAGTGGCTGAATGCTGTCGTGGATTTGCCGGCAGCGATGGAGTTTGACCCTGTTTTGGTCAAGCGGTTGCAGCGGATGAGGCAGGGGCGGGCGCGTTCTCGTGCGGTGCGGCGTTTGGTGAGTTGAGCGTGTTGAGGCGGTTATGAGCCGGAGGGGGATAGGGGCGGTAGGCGTCCTTGGCTGCCTGAGAGAGGGGTGGTTGCGGTGAGGGGGATCAGGTGTTGTGCGGCTGTGCGTTCGAGGATGGCGCCGATGCTGTCGAGGATGCCGGAGGTTATGCGGCGTCGTTGCCAGTAGAGTGGGACGTCTTGGTTGTGGGCGGGTAGTTGGATGAGGTGGCCGCGTTCGATGTCGTCGTCAAGCAGGGCTGCGGGCAGGACTCCCCAACCGAGTCCAGCTCGTATGGCGGCAGCGAATCCTTCGGCTGAAGGGATGACGTGAGCGTGGTGGCGGGTGGTGGGGGTGATTCCTTGGCTTTCGATGACGCGTATTTGGAGGCGGTCGTCGGCGTCGTAGCGGATGGATGGTGCTGAGTTCCAGTCGAAGCCGTTTCGTGTGGTGTGGCGTTCAACGATGGTTGGGGTGGCTACGGGGATGTAGCGCATGGCTCCTAGGGGGGTGGTAGAGCAGCCTTGGACGGGGGTGGGGTCGCTGGTGACTGCGCCGAGGGCATCGCCGGTGCGTAGGAGTTCGGAGGTCACTTCTTCGTTGGCGATGGTTAGGTGCAGAAGTATGTCCAGGTGGACGATGTCGTGCATGGCTGGGATGAGCCAGGTGGCGAGGGAGTCGGCGTTGACGGCTAGTGATAGTTCGGTGGGTTTGCCGGTGTCTTCGTGGAGTGTGGCGAGTGCTTCGGCTTCGAGCAGGCGCATTTGGCGGGCGAGGCGGACGAGTACGTGCCCGGCGGGGGTGGCGGTGCATGGGGTGGATCGGATGATGAGGATGTGGCCGACGTCGGATTCCAGGGCTCGGATGCGCTGGCTGACAGCTGAGGGGGTGATGCCGAGTGTGTGTGCGGCGGCGTCAAATGCGCCTTCTTCGAGGATGGCGATGAGTGTGTTGAGTCGGTCCAGGTCGAGCCTCATGAAGTAACTCTAAAGTTTCTGAAGAAAAACTTGTTTTTCTTTATCTCACCTGCTGCATACCTTGGGTTCATGCCGCTTGCTCTTACTGGTTTCTTCACTGGCCTTGCTCTCATCTTGCCTATCGGAGCCCAGAACGCTTTCTTGTTGCGTACTGGACTGACGCGTCGTCACGTCACGCTTGTGACGGTTATTTGCATGGTGTCTGACTCGCTGCTTATTGCTGCGGGAGTGGCTGGGGTTGGTGCTTTGGTGAGCAGTACCCCGGGGTTGGTGACGGTGGTTACCTGGCTGGGGGCCGCATATTTGGTGGCGTTCGGTGTGCGTTCTCTGTTGGCAGCGCGTGCTTCTAGTGGCTTGGTTGCTGCTAATGAGGGCGCTCGGGGGGCGATGGCAATGGTGTGGACCACGATGGCTATCTGCTGGCTCAACCCGCACGCGTACTTGGACATTCTCATGTTGGGCTCTATTGCTAACGCCCATGGGGCCGAGGGTAAGTGGCTGTTCGGGGTAGGTGCGATTGTGGCGAGCGTTTTTTGGTTTGCTGTGTTGGGCTACGGGGCTCAGATGCTGGGGCGCTATGCCCATAATCGGCGCTTGTGGCAGATGATTGACGTTGCTATCGGTGTGCTCATGATTGGGCTGGGTGTGCGCTTGGTGTTGGGGTGAGGGATGAGCGGCGGTGGAGTCGCTAGTTAAGGCTGGCGGCGCGTTTTTTATCGACGTTCACCGTTTGCACTCGCAGGGGTCGAGTGCTAATCATGGAGTTAGCACTCTCATCGTCCGAGTGATAAGAGCTCCGCACAGCGGTGGCTCCCAGAGTCGCCCGACGGTGCAGAGGGGAATGAACGAAGGACCGGCTCGGTGAGGCTCAGGCCCTTCTCTTACGAAACGGCGTCAGAGAAGGTAAGAGTCGTCCGTCGCGGGCGCCGCCCGGTCCACTCAGAACCGCTCGTGTGGGAGGAACCACCGAACATGGCCAAGATCATTTCCTACGACGAAGAAGCGCGCCGCGGACTCGAGCGGGGCATGAACCAGCTCGCTGACGCAGTCAAGGTCACTCTCGGACCTAAGGGCCGCAACGTTGTCCTCGAGAAGAAGTGGGGTGCCCCCACGATCACTAACGATGGTGTATCCATCGCTAAGGAGATCGAACTCGAAGACCCGTACGAGAAGATTGGTGCAGAGCTCGTCAAAGAGGTCGCCAAGAAGACCGACGACGTTGCTGGTGACGGCACCACGACCGCTACTGTCCTCGCTCAGGCTCTCGTGAAGGAAGGCCTGCGCAACGTCGCTGCTGGCGCCAACCCAATGGCCCTCAAGCGCGGTATCGAGAAGGCCACGGCCGCTGTCTCCGAGGAACTGCTCGCGATGGCCAAGGAGATCGAGACCAAGGAGCAGATCGCTGCTACCGCGTCCATCTCCGCAGCTGACGCCCAGATCGGTGAGATGATCGCCGAAGCCATGGACAAGGTCGGCAAAGAAGGCGTCATCACTGTTGAGGAGTCCAACACCTTCGGGCTCGAGCTCGAGCTCACCGAGGGTATGCGCTTCGACAAGGGTTACATCTCCGCCTACTTCGTCACAGACACCGAGCGCATGGAGGCTGTCCTAGAGGACGCTTACGTGCTCATCGTCAACAGCAAGATCGGCTCCATCAAGGACCTCATCCCGGTTCTGGAGAAGGCCAAGGGCGCAGGCAAGCCGCTGCTCATCGTCGCTGAAGACGTCGAGGGTGAAGCACTCGCCACCCTGGTGCTGAACAAGATCCGCGGCATCATCAACGTCGTGGCAGTCAAGGCTCCCGGCTTCGGGGACCGCCGTAAGGCCATGCTCTCCGACATCGCCATTCTCACCGGCGGTCAGGTCATCTCCGAAGAGGTTGGCCTCAAGCTCGAAAACACCGAGCTTGACCAGCTTGGCCGTGCGCGCAAGGTCGTCATCACCAAAGACGAAACCACCATCGTTGAAGGTGGCGGCGACGCAGACCAGATCGCTGGCCGCGTGAAGCAGATCCGCGCTGAGATCGAGAACTCCGACTCTGACTACGACCGCGAGAAGCTGCAGGAGCGTCTTGCCAAGCTCGCCGGTGGCGTGGCTGTCATCAAGGCTGGTGCCGCTACCGAGGTTGAGCTCAAGGAACGCAAGCACCGCATCGAAGACGCTGTGCGTAACGCCAAGGCTGCTGTCGAAGAAGGTATCGTCGCTGGTGGTGGCGTGGCGCTCCTGCAGGCCACCGACGCCGCGTTCGGCAAGCTTTCTTTGGAAGGCGATGAAGCCACGGGTGCGAACATCGTCCGTGTTGCTGCCGAGGCTCCCTTGAAGCAGATCGCTGTCAACGCTGGCCTTGAAGGCGGCGTTGTTGTGGAGAAGGTGCGCAACCTTCCTGCAGGCCAGGGCTTGAATGCCGCTTCCGGTGAGTACGTTGACCTGCTTGCTGAGGGCATCATCGACCCGGCCAAGGTCACCCGTTCCGCACTGTCGAACGCAGCATCCATCGCTGCGCTCTTCCTCACCACAGAGGCAGTCGTGGCCGACAAGCCGGAGAAGGCAGCCCCGGCCGCTGGCGCGCCTGACATGGATGGCATGGGCGGCATGGGCTTCTGATCCCACCAACCCAATCGTGTCGTGAGGTCTTAGCCCCGCGCTAGACCCAAGTGACATGGCTGGGGCCCATACCTTGTAGGTATGGGCCCCAGCCATGTCACGGACACATTAAAAGGTGCTGTTCGCATGCACTTTCGGTGGCTTGGTGAGGAAAGGAATCACCGCACCGACAAGAGCGATCACACCGATGACGGTGTAGCCGAGCATGTAGTTTTTCTCCGCGTCACCACCGATGAGTGCCGAAGAAAGCAACGGGCCACCGACTCCGCCCAAAGACCACGCGACAAGCATGAGCCCGTAAATACTGCCGCTGTGCGTGAGGCCGAAGAACTTACCTGCAGTAGAGGGCATAGCTCCGAAACCACCGCCGTAGCAGGTGTAGATAATGGCAGCCAACACGGCGAAAGCAGCTGCTGAAGTGCCCAGGTGAGGCATCAGAATCAAACAAATTCCCTGCAGCGCGAGAATGCCGACAAAAGCGTTCATCTTGCCCACACGGTCTGACAGCGCAGCCCAAAGAATGCGGCCAGCCCCATTGAAAAGCCCCATGATTCCAACCAGGGCTGCTGCTGCGGCGGCACTGTAACCGGCAATGTTTGCTGCTGCTGCGGCCGCACCTGAAACCAACGTGATTCCTGCAGTGGTCGACAAAGTCAAGATAAGTGTCAGTAGATACCACTGGGGTGTAGAGAGCGCCTCTTTAACGGTGAAATCACGTGCAGTGGAGTTCGTGGTTTCGTTACTTGGAGCAGGCATTCCAGCAGGACGCCATCCGCTGGGAGGGTTAACGAAAGTTAGCGACCCCAAGACACCAAAAATCAGATAAGCAATCCCCAGCGGTAGGAAAGGCGCTGTGGGATGAACCGGATCACTCTCGATGAGCATTTGCGCCACCGGTGAGGTGATAACAGCACCAAAACCGAACCCAGCAACAGCTAAACCAGTGATAAGACCGGCCTTATCAGGGAACCATTTCTGCAGTAGAGCGATAGGGACGATATATGCCATGCCCAGGCCAAGCCCAGAAATGAGACCGTATCCGATCAGAAGGAGCCATAGGTCACCGGGGGTGGTCGCGAATGAGCTGATGATGATCCCAATGGCGTAGAGAACAACGCCCACCACAGCGACGATGCGGGGGCCGCGGGCGTCTTGGATGCGCCCGCCAACGAAGGTGCCGATGAAGATCATTCCGAGCGCCAACTCGAAAGGAAGCGCTGCCTGCACTGCAGACAGGTGCATAGCAGATGGCCCAGCTTGAAGAGCTTTACCGAATGTGCTCCAGGCGTAGATAGCTCCGAGAGCAAGCTGAACGAGAATGCCACCGGCGAGAATGATCCACCGGTTAGAGATGGCGCTCGTGGGTGAAGCGGATGGGGAGGTCATCGGGAAGGGGACTTTCTGTGTGAAAAGAGCTAGTGGTGTGGTGAGTGTCCTTGGTGTTGCTGGTTGTGTCTTTGCGACGGATCGAACCCTACCCGCGGGTGGGTGGCTGCTAAGGCATAGAAAAGGCCGGAAGCCCGCGTTTTAGGGCTTCCGGCCTTTAAATGTGAGGTGTCTTACCCGTTGTCCTCTGTGTCTTGCGGGCGGCTACCGAGAGTGACCTGAACGTCTTGGCGTTGTTTTCCGCGCACGATGGTCAGGGTTACTTGTTCGCCTGCTCGGTGGTCGCGCACTTGTGCGACGAGAGCTTCTTTGCCGTCAATCGGGTCGTTGTTGAGTGCGACGATAGCGTCGCCGCGGCGGATGCCAGCTTCGGCTGCAGGGCTATTAGGTGTGACTTCAGCAACAAGAGCCGCGGCGCGCTGAGCTTCTCCTTCGGGGACGTTTCCGGTCTGGCTGCTGATTCCTACGAAGGCGTGCTGAACGTGGCCGTTTTTGATGAGTTGGGAAGCGATGTTTTTCATGGCATTAACCGGGATGGCGAAGCCGATGCCGATGTTTCCGCCACCTTGTTGAGTTTGAGCGATAGAAGAGTTAATGCCGATGAGCTGGCCGGATGCGTTGACGAGTGCGCCTCCGGAGTTACCAGGGTTGATGGCTGCAGATGTCTGAATGGCGTTGGTGATGACGTCTTCAGAGATAGTGGCCTCAGCGTAGTTAGGTTTGCCGCTGGTAATGAGTGGGCGATCCAGGGCACTGATGATGCCTTCGGTGACGGTGCCGGACAGACCTAGTGGGTTACCGACGGCCATGACTGGCACACCGACTTTGAGTTGGTCAGAATCTCCGAGGGTGATGGGGCGTACGTCGGAGGGGACGTCGACCATTTTGAGGGTTGCTAGGTCGGTGCTGGGGTCCGAGCCGACGACGGTTGCTTTGTGAGTGCGTTTGTCGTTGAGGGTGATGAAAATCTGTCCGCGTCCGTTGACGGCGTCAGCCACGACGTGGTGGTTGGTGACCACGTGGCCCTCTTTGTCCAGGATCACTCCTGAGCCTTGAGCGTTTCCTTGATACGCGTTGACGGTGATGGAAACGACACTGGGGGCGACGGCTTCGGCGGTTGCGGTCCAGTCGGGTGCAGAGCCGGAAGCTTGCTGGATCGGTCCGGGTTGGGCATGGAATTGATCGCTTTGAGCAGGAGGGTTTTTGGTGTTGTCGGCGGTATTGCGTCCGCTGAGGTAAGTGGGGGCTAGTCCTGCCAAGGCGGCGACGAGCACCACGGCGCCGATACTGATGAAGAGGGTTGCGCGGCGCTTTTTAGCTCGGTTGGTGGCGGCGTCATCTTTTTTCTCTGCTGTGTCGTCGCTTTGGTTTGGGTCAGCGCCGGGTGCGTCCCAGTTTTTGGTTGCGCCCATTTTCCACGGCGCTGACGAGGCGTCGGAGCCGTGCCACGTGGTTCCCGGAGCCTGGTTTGGCCCGGTACTGGGCCCTTCCTGACCGGGGGCGTTGGTGGGTTCGTTAGCCATCCGTTCCTCCAGTGTTGTGGCGTCGTGGTGTGAGGAGTCGACGTACAGGGCGTCGAGCCCGTGTGGCAGGTGTTTCAGTTTGTGAGGCTGGGGGCTCTGCCTTTGTGTTGCTATTAGCTGCAGTAGGAAGCTCAAAGACGAAAGTAGCTCCTCCACCAGGGGTTGGTGCTACACCGACGCGTCCTCCATGGGCTTCAATGAGTCCGGCGACGATAGCCAGTCCGAGGCCGTATCCGCCGCTGGGTTTACGGCCTCGGGCAGGGTCATTGCGGTAGAAGCGTTCAAAAACTTTGCTGGCGACTTCGGGTTCGATGCCTGGTCCGTGGTCGCGTACTTCAACGCGAGCTCGTTGTTGATGTATTCCAACGGCTACTTCGATGGGGCTTCCTGCAGGAGTGTGGGAAAGGGCGTTAGCGACGAGGTTGGTGACAACCTGGCGCAGGCGTGCTTCATCTCCAACAACTTCGGTGGGCACGATGTCACCGTCATCGATGGACAGGAGACGGATTTCGCGTTCGCGGTCGCGTGCTCGGGCATCTTGTACGGCGTCAGCAGACAGAACGGTGAGGTCAACGACGCTCATGTTCATGGGGCGGGCGTTGTCGAGTCTGGCGAGGGTGAGCAGATCGTCGACGAGTCCGGCCATACGTGTGGCTTCATTTTCGATGCGGCTCATGGCGGCTGCTGTTTGCTCAGGAGAAGAGGCAGCGCCTTGGCGATAAAGCTCTGCGTAGCCGCGGACTGTTGCAAGGGGAGTGCGCAGTTCGTGAGATGCGTCGGTGACGAAACGTCGCATGCGCTGTTCGCCAGCTTCGCGGATACGGAAGGACTCCTCGATTTGAGCGAGCATCGCGTTGATGGAGCGGGAAAGGCTTTGTACTTCGTCGTGTGCGCGTGTTTCAGGGACGCGGCGTGATAGATCGCCTGCCGCGATTGCGGCGGCGGTGTCTTCGATGGTGCGTAGCGGCCGGAAAGCGCGCCGGAACCCTATCCAGCCGATGAAAACGCAGCCTAAAACGAGCAGCATGCTGACGGTAAAGGATGCTGCGATGGTTTTGTTGATGGCTTGTTCCACACCGGCCAGGGAGGTAGCCACCGCGTAGGTGCCTGAGGCGTTGCTCATTTGTCCAGCAACGACGATCCAGGCAGGGCTGGATGCGTTGGGCGAGGAAAGGATGAACGGTTCGGCGGAGCTGACGCGGGCGTCGCGGGTGGTCAGGCGGGGCATGTCGGGGACGGATTCAGCGTCAATGCCGGAAGGGACCAGGGTCGCTACAGGACGTCCCGCCGTGTTCATAAACGACACGACGTAGGTGCTAGGTACGTCAATGTCGTTTTTGCGATTCATGTATTGGGGGAGCACGCGTTCAGCCACGGGTGCGGCTGCCGTGCGGAGCTCCTCGACGGTGCGGTCTACGAGATAGCGGCGCATGATTGCGCTGGTCGCCAGGCTTGTGAGAGTGAGTGCCACGACGAGGAGTACGACGAGGACGGCGAGGAGCCGCCAGGTGAGCGACTTTTCGTGAAGTCGGCCGGTCACCCGGCCCACGGCCGCGGATGAGATGCGCGGGCGTGGCACCCCGATCATGCTGATTCGGGAGGCAATCGCAGCACGTATCCAACGCCGCGGCGTGTGTGGATCAGGTGCGGTTCCTCCGTGTCGATTTTGCGGCGCAGATAGGAAATGTATGACTCGACGATCCCTGCTTCCCCGCGGAAGTCGTAGTCCCAAACGTGGTCAAGGATTTGCTGTTTGGACAGAACGCGGTTGGGGTTCATGAGGAGGTAACGGAGCAGTTTGAACTCGGTGGGTGAGACGTCTACGACGCGGGTTCCGCGACGTACTTCGTGTGAGTCTTCGTTGAGTTCGAGGTCATGGAAGCGTAGAACGGAGTCGTCACTGATTTCGCCGCGGGTTCGGCGCAGCACAGCGCGGATGCGGGCCACAACTTCTTCAAGGCTGAAAGGTTTGGTGACGTAGTCGTCGCCGCCGACGGTCAGGCCTTTAACTTTGTCTTCGACGCTGTCCATGGCGGTGACGAAAACGATCGGCATTTCGCGGCCACGGTCTCGCAGTTTGGAAGTTACAGCGAAGCCGTCCATGTCAGGAAGCATGACGTCAAGAACGACAAGATCGGGCTGTTCACGTTCGGCAACTTCGATTGCTTCGTTACCATCGGCGGCGGTGAATACCTCGAAGCCCGCGAACTTGAGTGAGGTCGCTAGCAATTCACGAATGCTGGGTTCGTCCTCGACAACGAGTAGGCGGGCTTCGGCGGTCACATCTTCGGTCACTGTTCCAGAATGCGTGTTTTGCCTGGATTTTGCCTGGATTTGTGCCTCGAGGCACCCGAGGATCAGGGAGTAGCGACCTCAAATATTTTGTTTTCCATGGGCAAGGGGGCGCCTTTACACGTGACGTCTTGACGCGGCCAGATTCCTCGCTGCAGCCAGGCAAGAGCGATGTTGTTCACGCACTTGTTGTCAGGTGCAGAGGTGAATGCCCCGTGGTTTCCGTCGTTATCGATGGTGATCATGCGGGTGGCGGAGTGTGCAGCGTGTGCTGCTCGGGCGCCTTCCACGGGAGTAGCCGGGTCAACCTCACCTTGGATCATGAGGATGTTGGCCGAGCCTGAACCATTGATGGTGGGAACCTTCTTGGGAGCCCATGGCCAGTAAGCGCACGGGGCGGCGATGACGCTGAGCATGGAGCCTTGCAGTGGGTATTTCTTCTGCGCGTTGAGGTATTCCTTTTCGAGAGATTCGCGGCGCCGGTCGAAGTTAGTGTCGTTGCAGACAATGGCCGTGCGGACGGTCTGGGTGGAAAGCAGGCTTTCGTTGTCCTCGGGTTCAAAGGTTTGCCCGGAGGGCATCTTCACTGTGCCTTTGCTGCCGCGCAGACTGACATTGAGCTGTTTGAGCGTGGCTCCGATGGAGGAGAGCGATTCGTCGCTGTAAAGCATCTGCATGAGAGTGGCATCGAAGCTGGCAGGAGTAAGGTCGCGGACGCGTCCTTTAGCCACTTCACTGCGGATTTTCTCGTAGTTGTTGCGGACTTCGCTGGCAGTAGTTCCTAGGCCGAAGTCTTTATTGTGCCGAGCGATCCACGGAAGAGCCTGTTTGTCCCAGCGGCGCTGGAAGCCTTGAGGCATCAGCGCGAAAGAGGAACGCCAGTCGCCGGTGAACTTAGCGTTAGCGTCGGTGAGTACGCGTCCAGTGCTGTGCGGGTAGAGCTTGGCCATCCAAGCGCCCATCCAAGAACCACCGGAAGTGCCGAAAAAGTCGATGGTTTTGAAACCGAGGACCTGCCGGACCAGATCCATGTCAGCGACGGTGTTAGCAGTGGTGATGTGGGGGAGCACTTTGGGGTGCTTGCTTGTACACGATTGCGTCCACTGCTTGTAGCTTTGCCACATACGCTCGCGGACGGCTTTGCTGGTGTCGCGCTGGTCTTTGGGGGTGAAGTCGGGCAGGGGGCATTCAACGGGGCTGGATAGTCCGGTGCCGCGGGGGTCTACGCCGATGATGTCGTGGGTGGTGCGCAGGGATTCTTTTGAGTCAGCGATGGCTGAAACGAATTCGCCTGCGGGGGAGCCGGGGCCGCCAGGGTTGACGAATAGTGGGCGGGCGCTGCGGGCTTTGCCGCTGTGTTTGAGGCGAGTGATGTTGAGGTTGATGGAGCCTTTAGAGAAGTCTTGCCAGTCCAAGGGGGTGCTGATTCGAGCGCATTCGATGGGGTAGGGGCTGTTGCCAGTGTCTGCGGCTACCCGTGCTGCGGTGGAGCATGTTTTGGAAGACCAGGCGGGTTTTTGCGCTAGGTACTGTGCTTTAGTCAGGGCTGGAAGGGGTTTTTGCGCTCCGGTGCGTGGAGTGGGTTTCTTGCGCGCAGCCAAGACACTGGCAACAGATTTTTTGACTGTGGGGTCTTTGGTGGCGGCGTGCGCATTTTGGGCTGCCGACCAGGGAGTGAGAGCAACGGGGGTTGCTACCAGGATCGCTGCAGCCATGCGGGCTACTGAGGGTCGTCGTGACTTGCCGCTTTTGTGGCGCTGCGATGGTGGTGTGGTGGTCGGCTGATTGTTCATTGCCCCTCCTGCGCATGTGGGTGCGTAGATGCTGCTATCTACGGTCAGGGGCACCAGAACCGTGGCTAATGCCCTCGGAATAACTGTGCCAGCTTGTTCGCCTACGGGTACTGCTCGGGTTGTGCACGAGAGCGTCTCTCCGGGGCGCTGCCGAAATTGCAGCCTCGCTTAAAAGGATTCTCCTGCAAGTGTAGTGATGGTTTTTAGTGCGTGGCGCCGTTTTCTGTCTCAAGGTCGTCAGCATCGATGATTGCGTATGCATACCCTTGTTCGGCGAGGAACCTTTGCCGGTGAGCTGCGAATTCGGCGTCGATAGTGTCGCGGGCAACGATGGTGTAGAAGCGCGCGCTGCGGCCATCGTTTTTCGGCCGGGTTAGGCGGCCTAAGCGTTGGGCTTCTTCTTGTCTAGAGCCAAAAGTGCCGCTGACTTGGATAGCAATACTGGCTTCAGGAAGGTCGACGGAGAAGTTGGCCACTTTGCTTACAACGAGCAGGTTTAATTCGCCAGTGCGGAATTGGTGAAAAAGTTTTTCACGTTGTTTGACGGGTGTTTGTCCGGTGATCAGCGGAGCGTTGAGTTCGGCTGCGAGTGTTTCGAGCTGTTCGAGGTATTGGCCGATGACAAGGGTGGGCTCTTCGGGGCGCTTGATAAGCAGTTTTGCCACAACGGTGTCTTTGACGCTGTGGCAGGAAGCGAAACGGTAGCGCTTCTGAGGGTCGGTGGTGGCATAGGTGACCCGGTCGCTGTCAGGCAGTGACACGCGTACCTCGGTGCAGTGGGCAGGGGCGATGTAGCCCTGGGATTCAATGTCTTTCCATGGGGCGTCAAAACGTTTGGGGCCGATGAGGCTGAACACATCTGATTCGCGTCCGTCTTCGCGTACAAGCGTTGCGGTCAGGCCCATCCGGCGTCGTGCTTGCAGATCAGCGGTCATCCGGAAGATGGGGGCAGGTAAGAGATGGACTTCGTCGTAAATGATGAGTCCCCAGTCGCGGGCGTTGAGCAGATCCAGGTGGGTGTAGGTGCCTTTTCGTTTGTGCGTGAGGACTTGGTAGGTGGCGATGGTTACCGGACGGATTTCTTTGACTGTGCCGGAGTACTCACCGATTTCGTCCTCGGTCAGGGTGGTGCGGCGTAGCAGCTCGTTGCGCCATTGGCGGGCAGCGACGGTATTAGTGACAAGGATGAGAGTAATGGTGCTTGCGGCAGCCATAGCGCCAGCACCAACAAGGGTTTTGCCTGCCCCGCAAGGAAGAACGACTACTCCTGATCCACTGGCCATGAAGCTGTCGACGGCGTGTTGTTGGTAGGGGCGTAGTTGCCAGTCAGTATCAGATAGGTCGATGGGGTGGGATTTTCCATCGACGTATCCGGCTCGGTCTTCGGCGGGCCACCCGACTTTGAGAAGTTCTTGTTTGAGGTGCCCTCGTTCGCTGTTGTGGACGATGACGTGTTTGTCGTCGAGGCGCTCGCCGAGGAGGGGGGCGATTTTTTGTGCCGGGTTACTTCTGTAAATACAGCCAGGTCGGTGGCTTCAAGGACGAGGCGCTCGCTGTCTTTGATGAGACGAAGGCGCCCGTATCTGTCCATGGTGTCGGCAATATCGACTAGGAGCGAGTGAGGCACGGGGTAACGGGAGTGCTCGACGAGAGCATGTACAACGGTTTCGGCGTCGTATCCGGCTGAGCGGGCATTCCACAGCCCTAAGGGCGTGATGCGGTAGGTGTGGATATGTTCGGGAGAGCGTTCGAGTTCGGCGAATGGCGCGATCGCGGCTCGTGCCGCGACTGCGTCGGGGTGGTTGACCTCTAGGAGGAGTGTCTTGTCGCTCTGAACGATAAGTGCGCCGTTTGTCATGGTGGTAGTGACAACGTTGGTGGCGGTGTTTTGCTTCCCGCAAGGTGCGTGGGGTGAGGAATCTATGGGGAGTGTTGAACGTATGTGTTCACAAAGGCCCTGTTAGCTTCGGCGTTTCAGTACGGTGAGAAAGCGGTAAGGGCCGGATTGGGCGGTCTGTGAACCTCTGAGAGGTTCCGAAGGCCGCGCGACCAAAGAGTGTGCGGTCGAGGCACCGCCGATGAGGAGATAAACGCATGTCTATTGATCAGTTGCACTCGGGTGTGGATGTGGATGCTTTTGACCGCAGCGTCCGTCCTCAAGATGATCTGTTTGGGTTCGTTAATGGTGGGTGGGCTGCGCGCACAGAGATTCCTGCTGACCGTGGTCGGTTTGGGACGTTTGATGTGTTGCGCGATACCGCGCAGGAGCACATGCGCGAGATTGTTGACCGGGCCGCTGAGGTTGCGGCCGAAGGGGGCCGGGGTGATGAGCTGGCCAGCGTTCGTTCTCAGGTGGGGGCGCTGTATGCGTCTTTCATGGATGTTGAGCAGGTAGAGGCGGCGGGGGTTTCACCGCTGGTTGATGTTGTGTTGGGGGTTATTGAGGCTGCTGATGCTCAGCAGTTGTGGGGGCGTCTGGGAGCTTTGCAGCGTGAAGGTGTGGCTGGGGCGGTGGCGGTGTTTGTTGACACCGATCGGCGATCTTCTGACTCGTATGTGACGAATATGTATCAGTCAGGGTTGGGGCTTCCGGACGAGGCCTACTACCGGGATGAGGATCACGCTGAGGTGCGTGAACAGTACGTGAAACATATTGAGCGCACGTTTGCTTTGCTGGCGGAGCATGCTCCTGAGCTGGTGGCTCCGTTAGGTGCTGCAGATGAGATTGCGCGTGCTGTGATGGCGCACGAAACAGTGCTGGCTTCGTATCACTGGGACCGGGTGGCAGCGCGGGATGCTGTTGCCACTTATAACAAGGTTTCTTTTGATGGGCTGATGGAGTTGGCGCCAGCGGTTCCGTGGCGTGCGTGGCTTGATGGTGCTGGCGCACCTGAGGGCGGGCCAGCTGAATTCGTGGTGGCGATGCCCTCGTATGTGCAGGGGTTGTCTGAGTTGGTTCAGTCAGCTGAACTGCTTGAGTGGAAGCGGTGGGCAGTGTGGTTGGTGTTGCGTTCGTGGTCTTCCTATTTGCCGGGCGCTTTCGATCAGGAACATTTTGACTTCTATGGTCGGGTGTTGACTGGTACGACGGTGCAGCGGGATCGGTGGCGCCGTGGTGTCGCCTTGGTGGATGGGTTGATTGGTGAAGCCGCGGGACGTTTGTATGTTGCCGAGCGGTTCAAGCCTGAATCGAAGGCGCGTGTTCAGGAACTAGTGTCGAATCTAATTGAGGCGTATCGGCGTGATATTTCGGATTTGGATTGGATGAGTGAAGCAACCAAAGCGCGAGCTTTGGAGAAGCTTTCGTTGTTTACTCCGAAAATCGGTTATCCGGATTCGTGGCGTGATTACTCAGGGTTGCGAGTAGAGGCTGATGACCTGATTGGAAACGTGCGCCGCGCTATGGCGTTTGAAACGGATCGTGAATGGCGCAAACTTGGTGGCCCAGTGGATCGCGGTGAGTGGTTCATGACTCCACAGACGGTGAATGCGTATTACAACCCGGGAATGAATGAGATTGTTTTCCCGGCAGCTATTTTGCAGCCGCCTTTCTTTGACCCTGAAGCAGATGATGCAGTGAATTATGGCGCTATTGGTTCGGTTATTGGTCATGAAATTGGACATGGATTTGATGATCAAGGGTCAAAATATGATGGTCGAGGCAATTTAGAAGATTGGTGGACCGAAGAAGACCGTGAGCGTTTTGATGAGCGCGCAACGGCATTGATTGCGCAGTATGAGGGTTTGAGGACGCGTGATCTTCCCGAAGAGAAAGTTAATGGTGCTCTGACGGTTGGTGAGAATATTGGAGATCTTGGTGGAGTGACGATTTCTTACCTGGCGTATTTGATTTCTTTGGATGGAGCGGAGCCAGCTTTGCTGGACGGTTTGACTGGCCAGCAGCGATTCTTCGTGGGCTGGGCGCAGGCTTGGCGGGGTAAGTCTCGTCCGCAGGAGGCGCGTCGTTTGTTGAAGATTGATCCGCACTCACCGGTAGATTTGCGGGCCAACATTGTGCGTAACTTGACAGAGTTCCATGAAGCGTTCGAGGTCGCGCCAGGTGATGGATTGTGGCTCGCGCCCAGTGAACGGGTGCGTATTTGGTGAGCTGTTGCCGGTGATGGCCGTCTTCGCCCAGTTCGGGTGAGGGCGGCCATCGCCGCTGTTTAGGGGCTGGTGGGGGCAGGGGTAGCGCCGATGAGTCGGTGGATGGAGAAGGTGCGTACAGCGTCGGTTCCTTCGACGATGCCGTGTACGCGTCCGGCTTCGATAAAGGTGGGGCGTAGGAGGAGTCTGGTGGTGGATCCGTCGGGCCCTGCCAGGGAAATCCACACGTTGTGGCGTGCAGTGATTGCTTCGCGGAGGGTGTCCAGGGTGATGGTGGGGTCGCTGGCTTCGATGGCGGGGTCGTCGTTGTTGGTGAGTGCGGCGTCTCCTGCACGCATGGCCTGGATGAGGTGAGCGGCATCGTCGTGACTTACCGGTGGTGGGGCGGTGAGGATGGGGGTGGGGGTGTGCTGGTCGGTGGCGCGGGTTGCGTTGAGGCTGTGGGGGGTGTGGTTGCCGCTGAGGGATTCGGCTAGTGGGCTGTGTCCGGCTTTGCGTAGGGCGGTCAGGGTGGTGTTGCGGTCGTAGTGGGTGATAACAACGGTGGGTGCTAGTCGGCGTAGAGCGAGGTGTGTTAGGCGGGGGTCGTGTTCGATGGCGTCAAGGCAGGTAGTGTCGTCGCTGGTCAGGTAGGTGCTGGTTTCGCCGACGCGGACACGGCCGTGGCGGCGGGCGACGTCGCGAATGAGGTATTCGAGAGGTTGGGGGATACCGGTGGGGCAGTGGCGTTTGAGGGTGGTAATGAGGTCGTCGGCGGAGGCTGCGGTGTCGAGGTAGCGGCGGATGCTTTCGGGGGTGAATCGGAAAACGCTTGCTCCTCCACGGGATTCGAGGTCAGCGATGAGGCGGAGTAAGTCGGCGGTGTGGCCTTCGAGACGGCCGGGGACGACTGCGGTTAGGTCGCTTTGAAAGAGGATGTCTTTTGCCGGTGGTGGCAGGTGAGTGTCGAGGGTTGCAAGGGCATGCAGGGCTGTGCTGTGTGGGTCGCTGTCGGTGCTGAGTGGGGTGTCTGGGTCGATGAGGTCGGTGGTGCTCAGGCCGTTGTTCCAGGCGATCCAGAGTGCGTGTCCGGTGGGGGTGAGCGCACCGTTGGTGATGATGCCTAGGTGGGTGCCTTCGTGGAGGGTGACGTGGGTTGCCTCGGTGAGGATGTTGGGGTCGCGGCGGGGGTGCTGGGGGGTCAGCGAAGTGGCTAGTGAGGTGGGGGTGGTGCCGTGTCCGGTGGGTAGGCAGGCCAGAGCGTGTAGGACGCTGTGGCGGGTGGTGCGGTAGGTGGTGGAAGTGTTTTCTGGGCCCAGGGGGGTGGTGGCGGTGGTGGTGCGGTCGGTGTCGAACCAGGCTAGGGCCAGGCGGGCCCATCGGGTGGCGGCGCTGGTGTGGCGCCATGCGTCATAGGTGAGGGTGGGGGCGTAGTAGGTGTCGGTGTCAGCGTGGCGGGCTGGTGGGTCGAAGGTGCCGATGAGTCCAGCGCCGTAGGCGATTTCGAGGTAGAGGGTGGTGGTGTTGGTGTCGGTGTCGAGTTCGGCGGCGATGCGGCGTAGGTCGCGCACACCTAGGGAGCCGTTGCGGAGCATCCGGGGTGGGGTGGTTGCGAGGATGTGGCCGAGTTCGTCGATGCGTTCGAGGCAGGTGGTGATGGCTGCCAGGGTTGCTTCGGGTGTGTGTGGGGGTAGGGGGGTGGTGGTTGGGGGTGTGGGGTCGAGGGTGTTTGGGGGTAGGAGGTTGCCGTTGCGTAGGGCGAGTGCGACGGTGCGGGGCAGGATGATGCGGGTGGGGGTTGGGCGTTGCAGGAGTCCGAGGGTAGTGAGGTGTTCGGCGATGTC
Source organism: Dermatophilus congolensis (assembly GCF_900447215.1). Lineage (NCBI taxonomy): Bacteria > Bacillati > Actinomycetota > Actinomycetes > Micrococcales > Dermatophilaceae > Dermatophilus > Dermatophilus congolensis. The sequence goes on from NZ_UFYA01000001.1 coordinate 295,300, forward strand.
GGTGATGCGTCCTGTGGTCGGGATGTCGCCGATGGGGGGTCCCCAGGTGAGGGTGTCGAGGATGGTGCGTTGGTGGGGGGTGAGTGTGTTGAGGTGGTCAGCGATTTCGTCGGGCTGGGGGGTGTTTTCGTCTGCTGGTGCGAGTCCGGCGATGTAGGGCCCTAGGGCGGTGGTGACGCCTGCAGGTACGTGGTAGGTGGTTTTTTCTTTCCAGAGCAGGGCGAGGTCGCGCAGGGTTTCGGCGCTACGGCGTAGTGCGGTGGGGGGTGATGTTGAGCAGTGTTGCAGCCTGGGGGACGTTGCCGTTGCTGATGGCTAGGGCTTGCAGGACGTGGAGTTCGCGGGGGCGAGGTTGTCCAAGGCGCGAGCGGCGCTGGGGGTGGAGGTGGCTCGGGCGGCGAGGGTGCGTAGGTCGGGGATGGTTGGTCGGGCGAGGTCGGGGCGTTGTTGCAGGAGGGTGATGAGGGCGTCGTCGCTGCGGGCGCGTAGATCCTCAGCGAGTGAGCGAATTTTTCGGCTCGATGGGCGTGCGGCCATGTTTTCCATGGTAGTCCTCGCTGAGGTGGGGGTTGGGTTCTTGGATGGTGTTGTTGGGCTGGGGTGGGGCGTTGGGCGATGGCACCAGCTACGCTGGTTTGATGACGGGCTGGTGTCAGGCTGCACCCCTGTAGTGGTGATCCGTGTGGGATACGGGTTCTGCCAGGTGTGATTGCGCCGGTCGGCTCGGCACAGATGACGTTTCGGATGTGAGGTCGAGGCTATGCACAGTTCCCAAGGCCGGGGGTTTCGGCTTGGCGGTGTTTGTGTGTGCTGCGGCGATCTTTGTGGAGGTGTGTGATGCCCGCTGTTAAGAAGGACACCACGTTGAGTTCACCGCGTGCGGTTGAGGTTGCGCGGGGGGTTGCTGCTGAGTTGGCCGAGCCGGGCACGGTGGGTGATTTGGTGGAGTCAGTGACTGAAGCTGACCGGTTGGTGACGCACAAGTTTGAGTGCATGGCGAAGGCTTACCGGGGGTGGCGTTGGTCGGTGACGTTGGGGCGTGCGCCGCGTTCTCGCAAGGTGACGGTGTGTGAGGTCGGTTTGGTGCCGGGGGCCGATGCGGTGCTGTCTAAAGAGTGGGTGCCGTATGCGGATCGGTTGCAGCCGGGGGATTTGCGCCCTGGTGATGTGTTGCCCTACCGGGAAGATGATGCTCTGGTGCAGCCGGGGTTTGAGGCAACTGGTGATGAGGATGTTGATCGGGTTGCTTTGTGGGAGTTGGGTCTTGGGCGTCCGCGGGTGTTGTCTGCGGAGGGTCGTGAGGCTGCTGCGACTCGATGGTACGAGGGAGAGTGCGGGCCGCGTTCTGAGATGGCTCGAGCTGCGAAGGCTCCGTGCAGTACGTGTGGTTTCTTCTTGCCAGTGACGGGTGCGCTGCGCAGTGTGTTTGGTGTGTGTGCTTCGCCGTGGTCGCCTTCGGATGGTCGAGTGGTGAGCTTGGATCATGGCTGTGGTGCGCACAGTGAGACCGATGCTGCGCCTACTCAGGCGGCATTGGCTTCTGAGCCGGTTGTCGACGATTTAGCTATCGAGGCGGTGTAATTTACCAGCAGGGTTGCGGGCGTGGCTGCGCCTGGTTAATTCGGCGAGATTCGTTGGCTAATAGGGCGGTGCTCTGGTCATTCTCAGGCGTGGTGAGTGGTAGGTCACAGGTAACGTTAAGGTTTCCTTCATGCCTGATGCCCCTGCTTCTGCTGCGTCCGTTGAGAGCCGTGGCGTGATCGATCGTTTTTCCATATTTCTGAGCGTGGATCGACTGTTGGCCGCGAGGTGCGCGGTGGTCTTGCGACGTTCTTCACGATGGCCTACATCGTGGTTCTCAACCCGTTGATTCTTGGCCTGGTTCCTGATGGAACGGGACAGTTTTTGGGTGGGGGAGCAAACCCTGACCTGGCAAAAATCGCTGCAGCCACCGCGTTGGTGGCTGGTGTAATGACTATCGCGATGGGAGTGATCGCTAACTTCCCGTTCGCTATTGCTGCCGGCTTGAGCCTGAACGCGTTTGTGGCGTTTTCGATTGCGGGGATGCCGGGGATGACCTGGGCCGATGCGATGGGGCTGGTGGTAATTGAAGGAATTGTCATCCTTGTGCTGGTGCTGACTGGGTTCCGGCAAGCGGTGTTCCACGCGATCCCGGCGCAGTTGAAGACGGCGTTGAGTGTCGGTATTGGCCTCTTCGTCACTTTTGTTGGTTTGTATGACGCTGGGATTGTGCGTGAGGCCGAGGGCACGCCGGTGCAGCTTGGTCCGGGTGGTTTCTTAGCAGGATGGCCAAGCCTTGTGTTCGTGGTTGGGTTGCTGGCCATCGTGACGATGCTGGTTCGTCAGGTTAAGGGCGCGATTCTGTACGGAATTGTTGGTGCAACAGGGCTGGCCATTCTTGTTGAGGCGTTGTGCAACATTGGTGGTCAGAAAGATGCTGCTGGCAAATTGGTAAACCCCACCGGTTGGGGCTTGAACATTCCACGTTTGCCGAATTCACCGATCGTTACCCCTGATCTTGGGCTGCTTGGTCACTTCAACCTGCTCGGTTCTGCAGAGCGGGTGGGGGCACTGACGGCGTTGCTTCTCGTGTTCACGCTGGTGCTGGCCGACTTTTTCGACACGATGGGGACGATGGTTGCCATCGGCGCTGAGGCTGACCTTCTTGATGAGGAAGGAACGCCGGTGAACGCCTCCCGCATTCTTGTGGTTGATGCCAGCGCTGCGATTGTTGGTGGTGCTGCAGGGACAAGCTCGAATACAGGATTTATCGAGTCGACCTCGGGTGTGGCGGAAGGAGCTCGTACTGGGCTGGCTTCGGTGGTGACGGGGTTTTGTTCCTGGTAGCTATGTTCCTGACCCCGTTGGTTGAGGTTGTTCCTTACGAGGCGGCCACACCTGCTCTTGTTGTGGTTGGTTTCTTGATGATGCAGCAGGTCAGCAGCATTGACTGGCGTGACCTAGAGATCGCGATTCCCGCATTTTTGACGATGGTGATGATGCCGTTTACGTACTCGATCACGGCTGGTATCGGTTCGGGGTTTGTTGCGTTCGTTGCGATCAAGGTAGCCAAGGGCAAATTCCGGGAGATTCACGCGTTGATGTGGGTTGTGACTGTGATGTTCCTTATCTACTTCACGATGGACCCAATCCGTCACTGGCTGGTAGGTGCGTGACACATAGATCAATGAGCAAAGGGGCCTTGCGCTTGCATCAAGATGCGGCGCAGGCCCCTTTGCTTGTCGCTGACATACCGGTCAGGGTCCGGGGTGATTAGTCTTGGGTTTCCCCTCATGGAAAGGATGCGTCGATGACTCCCCGGGTACGCAAAGTGATCGTGTGGGTCGCTCTGGTGGCGATGTTGGCTGCAGTGGTGCTGTCGCCGCTTTTGTGAGATTGCGTGAGTTAGGTCAGTCCTGCGAGGAGGGACTGTCTGTCCCTGTTTTTTCGGTCGGTGTTTTTTCCGCAGGCGTAGATGTAGAGACACGCGGGGTGATGCGGATCGTTGCGCGGCTGGCAGCAGAACCACGGGTGATAGCCCGAGGAATCCCGCGTAGGCGGCTAGTCACACTGGCACTTGATTTGAGAGCTTGTGCTTCAGCGTTTTCGCGTACCCATTGTTCGGGAGTGAGTCGTCGAGTGATGTCGTAGTTCTCCAGGAGGCGGTCAATGGGGGTGGGGACCGCGGGGTGGGTAGCTACGGGCCGATCACCGCTGAACACCACGTATACGCGGGTGTCGCCATCGAAGGTGAGCAGAACACTGCCGTTAACCAGGCCTGCTGCGTGCTCGTAGGCCATGTGTTCGTAAGTGGTGCTGCGTGTAAAAGATTTGCGGGCGACATGTTCGATGGCGCCGCGGTTACGCATCACGCCTTCGTAGGCGATCGGTCCATAGGTCACGCCGAGTTTGAATAGGCGAGCGACGAGAGCTTTGCGATCGACCACCGAGGGCACCTTTCGGGACGTTTGGGTGTGCAGGGGGCCGCTGCCTCGAAGTGAGGTAACGGATTGGAGGCTGGGTTCATACGTATTGGCCTCGAAGATGTTGACGCTACCCGATGTTCCTGGAGTCGTGCTGGTCGCACGTGGGGTGTGGTGAGCGGCTTTTCTACTTACGCGACACGTTCTACTGAACGCCATGGATAGTCACACCTCATCAGGGGTGTCAGACTAAGGACGTGAGCAACCTCATCGACACGACTGAGATGTATCTGCGCACCATCCTCGAACTTGAGGAAGAAGGTGTGCCAGCTCTGCGTGCACGCATCGCGGAGCGACTGGAACACTCCGGCCCGACGGTGTCGCAAACGGTGGCGCGTATGGAACGCGATGGGCTCTTGACAGTCATGCCCGACCGGACGATCGAACTCTCTGTGGCTGGCCGTGACCTTGCTACACGTGTAATGCGTAAACACCGTATTGCCGAGAGGCTGTTGACCGACGTGATCGGTCTGGAAATCGAGTATGTCCATGAAGAGGCGTGCCGGTGGGAACACGTCATGAGTGACCGTGTGGAGCGCAAAATCCTGGCCATTTTGAAGGACTACGACCGCAGCCCATACGGAAACCCCATTCCAGGTTTGGAAGCATTCGGTGAGGAGCCGCAACCGATCGCACAGGCACTGCGTATCGGAGCAGTGCCTGACGGCACACCAGTGGTGCTGCGCAGCATCGGTGAGCATCTGCAAGCAGAAGCGGACATTCTTTCCGAAATGTCTCGCGCTGGAGTGACCCCCGGAGCCGTGGTCATTCCGCGCCGTGACGGCGATGGAGTGGTTCTCTACGGCGAGAAGGTCGGTTCGGACAAAGCGCTGTGGCTTGGAGATGAGCTAGCCGATTACCTGTTCGTGGAGCCAGCAGAGAAGTCCTGAACAAGAGACACAGTTTCCACAACCTAGCAATAACCCACTGAACAGAAAACACAGTTGGGGACGGCACACCTGGTCAGGGCTGCGCGGTCAAGGATGAGAGAGCTCATGACCGCCTCCCTCAGGAGTTCTGATGCCGGCTATCCCACCACCCCCACGATCCTGCCTCCAACCACACGAGGTCTCAGCGCGCCACCGTGTTCGCGTCCCCGGCGATCACGTGTGGAGCCGCGTCGCAGCAGACTCACCATGGATCGCACGCACCGCATCAGGGGCTGTGCTCACCGGCGGGCTTGTTCTGGCTGGTTCAGCACTAGCATCAGCACAACTGACCGATGCACCCCACAGCCCTACACCAAACTCCACCACTGCTACGGTCACTGCGCGCACAACACCACCGCCGACACACAACACCTCAGCTGATCTGGCCAACGCAAAAACACACGCAGAGACAACGTCCAACACAGCTGTCACCAACGCCACTAGTACTGCAACCCAGCACAGAAAACCTGTCTCCTCTGCGGCATCACTGCCAGCCGCAGCCACAATTGACTGCCCCTGCGCCGCAGTAATAAACCCAACCCCCCAGGCACCACCGCTGGTCACCTCAGCCCCAACACCACCACCTCAGGCCAGCCCCAACACCACCACCGGTGCCCGCGTCTACCTTCCGCAATCAGTAGGTAAAAAAGACACCCCACCCCGGCAGCAGCCGGCACCTGCAGCCTGCGCTACCACCCGTACGCCTCAGCCTCCACCTTCGGCTAGCCATCAACCCTCTGCAGCCCAACCAACTACCCAAACTCCCATGCCCCCTTCCCAAAAGCCCGCTCCAACACAACCAGCTACCTCCAGCACACCGAAACCCGAACACAAACCTGTACCCGCACACCCCTTCGAGAAAGCACCACACGGCCCCCGACTCCATTCAGGTAAGCGCAGCACACCCAGTCCCCGCCTCGACACATCACTCACTGCATCACCGAAAAAAGCACACCGCCACACCCAGAAAAAACCAACCACCAAAAAATTCACACGCGCCACATCCGCACCAACACATAAAACAGCCGTCCTTGAAATGGCGAAAAACCTATCGGGCATCCCATACGTATGGGGAGGTACTAGCACCAGCGGATTCGACTGCTCTGGATTCACCCAACACATCTTCCGAAAAGCAGGCATCTACCTGCCACGCACAGCAGCGCAACAACAAGCAGCAACCACCCACGTAAAAAATCCCAAACCTGGCGATCTCGTATTTTTCGGATCCCCTGCCCACCACGTGGGCATATACGCCGGAAATGGCTACATGTACGACGCCCCACGCAGTGGCCGCACCACCGGCCTACACAAAATCTGGTCCTCAAAAGTGACGTACCACCGTGCCCACTAGCCACACACAAGACACGATCTCAGACAAGAACGTCGCCGCTGCCCTGTACGTTGATCGCGACAACCTCTTCGTCAGGTGGAGAACAGCGAACGGAGCCCCACATGCGGATCGTGCACACCAGCGACTGGCAGCTCGGTATGACACGCCACTATCTAGCAGGAGAAGCCCAGGCCAGATACACAGCCGCACGCATCGACGCCATCCGCGCTATCGGTGAACTCGCACACAGCCACAACGCTGATGCCATCGTGGTTGCCGGCGACGTCTTCGACTCCAACCTTGTCGCACCCGCCACAGTCCACCGCTCCATCGACGCGATGCGAAGCGTAGGACTGCCTATCTATCTCCTCGCCGGCAACCACGATGCCCTCAACGCTGTTTCCATCTACACCTCACCAGCGTGGCTCGACCATGTACCCGAGAATGTCCACGTCCTCGATACCGGAATCACAAACACCGGCTTAGGCTTCGAGATCGTCGCCGCACCACTGCCATCAAACGACCCCCGCGCAGACCTACTTGGCCGCGAACTCGACACCCTCGAAGGCCCCGGGGATCTACCCCGCATCGCACTTGGCCACGGCAGCGTCGACCTCATTGATCCAGACTCACACAACCCGGCCACCATGCGCCTGGCCACCATGGAACGCGCCCTGGAGTGCGGCGCCGTCAACTACATCGCCCTGGGGGACAGACACTCTCGTCTTTCTGTAGGAAACACCGGGCGAATCCACTACAGCGGAGCCTGCGAAGTCACCGACTTCGTGGAAAAACTGCCCGGCGACGTCCTCATCGTCGACATCGACAGCACCAGACACGTCGAGGTCACCCCCATCCATGTTGGCACCTGGACCTTCTTGACCATCGAAGCTGACCTCAACAGCCGAGAAGACATCGTTGACCTCGACAGTCGACTAGCAGCCATAGATCCCAAAGACCGCACCGTAGTCCGCACAATCTTGCGTGGCACCCTCAGCCTCACCGACAAAGCAGAACTGGATACTCTCCTAGATCGATACTCCACCTCGCTAGCTGCGCTCTTCTCCTGGAAGCGACATGAAGACATCGCCGTCGCTGTCGAAGGCACCGACGTCGAAACAATGGGACTTTCCGGCTTCGTCGCCTCTGCCGCACGCGAACTTGAACAACGCGCCAGCACCCCACACGATCAGGACGCCGCCGCAGCTCGTGACGCCCTATCCCTGCTGTTCCGTCTCTCCGCGGGAGTACGTCGATGAAATTTCACGCCCTAACCGTCCGCAACTTCAAAGGAATCACTGAAACCACAGTCGATTTTCCCGACACCGGCGTGATCATCATCGAAGGCCCCAACGAAGCAGGAAAATCAAGCCTCATCGAAGCCATCGACTTGCTCTTCCGATACAAAGACAGCTCCAGCCACAAAGCCATCACTGAAGCTCACCCCATCGGCGAAGACGAATCTCCCTACGTTGAAATCGAAGCCAGCATCGGTCCATACCGTTTCTCCTACGCCAAACGATGGGCAAAGCGCGGCGCCAACGGGGCACGAGGCCGCGGCGGAAAAACAACCCTGCACATCACTACTCCTCGCACCGAAAACCATTCCGGCGTCGCAGCCCATGAACGAGCCACTGAAATACTGGAAGAACACGTAGACACCGCACTGTGGGATGCCCTGCGTCTCCTGCAAGGCACCGAACTTGCTCCCCTCTGCCTAGAAGGCAGCACACAACTACGCGCTGCGCTCGATGCTGCAAGCGGAGCTGGTACTGATGCTGGTGGCGACGGGGACACCATCCTTGCTGCTGTCGAGAGCGAATACACCCGCTACTTCACCCCCCTCCACTGGGCGCCCCAAAGGCGAATACGAAAAAGCGCTTGCACATGTAGCAGCTGCTCGAGAACGGCGGGATGCAGCTCAACGCGCGGTCGAGGAAGTTTACCGGGATGTCAAGCGGCATGCGAACATCAGCGCCAGCATCGTCGATTTACGCGTAAAAGTTCAGGAGGCCGAAAACCAGGCACAGCAATGGGCAACGCGGCGGGAACAAGCTGATACGGCTCGAGAACGCGAGGCTGCGGCTAAGCAGGCGCTTACGGAAGCTCTTCGTGTGCAGGAGGACTCTCAGACGCAGGCAGCTCGTCGGGAGGTGCTGATTGATGATGTCGCTGGGCGTGTGCAGCAGGTGCAGGAAGCGGAGAAAGATTTCGCCACTGCTGCGCAGCAACGAACACAGATGGCAACTCGTGCTGAGCAGGTGGGGGAAGAAATAACGCAGGCTGAGAGTCACTCTCGTGCCTGCCGGCGCGCGGTGGCGGCTGCGCGGCAGCGGCGGAGGTGGAGCGCGTTGGAGCAAGAGAAGCAGCGGCTGAGCGAACGTGTTGCGCGTGTGGATGACGTGGCAGCGCGGCTGGGGCGAGCACGTAACGAGTTGGAGGAGCTGCGTGTAGATGCGCAGCTACGGGAGAAGCTCGAGACTGCTGAGCGTGAAGTGGAGGCGGCACGTATTGCCCAGCGGGCGGCTTCAGCGCGGGTGACGGGGCGTGCATTGGCTGGTTCGGCTGCAGTTGAGGTTGATGGTGCTGCAGTTGAGCTGGGCGAAGATGAGAGTGAATGGGTGTTGTGTGAGCCCATTGAGGTAGTGCTTCCTGGTGTGGCAGCTTTCCGGTGGGTTCCTGAAGCGGGGGCGGCTGAGCGCATTGATCAGGTGCGTCGTGCTGAGCGTGAGGTGGAGCGGTTGCTAGAAGAATGCGGGGTGGAGAGCATGCAGGAGGCTCACCGTCAGGCATCGCGACGGGTTGTGGTGGAGGCTGAGATCGAGCGGGGGGAAGCTGAGCGCAGCGCGTTGTTGGCCGGTGATGAGATTGGTTGGATGCGCGATCGTCTTGAGGAAGTAGAGGGTGCGCTTGCCTCGGTACCTCTGAGAATGGATGGTGCTGAGGATAAGAGTGATGCGGCTGATGATGGTTCGGAGGCGGCATTAAGTGCGCTGGTGGAGGCCGAGGAATCAGCTGCGGATGAGGTGGAGCGTCTTCGAGTACGTGGGGAAGAGGCTGCTGTTGCCGCTGCGCAGGCGAGGGAGGCCGCGACTGCTGCTGAGGCGAATCTTGTGGCTGGGCGGCGTGAGTTACAGGTGCGGCAAAGTGAGTTGGAGGAGGCGCGTGCGCAGCTGAGTGATGAAGACGTTAACGAGCGAGTGGTCTGTGCCGTAGCTGCTGTGCAGGAAGCACAGGTGCAGCATGAGCAGGCTAGGCAAGCTGCGCAGGAAGCTGCTACAGGTGAAGAACAGTTGGTGGCGGTGGAGCGTCGGGTGGAGGGCGCGCGGTCTCGGTTGACTGATGCTGAGCGTGAGTTGGTGCGTATTGAGGCTGTGTTGGAGCAGGCGGGCGGTCAGGGTAGGGCAGAGCAGTTGGATGAGGCTGCTTCGCAGTTGGAAGTGGCTGAGCATGATGCGCAAGTGGTGACGCGGCGGGCAGAAGCGGTGCGGTTGTTGCGTGAGGTGTTGCGGGAGCACAGTGTGCAGGCCAAGGCTGCGTATGTTGCGCCGTTTAGGGCTGAGGTTGAGCGGTTGGGACGGTTGGTTTATGGGCCGTCTTTTCATGTGGTGGTGGCTGAAGACCTCCAGGTGCAGGAGCGGGTGCTGCATGGGGTGAATGTGCCGTTTGAGTCATTGTCCAGTGGCGCTAAGGAGCAGCTGTCGATTTTGGTGAGGTTGGCGGTGGCGCAGTTGGTGGAGCCGGGGGAGGGGGTGCCGGTGGTGATTGATGATGCGCTGGGGTATTCCGATCCGCAGCGCATTGTGGCTACTACTGCGGCTTTTGAAACTATTGGTGAGCGGGCTCAGGTGGTGATGTTGACGTGTACTCCTGGTCGGTATGACGGGGTGCGGGGGGCGCGGGTTGTTGCTGTTGGGCAGGAGCGGTTTTCGGTGGTTTAACTGGTCAGGCCGGGGCAGTCCGTGGAATGCCCCGGCCTGGGGGTGGTTATTCAGCGACGTGGATGATGAGTTTTCCGAAATTTTTACCGGTAAGTAAGCCGCGGAAGGCTTCACGGGAGTTTTCCAGGCCCTCGACGATGTCTTCTTTGTATTGAATTTTTCCTTCGTTGATCCAGGTGGTCATGTCGCGCAGGAAGTCGCTGTAGTGGTCTTTCTGGAATTCGGTTTGGATGAATCCGCGGACGGTGAGGGATTTTTTGAGGATGATGCCCATGAGCTGGCTGCTGCGGTCGGGGCCAGCAGGTAGGTCGGTGGAGTTGTAGCCGGATACGAGGCCGCATAGGGGGATGCGTCCGTAGGTGTTCATACGGGGCAGAACAGCGTCGAAGACGTGTCCGCCGACGTTTTCGAAGTAGACGTCGATGCCATCGGGGGTGGCGGTGGCTAGGTCGTCGGCGAAGGTGGAGCTGCGGTGGTCCAAGGCGGCGTCAAAGCCAAGTTCTTTGAGGTATGCGGTTTTGGCTTCTCCGCCGGCGATGCCGACTGCGCGGGCGCCGTGGATGCGGGCGATTTGTCCTACGGCGGAGCCTACGGGGCCGGTTGCTGCTGCGACGGCGACGGTTTCTCCTGGGCGTGGTTTTCCAAGCAGGAGTAGCCCTGCGTATGCGGTGAATCCGGGCATGCCGAGGATGCCCAATGCGGTGGAGGGTGGTGCTTTGTCGGGGTCGAGGCGGGTGAGGTGGGCGACGTTTTCTACGGAGTGGGTTTGCCATCCGCCGTAGCCCAGGACGAGGTCTCCGGGGGTGAGTTCGCCGCCGGGGCATTCAAGGACACGGGAGACGGTTCCGCCGACGATTGTGCTGCCGAGTTCTAGTGGTGGGAAGTAAGACTCGGCTTGGCTCATACGTCCGCGCATGTAGGGGTCTAGGGACAGGTAGAGGGTTTGGAGAAGGGCTTGGCCGGGTTCGGGTGTGGTGAGTTGGGCATCTTCGATGCGGAGGTCTTCGTCGGTGGGTTCGCCGTTGGGGTACTGCGCGAGAAACACTCGTGTGGTTGTTGGCATGTGAATTCCTCTCGACGCGTCTGGTTTTCGTGAGTTGCGTTGACTAACTCATCACATTTGTTGGATTACGTCACCTATACGGTGCCTCGGTGGTGATGGGCTGTACGCGTAGTCGGTTGGAGCAGAGGCTAGATCCGTCCTGGCTTCATGTTTGCGAAGAGGATGCCGCGACGTTTGAGGGCGACGCCGATTGATTCGGTGAATTTGGGGTGGGGGATGCTGAGCCAGGTTCCTCCAAGGGGGAGGAGGGCGAAGGTGGTCATGAGGAGCCCTACAGGAGGGTGAAGGAAAAAAAGAATGATTCCAGTGAGGAGATAGATCAGGAAAAGAATGCTGATGAAGAACAATCGGGTGGTGAATATTCCGAGTCGTCCTCCGATGGTTTGGGTGACAATTCCATCGATGATGATCGATAGGAGGGCCAAGCCCAAGAGGCAGCCAATGGTGGCCAAGACGATAATCACGGCGATAAGGGCTAGGGAAAAGCCGCCTCTAACTACACCCAAGACGAGGTTAAAAAGAATCCACCCGAGGGCTACGTAGATCGTGGGTGAAATGGGGAAGCCGTGTGACCATGATTTGAGGGATTCACGGATTGAGAGACCTGTTTTATCGATGATGACTCCCCTGCGCTCGGCATTATGGATGTGTTTTTCATAGGCTTGTACTGCAGAATTCAGGTTCGCTTTTTGGAGTTTGTCCATGAGCTTCAGCAGATGTAGCGATTCGGTGGATCGTGAGGTGAGAGCGGTCAGTGCGCTGCAGATCAGGACACTGCCGAGGGGAATGAGGAAGTCTGCTGACTGAGCTTTTTTCCCATCTTCGGGTAGCTGGATCAGTAGCCAGCTGAATGCAGCGCCGGTGGCTCCTACATAGGAGACGAGGATGTCTAGAACAATGACACGCGCTTTGGCTTCGATGTGCGTGTTCATGTCGTTCTCAGAAGGGGAGGGCGGGACTTGTCCTTGCATGGTGTGCGCGACGAAAAGGGTTACCACGATTGCTGCGAACCCAGAAGCGACGGCTGATGGTTCGAGTCCTTCGAAAGCGTTTCCTTGGAATTCGGTATCCCACCATGTGGCTAGGGCATTTTCGGCGCTTCCGGGGCTTCTGAGTAGGTAGGGCAGGACGGTCAAAGGGGAAACGATCAGAAGGCTCCCGAAGGCTACTGCCCAGATCCTTCGCCAAATGTCGCTGATTGCTTCACGTAAAGCTTGGGTTTCGGTGCGGGGGTCGTTGAGCTGGGGGTTGGGAAGGTTCGCCCGCCGAATCAGCCAGGGGACTTTCCTGGACCGGGCAGCGCGGGAGGTGACCGGTGAGTTGAGTAGAGGCACGGTGGAATCATCAGGGGTGTTCATGGGGCACTCCGAGGGGAAAGTGACGTTTCGCGCATTTCATCAGAAGTGGTGAATGCGTTGTCGCTCTTGTGGGTTGGTGTTCAAAGGTTGTGGTGGTTGGTGTCGTGGTCACGTCTATCTGTGACGCTTTATGTCGATACGTTTTTCGAGGTGTGTAGTCGCATATGTGGCTGTGCGCTTTTGGGCTAGAGGGCAGGGGGTGGTGGGGGAGTGGGTGCCCTCAGTGTTCCGGCGTTCTCTTCAGTTCCGTGCATGCGGTTATTCCGTTATAAGAGCGGTTCATAGTGCTTTAGTTGTGCGACGCGCGCCGGGGGCTTCCATGGGTTGAGGTGCGTGGTGGGGATACTGGTGTGGTCGGTTTATTCAGCGTCGCGGAGTGCCTCATGAGATCTGATATCGGGTTGGCTGCCGTTGCATTGGCATTATCATTAGCAGCGTGTTCTGCGGCCGAAGCGCCTCCTGTTGCAAACGATGAAACGCAAGCGAGAGCAGTTGTTGCAGCTGTGCAATACGGGCGGTGTCACGGTTTCATGGGTGCAGATATTCAACCTGAGGTGGCATAAAGCTATCCATGGCGAAGAAATAAGTTCTTTTACGGGTGGTGAAATTTTTCTCTACTGCGCTTGTGGAAATGAGGTGTTCCTCTCAAGGGCGCGGGATCGTTCCCGGCAAAATGCCAATATAGTTGGGGTGGAGAAATCCAACTATATGAAGTGGTGGAAAACAAAAACATCTATTTACTTCCGCTGGGAAACAGCTAAACGTGCAGCTGGACGAGGGCTGCCTTGCAGGCGCAATATATCTATGGACCCCGTTTTCGCGCGGGCACCCTACCACCCCAGACATTAAAAAAACCGCCCCTAAGGCGGTTATCTGTCTCGGGCCCTACCTGTCTCGCACGATGGAGCCACCATGTCTAGTTTCATCCGAAAACACCCTCGCGCAGGGTCTTTCGGCGCTGCTCTCCTCCTCGCTACCGGATCAGCTGCCGCACCTGTTTTCACTCCGACCTCTGCTCAAGCTGCACCTGGTCCCGCAGCTCGCACCACTAATGACCAATCTGCGCAGACAAACGCAGGCACCTATAAAACACGCTCGTTCGACTATCAGCATGGCTCGGTTTTCGTGCCGCAGATCAAGAAGAACAATGTCATTCGAGGGCATGTCGTAGAGCCTGTCGGTGCACCTGGCAACCGGCCGGTCATCTTCTTCTTGCACGGGTTTTTCGATACCTGCACCAATGCTGCCAAGGAGAGCGTCTCAGAGTGGCCTTGTCCTCAAGGCGCTCGCGAAGTCCCGAACTATCGCGGATACGACTATGCCCAGAAAGCGCTCGCAGCGCAGGGGTACTACACCGTTTCTATTGATGCGAACGCCGTCACAGCTAATGACCAAGAACTCCCAGACAAAGGCGCCGCGGCTCGCTCCGTTGTAGCTCGCGCGAACCTGAAGCTTCTTGCTACCGCGGCTTCCTCTCCTTCTTCAGTTTCGTGGCAAGGTAAAACAGCATTCGACCTGAAAAAAACGATGCTTATCGGACACTCTCGTGGCGGAGAAGGGGTGGGGCGCACAGCACTCGATAGCGCCACCAATGACCCATGGCGCGTGGCTGGGGTTCTCACTCTTGCGCCCACGAACTTCGGGCGCATCAGCACTCCTAATGTGCCTTCCGTGTCCATGCTGCCTACCTGTGACGGTGACGTCACTGGTCTTGAAGGGCAGATCTACACCGACGCACCGGGTCGTTACGGCGCCGGGGCAGCATTCCATTCCAGCCTCGTTCTCACCGGGGGAGTGCATAACTTCTTCAACACGGAGTGGACTCCCGGTTTGGGCGTAGCAGCAGGACTGGATGATGGCACTCGTGCTGCTTGTCCAGCAAAAACGCGAATCAGTGCCAAACAGCAGCGTGATGCTTTTGTGACGTACGCGGGAGAAACCGCTCGGGCGTTCCTTCTTGGGGATCGTAATGCTCAGCAAGTTTTGGATGGTCGGAAAACCGCCAAAGGTGCTGGGGCCAATAGCGTCACGGCGCTGCCACTTGGAGGAAACCGCATCACTGTGATGAATGCGCTGGGAGCGACGTCGACCAAAGGTCTGACAGGCACCCCCACTGATCGCGCCACGTGGTGCACTGCGCAGAAATGCCGCACCGACTCTGACCGCAGCGCTTCCCCGCACTGGTTGGATAATGACTCCCGGAACGGATTTGCGCTCCACATGCCTCTGGATCAGGGGCAAGCTGGCGGGATCAAGTTCGCTGCGCCGACACCTCTTCAACGAGGTGACTCTTTTGAAGCGCGCATCGTGGTTCGCGGGCCGAAGGCTGCCCGTATGAAGGCAACCCTTCTCGATGCCCAAGGCAAAGAGCTGCACACGGCCCCCGTGAACTTGTCCCGTCTAGGTGGGAAAGAACCAACGGATCAGGGATCACACGTGCGTGACCTTGCCCAACTGTGGCGGGTTGATCTGCCTGATGGAGTTCAGGGGAAAACTCTAGGTGGTATCCGTTTCACTGCTTCTTCTGCAAGCGATATTGCTGTTCTCGACATGTCTATTGCTCGAGGGCAAGGGGGAATGACGGCCACGCCTCCTCCGGCGATTATTGAGGCCCCAACGAAAGTTGTCCGTGTTAACGAGGGAAACAAGCGTCATCAAATTAATGTGACTTTGCCGATTCAGGGGCGCGTGACTGCTCCGGCTCAGGTCGGAATTGTTACGGATGCCGCGGGTAAGGATGGAGATAAAGATCTTTCTAACGTCAGCTGGGTGCAGGTCAAGCCTGGACAGCAGTCAGTGAATCTTCCCTTCACTGTGGAGGGGAATACTGTTGACGATGAGACGGTGCGTAAACAGATCGGTATTGAAACGCGCGGGCCGATTGTGGTGCGTAACCCCATTGGTCTTGTCGAGGTTGTTGATGACGATCCCGACCCCACTTTCTCTGTCACTCCCGAGCAAGCCACAGCGAAGGCTGGTGGCGTGCTTGAGTGGAAGATCAAGATGAATGGCTCGACGAACCGTTCATCTGGGTTGGTTGTTCAGCCTGAGCCGGCTGGAGCCAAGGAGATTTTGTCTAAAGAGCTCAATGAGGCGACGCGCAAAGCCTTCGGGATCGAAAAAGCTACGGGGGATGTCTTCTCCAAGAATGCGCAGTCGATCGATGTGAAGTTCGACAAGAAAACTCAGACGGCAACGGTGCGTGTCGCGGCTGCTCCTGGAGTAGCCGGGCGTGAGGTGAAGCTCAAGCTTTCGTTTACCGCGTTCAATGTTCCGGACAAGATCCTTACCGGCAAGATCGGCTAAACGCCACGTGAGAACGGTAGTGGCCCCGGACCAGTATCGCTGGCCCCGGGCCACTACCGTTCTATGGCGCCCCCTGTAGGATTCGAACCTACGCACCCGCCTCCGGAGGGCGGTGCTCTATCCCCTGAGCTAAGGGGGCTTGGGACGTAGGTCAGGTTATCAGCTCAACGGGCAGCACTGAAATAGAAGCTCACACAGGGGGCATTCCGCGTGATGGTTGGGCAGTTATCAGTCGTGGAGTTGGCTCGAAAAATTTCTTCCTGCGTGGAAAATGACCTGATTGCACGGCTCGGTGGATCACGAGTGTTGCTCCGGAAAGTTGCGCTGCGTCCAGTTGATGGCCTCCGTACGTGGCGTACTCCGTTGCCGCAGTTACTCGCAGCTGGTGGCGACCCTTCAAGGTGGCAGTCTGCTCTTGCTGATCAGGTGGTGCAGATTCCGGGGGTTGCTGCCGCGCGACCTGCAGGTAGGGGGCTTGATGTTGAGTTGGAGCTAATAGGGCAGCAGGACCACGCTGCCCTATTGCCTACTCAGGATGGTGGGTTGCGATTGTGGCTAGGTAGTGGGTCGTGTCTTCAGATAGAAGCTGCTCAGAGGGGCGGGGTTCGCGAAGAGGTGTTTGTTGCTGCCCTCAGTGGCTGTGCTTCTGCAGTGGGGGACTGTGTGGAGCGTGTGGTTACTCCTGCCCAAGGAGTACGAGTCAGGTATGAAGAAAAAACGCACCAGGTCCGTTGTGCTCTAGTGCAGATTGACGGCCAGTTGTTGCGGGAAGAAGACGTCGATGCGCTGGGCAGTGCGGTGGTGGCGTGGGCGTTGTTGCTGGCTGCTCCTGCGCGTGCGGTGGAGCTGTATTCAACAGAGTTATTGGCGAGAAAAGCAGGCAATGCTGCATTTGTGGTTGCTCATGCTCGGCTTCGGGCTGCGCTGACTGTTCGTAGTGGTGATGAATATTGCAGGGGCGTTGTGTCTGGTGGTGATCGTCGCCGCATAGAGCAGCTGAGTGTGCTTTTGATTTCGTGGCCGTTTGTGCTGGAGCAGGCGGTGGCTACGTACTCGCCGAGGCTGGTGGCTCGTCATTTGTTGGCGGTGGGGGAGTTGGTGCAGGAGGCGAGGTGGTTGCCGGTGCCTGTTGCGCGTTCTGTACTGAGCGTTGTCGATGATGGCGTGGCTGCGTTGGGGGTGGCGTTGCCGCATCGTGTGTGATGGGCGTTTTGTGTGGCTTTGGTGTTGTAGGGGATCTCACGGATTAGTGATGTGTTCCTGCGGATGGATGAAGCTGACACACTCAGAAGTGAGAGCTGTCGGTGTGGTTCCGCTTCGGTCGATGTGGTTTGCGCCGCGGGGCTCTGTCTTGTTGTCGAGCGATTCGAGGTTGAGATGCGCGCGCATGAGGCTGGAGCGATGCATGCTTCAGGGTATGGGGGGCCGCCGTTGTGGCTGCCGACGCCATCGGATGTCAACGAGTTGCTGCCGCAGCTGTGGCCCAGGGGAACTGGCCGTGATGAGCGTGGCCGGTTGAGTGTTGATGGGGTGGACACGGTCACTCTTGCTGAACAGTTTGGTACGCCTGCGTATGTGATGAGCGAGAAGGATTTCCGGTATCGGGCGCGTGCGTTTAAAGAGGCGTTCGAGTCGGCCTTCGGGGTAGGACGAGCGCATGTTTATTACGCGGGTAAAGCGTTTTTGTGCACGCAAGTGGCTCGGTGGGTGATGGATGAGGGCCTAAGTCTTGATGTGTGTTCTGGTGGCGAGTTAGCGGTGGCTCAGTGGGTGGGGTTCCCTGCTGAACGGATCGGAATGCATGGCAATAACAAGTCAGTGGCGGAGATCGAGCAGGCGCTGTCGTATGGGGTGGGGCGTCTGGTGGTTGATTCGTTTGACGAAATCGAGCGGGTGGAGCGGGTTGCGGCACGGCTGGGGGTGGTTGCGCGGGTGATGGTGCGGGTCACGGTGGGGGTGGAGGCTCATACGCACGAGTACATCGCCACGGCGCATGAGGATCAAAAGTTTGGTTTTTCGTTGGCTCAGGGGGTGGCAGCTAAGGCGGTGGAGGCGATTCGTTCCCGGCGGCATATGTGCCTGGTGGGTTTGCATAGCCACATTGGTAGTCAGATTTTTGTTTCAGATGGGTTCCATGTAGCGGCGCGTCGGTTGTTGGGTTTGTTGGCGCAGTGCCGTGATGAGCAGGGCAGGGCGCTTCCTGAGCTTGATCTTGGCGGTGGGTTTGGGATTGCTTACACGAGTGAGCATGAGCCGATGCCGCCTTCGCGTATTGCGCAGGAGTTTGCGGTGTTGTTGCAGCGGGAGGCTGAGCAGGTTGGTGTTGAGGTTCCTGTGATTTCAGTGGAACCAGGGCGTTCGATTGTGGGGCCGAGCACATATTCGTTATATGAGGTGGGGACGTGTAAAGACGTTGCGTTGCCAGGCGGTGGGTGGCGCCGGTATGTGTCGGTTGATGGTGGCATGAGCGATAACGTGCGGGCGGCGTTGTATGAGGCTGACTACAGTGCGACGTTGGCTTCGCGGGTTTCGCAGGCTGAGCCGGTGTTGTCGCGGGTAGTGGGAAAGCACTGTGAGAGCGGCGATATCGTGGTGCTGGATGAGTATTTGCCAGATGATTTGGTGCCAGGCGATCTTGTTGCGGTTCCTGGCACGGGCGCGTATTGCCGTGCGTTGTCGAGCCAGTACAACCATGTTCCGCGTCCACCGGTGATTGCGGTGCGCGATGGTGTTGCGCGAGTGATTGTTCGGCGTGAGACGGTGGAGGACATCTTGGCTTTGGATGTGGACGAAGGGTGATGGCACTGGTGGTGTGTTGTCGGGTTGGGGGTTGTTGCGGCGTGTGTTGATGGGGACTGGTTCGTTGGTTTGCGTTCTGGTCTGGTCGAGTGTGTTGTGTACGAGTTGATGTAGTAGAGGTGAGCAGTCCAGTGATGAACGATGACTCTCGGCAGGTTCCGCTTCGTGTGGCGTTGCTTGGTTTTGGTGTGGTTGGTTCTGCAGTTGCGAAGGTGCTGACTGAGGGAGCTGAGGATTTAGCTGCGCGGGTTGGGGCGCCGTTGGAGTTAGTGGGTGTGGCGGTGCGCCGGGCTGGGGTGGATCGTTCTGCGTCGGGGTTGCCGGCGGAGTTATTTACTACTGATGCGCAGTCGTTGGTGGAGAACGCGGATATTGTGATCGAGGTTATTGGTGGGATTGAGCCTGCGCGCTCGTTGATCCTGCGGGCGTTTGATCACGGTGCGAGTGTAGTGACGGCAAATAAGGCGTTGCTGGCTGAGGATGGTCCGACGCTATATGCGGCTGCGGAGAAAGCTGGGGTGGATATTCACTATGAAGCTGCGGTGGCAGGTGCTATTCCGTTGCTGCGTCCTTTGCGGGAGTCTCTTGCTGGCGATTCGGTGAATCGTGTGCTCGGTATCGTCAATGGAACGACGAACTACGTGCTGGATCAGATGGATTCGACTGGTATGGGGTTCGATGAGGCGGTAGAGCGTGCTCAGCAGCTTGGTTATGCCGAGGCTGATCCAACTGCGGATGTTGAAGGGTTTGATGCTGCGGCTAAGGCAGCGATTCTGGCGTCGTTGTCGTTCCACTCGCGGGTGGCGTTGAAGGGTGTGTCCCGGACAGGGATCACTGAGGTGACAAGCGCAGATATGCGTGCAGCGCGGGCCATGGGGTGTGTGGTCAAGCTGTTGGCAATTTGTGAGCGTACTGATGTGGGTGAGGGAGAGGGTATTTCGGTGCGGGTGCATCCGGCGATGGTGCCGGTGACGCACCCGTTGGCTGGTGTTCGTGGGGCTTACAACGCGGTGTTTGTTGAGGCTTCGGGGGCTGGCGAGTTGATGTTCTATGGTCCTGGTGCTGGTGGTGAGCCGACGGCTTCGGCAGTGATGGGTGATGTGGTAGCCCAAGCCCGTCATCGTGTGCAGGGTGGCCGTGGGCCAGTGGAGTCGGCGTATGCGGATTTGCCGGTGTTGGATCCGGGGCAGGCTCAGACTCGGTATTACCTGTCGTTGGATGTTGAGGATCGTCCAGGCGTGTTGGCGTCGGTGGCGGGATTGTTCTCTGAGGCTGGTTTGTCAATCGAGCAGGTTCGTCAGGAGTCGATTGCTGCAGATGAGGATGGCCAGGAGTCTGGTCATGCTGAGTTGGTGATTGTGACGCATCAGGGTAGTGAAGCCTCGTTGTCGGCGACGGTGAAGGCTGTGTCGGGTTTGGGGGTTGTTTGCGGAGTTAATTCTGTGATGCGGGTTGTGGGGAGTTGAGGGTGAAAGGTAGCGCGGTGGTTGAGGTGTTGCCGGTGGGGACGGCGGTGCGGGTGCGGTCCTGCGCTAGTTCGGCCAACTTGGGGCCCGGGTTCGATTCAGTGGGTTTGGCCTTGGGGGTGTGGGATACGTATGTAGCTGGCGTGGTAGAGACCCCTGGGCTAACCGTCGTGATCGACGGTGATGATCAGGGTGTTCCTCGTGATGAGAGGCACCTTGTTTATGCGTCGATGCGTACTGCTTTTGAGCAGGCTGGGGTCGTGGTTCCTGCTGGTTTGGTGTTGAGGTGTGCTTCAACGGTGCCGCAGGGGCGGGGGATGGGGTCTTCGGCAGCAGCTATTACGGCGGGTGTGGCGTTGGCTTTCGGGCTGGTTGCCGTGGCTGAGCAGAATCAGGGTGATGCGCTGGGTCAAGGTGAGGTGCAGATCGACCTTGATGCAGTTAGTGATCTTGCTTCTCGTTTGGAGAGGCATCCTGATAATGCTTCTGCCAGTGTTTTTGGTGGTGCCACGGTGTCGTGGGTGCTGGATGAGGCGGGCGAGCAGGTAGAGCCAGTTCCACGTTTTGCCTCTGCGGTGGTTCCGTTGCATCCGAATATTGAGCCGTTGGTGGTTGTGCCTACGGCTCAATTGCCGACGTCGATTGCGCGATCGGTTTTGCCGGCTTCGGTGCCGCATGGTGAGGCTGCCCGTAATTCGGGTACGGCTGCGTTGTTGACGTTGGCGTTGTCGCAACGTCCTGATTTGTTGTTGCCTGCTACGAGGGAGTGGCTGCATCAGGAGCAGCGGCGTGGCTCGCTGGGGGCGTCGATGGAACTTGTTGATGAGTTGAGAGCTCGAGGGGTGGCTGCTGTGATCTCCGGTGCGGGGCCGAGTGTTCTTGTGTTGGGCTCTTCTTCGGGTGATGCGTCGGTGGTCGAGGCTGTGGTGGCCGGTCGTAGTAGTCAGGGGTGGAAGGTTCTTCGTCCTGGTGTTCCGACGAGAGGTGTGAGGGTTGAGCGTGTTACTCTTGAGGCGCTCTCTGGCGGAGATGTTTCGCTCGCCTGATCAGACCCTGTTCTGACCCTTATCTGACGGGGCCTGCGGATCATTAAGGAGACGGGTCATTTCAGCGGCCTAGATCTTGTTGTTCGATCCGTTCACTTTCGTGCGATGTGCCCCCGATGCGGCGACGATCCGCTTTACCGGTATCCGCTTTCCGATGCCGTGTCCGCTGAGAGTTTCACGTATTCGAAACGGCGCCAGGAACGCGCCTGTATTCACATTCGGTGAATCAGCCCCGTTCCCTGCCGCCGTCCACATGCTGCCGTATCCTTCGGCCGCCGTGGCAAAAACCTCGGAATGAAGCGAGTTGCTCGCCGAGGGGAAGGAACGTTTGTGACCGACACCACCGAAGCGGGTGTGGGAACCGCCCCCAAGCGTCGCGGTCTCACGACGATGCGTCTGGCGGAGCTGCAGGAACTTGCACGGAATATAGGTATCCCTGACACCACTGGGATGCGTAAGGGTGATTTGATCACCGCTATTCGCGAGGTTGAAGGAGCAGGTCGCGGTAGTGGCCGCAACTCCTCTCGGCCGGAGCGACCTGCTCAAACAAATGAAGGCTCCGCTAGATCTGTGGAGACCGGTGAGCAGAGCCGTGCCAGTGAAAAGCGGGAAGATCACGGCGCACAAGACCACGAGAAGCGGACCCGCGTGTCGGAGTCCGGCCGCGAGCGCTCGCATGAGACGCGCGAAGACAAGGGTGATGAACAGGCCGTGGAGGGTATGGGACGCTCCGACAGGCAGGAGCAGAACGGCTATGACCGTTCCGGACGGGGTGAGCGCGGCGACCGTGGTGGCCGCCGTAACCGCAACCGCGATGATGAGCGCGCAGAGCGCCATGAGCGTGGCGGTGACCGGGATCGCTCGGACCGCGGCGACCGTGGTGGCCGCCGTAACCGCAACCGCGATGATGAGCGCGGGGAGCGTTTTGAACGCGGTGAGCGTGGCGAGCGGGGTGGCCGCCGTGGACGTAACCGCGACGAAGATGACTCCCGTGGGCGCCGCCGTAATCGGAACCGTAACCGTGATCGTGATCGCCGTCGTGGTCGCGATGACTTCAGTAACGACCAGGTGGAGTCCTACAGCGAGGATGACGTTCTGGTCCCGGTAGCGGGCATTTTGGACGTACTGGACAACTATGCGTTCGTGCGTACGAGTGGCTACTTGCCAGGCCCGGGTGATGTGTATGTGCCTTTGGCTATGGTTAAGCGTCATGGGTTGCGTAAGGGCGATGCCGTTACCGGTGCAGTGAAAGCGTTGCGTGAGGGTGAGCAGCCTCCGGCGCGACAGAAGTTCAATGCTTTGGTGCGTTTGGACACGGTGAATGGTGGTACGCCAGAAGCAGCTCGAGGGCGTGTTGAGTTCAATAAGTTGACTCCGCTGTACCCGCAAGAACGTCTCCGTTTGGAGACCGAACCGAATGTGTACACCACCCGAATCATGGATCTGGTGTCACCGATTGGTAAGGGACAGCGAGGCCTGATTGTCAGCCCGCCCAAGGCTGGTAAGACGCTGATGCTGCAGGCGATCGCCAACGCGATCACAACAAACAATCCCGAGGCTCACCTCATGGTTGTGCTCGTTGATGAGCGGCCAGAGGAAGTCACGGACATGCAACGCACGGTTAAGGGTGAGGTTATTGCCTCTACCTTTGATCGGCCTGCCGATGACCACACCACGGTTGCCGAGCTGGCGATTGAGCGTGCTAAGCGTCTGGTCGAGTTGGGGCATGACGTGGTTGTGTTGTTGGACTCAATCACCCGGTTGGGGCGTGCCTATAACTTGGCGGCTCCGGCAAGCGGTCGCATCCTCTCTGGTGGTGTCGATTCTGGTGCGCTATACCCGCCGAAGAAGTTCTTTGGTGCTGCCCGCAACATTGAGAATGGTGGGTCTTTGACCATTCTGGCTACCGCTCTGGTTGAGACCGGCTCGAAGATGGACGAGGTTATCTTCGAAGAGTTCAAGGGCACCGGCAACATGGAGCTGCGGTTGTCACGTCAGCTTGCTGATCGTCGAATTTTCCCTGCTGTCGATGTGAACCCCTCGGGCACGCGTCGCGAAGAGATCCTCATGAGTTCCGAGGAATTGAAGCTCATGTGGAAGCTGCGTCGGGTTCTTTCGGCGCTAGAGCCGCAGGCTGCGCTAGAACTGTTGCTGTCGCAGATGAAGAAGACGAAGAGCAACGCAGAGTTTTTGATGATGGTGCAGCGGAACTCCAGTATCAAACTCGAAGATGAGTGACCTGGCTGCCGGAGGTAGTCAGAGTGAGTAACTTTGAAGATTGACGTGCGAGGGTGTCTGCTCCTGCGGTGATGGCCGCACAGGCAGATGCCCTCGCTCCTTGTATCTACGCAATCGCGTGTTGTATTGACACTGAATGTTGGAGTAGCGGACGGTTGGCCCCCAGGGGCTGCGAGCGCTAAAGGCATTGCTAGGCTGCAAATCCAGGGCTGAGCGCGTCGAAGGGAGCTGGCATGACAGGACCGAAGAGTTCCCTTTCCGTGCGAACCAGGATGATTCTTTTCACGACGCTGTTGATTGCGTTGCTTGTGTTGATCGGGAGCTCATCAGCGTGGATCAGCACTCATGCTGCCTCAATGGTGCAGAAGCAGGCGGAAGTGATTGCGCCGGCCAGAGCCGCCAATGTTCGGGTATTGGATGATTTGCGTTCGGCTGAGCGGTCTTTCTCGGCTGCCGTGACTGCTAGTCAAGGCGCTGAAATCGGTGATGTTTCTTCGTCTGCTGACTTGCTGGCGCCATGGAACCGGTTCTCTCAGAGGTATACAACTGATATTGATGCGGTGCAGCGTCTGGCGTGGCTATGGCCATTGAATGACACATCCAGGGTGGGAAATCTTTCGGAACAGATTGCCCAGATGCGGGCTTCGACGGCTGCCTGGGTAGAGGCCAGCCGATTGCTGACGAAAGCAGCTGAAGAAGAGACACCCCCGCAGGCAGACATGGTGAGGGCGCGGGCGTTGTACGGAGTCGCCATGCAAGACAATGCGGCGGTTCAAGCCACTTTGGATGCGGCGGCGATCTCGTGGCGCTCGCAAGTGGTGGACATGCTTGGTGATGGTGCCCGGATTGTTTTGACTGCTACGGTGCTTGCCGCGTTGTTGGCGATTTTTACGGCGTGGCGGACGGTGCGTAGTTTGACTGGCCCGTTGCTTGGGCTGCGGGAAACGTTGCGCAGGCAGGTGGAGGGGGAGCGCACGGCGTGGGCCAATGTGGAGGCAGGAACGCCGGAGATTCGAGCGGTAGCGGCGGATTTGAATCATTTGAATCGGGAACATCTGCGGCTGGTGGATCAGCAGGCGCAGTCGTTGGCGCTGCTGCAGGCTGGCAACGATGCCGTGATGTTGGTTTCTCGTGAGACGAGCATGGTTCGTGCAGCGCAGGTTGCTACCAATGCCATTGGCACTACTTTGGCAGTTGATGCAGTTCGGTTGGCTGGATGGACCGATGAGGGGCCATATGCCGCAGTGTGGTCGCGGACGGCAACTGCTCGTTTACAGGTTCCAGAAATGTGGTGGTACCGGATTTCGGCGCATACGCCACCGACGATAGAGACGCCGTATGCGGTGCGTGTATGGGATGGCGGGGCTCGTAGCGAGCTTGACTCTTTGGATACGTGGATTGCTGAGGATCCCGTGGTGGTGCGTTCTAAGTCGGCGTTGTTCTTGCCAATACTTGTTGATGGTGATGTTGCTGGTGTGATTTCGGTCAGCTCTTGGGCTGATGAGCGCTCGTGGGATGCCTCGGAGATCGCTTATATAGAGCGGGTGATGCGTGAAATGGCTCGCAAGGGCGTGGCTTTGGCTCGCGCATGATGAGGTGGTTTCTCACATAGCGGGAGCTCAGGCATAATTGACTTTGTCTGCCGGTTCACGCAACGCGCCGGTTCACGCACATGGCGTCCACCTCATCATTCGGATGATTTCGTGCGACCCGGCAGCCTCTACCAAGGAGAAACCATGCAGAAAAATATTCACCCTGAGTACCACGAGACAACGGTTACTTGCACGTGCGGTAACCAGTTCACCACCCGCAGCGCTGCGAAGAGTGCCGCTATCAGCGCCGACGTTTGTGCGCAGTGCCACCCGTTCTACACGGGCAAGCAGAAGATCCTAGACACTGGTGGCCGTGTTGCTCGTTTTGAGGCCCGCTACGGTAAGCGCAAGGCCAACTAACGGTCGTGATTGATGCGCCGGACCCGATACTGGGTCCGGCGCATCGTTGTTTCGTCGCGGTGTGCGCGGCGTTGGTGATGAGAGGGGATTGGCATGGAAGTTCAGTCGTTACTGGAAGCTGCACAGCCTCATGTTGAGGAGTACCAGCGGTTGGAGAAAGACCTCTCGGATCCAGTGCTGCTGGCAGACCAGGGACGTTTCCGGGCGGCAAGTAAACGGTTCGCTGCTTTAGGGCCAGTGGTTGCTGCGGCTCGTGAGCTTGAGCAGGTGCATGGCGATCTTGAGGCGGCGATTGAGTTGGCTGATGAGGATGCTGCGTTTGCTGAAGAGTTGCCTGCGCTGCGTCAGCAGCTGGAGAGCGCAGGGCAGAGGCTGCATCATTTGTTGCTGCCACGCGATCCTGATGATGACCGTGATGTGTTGTTGGAGGTGAAGGCAGGTGAAGGTGGGGAAGAGTCTGCCTTGTTCGCGGGTGACCTTGTTCGTATGTATATGCGTTATGCGGAGCAGCGGAACTGGAGTGTGCAGGTTCTGGAGGCCACTGACTCAGACCTAGGCGGGTACAAAGACATTCGGCTGGCGGTAAAGGCCAAAGGCACCCCTGAGCCTGGCCAAGCTCCCTGGGCACGTTTGAAGTATGAGGGTGGTGTGCATCGGGTGCAGCGTGTGCCAGTGACGGAAAGTCAGGGTCGTATTCATACTTCTGCGGCAGGTGTGCTTGTGATGCCTGAGGTGGAAACCGATGACGAGATCGAGATCGGCCCTAATGACGTGCGTGTTGATGTTTATCGTTCTTCGGGCCCGGGTGGGCAGAGCGTTAATACGACGGATTCTGCTGTGCGGTTGACTCACTTGCCTACGGGGATTGTGGTGACGAGTCAGAACGAAAAGTCACAGTTGCAGAACAAAGAGTCTGCGATGCGGGTACTGCGTGCCAGGCTTTTGCAGGCACAGCGAGATGCGGCTGAGGCTGAGGCTTCGGCTGCGCGGCGGAGCCAGGTTCGTACCGTTGACCGTAGTGAAAGGATTCGTACATACAACTATCCGGAGAACCGGATTGCTGATCACCGTACGGGGTATAAGGCTTACAACCTCGATACTGTGCTGGATGGTCAATTGGACCCCGTGGTGGAGTCGGCGATGCAAGCTGATGAGCGGGCACGCATGGCGCAAGCCACCTCATGACCGTTCAATCATGCTCTTTTGGGCAGGCCTTGCGGCAGGCGACCAGAGATCTTCAGGCCGCTGGAGTCCCCTCACCTCGGCGTGATGCTGCGCTGCTTCTGGCGTATGTAACTCGATGTGACACAGCAGATGTGGAGCGCTCTGCACTGTTAGGGCATGCCTTAACAGCAGCGGATATTGCAGCTTACGAGCTGGTAGTGGGTAAAAGGTCGCGCCGGATTCCTTTGCAACACATCACTGGGTTGGCGCCGTTTCGTCATCTTGAGCTGTGTGTAGGGCCTGGGGTGTTTGTTCCGCGGCCTGAAACGGAAATGCTTGCTGGGCTTGCCATCGATGCAGCTACAACGCTCGTGCAGGAAGGGGTTCATGAGCCGCTTGTAGTGGACTTATGTACCGGCTCTGCAGCGATCGCTTTGGCTATCGCGACGGAGGTGCCTCAAGCGCGGGTGATTGCTGTTGAGCTTTCCGGTGATGCTGCACAGTGGGCTGAGCGCAATATCACTTCTATGGCAGCGCAGGTGGAGTTACGTCGCGGAGACGCCACAGCTGAGGCTGTCACGGGCGACCTTGATGGAACTGTTGACATTGTCGTTTCTAACCCGCCGTACATACCGCCAGATGCGATTCCTGTCGACCCTGAGGTTGCTGAGCATGATCCGGCAATGGCGCTATATGGGCTTGGCGATGATGGTTTGGCCATCCCTGCGGCCGTAGCGTGGCGAGCAAGTGGCCTGCTGCGGCCAGGTGGCCTTTTCTTGATGGAACATGCAGATGTGCAGGGTAAAGCGATTGTTGATGTGCTGCTGGGGCAGCAAAGTTGGGTAAAGGTTCATGATCAAAACGACGACACTGGCCGCCCCCGGCATGTAGTGGCCACCCGTGCCACCAGTGGAGAAAACAGCTGACCGGGGCGCTCTAAGCGCGCTTGGAGGACACGATCGTAAGATCGTCAGTGGCACAACCGTAGACACTCCTATGTAGGGGTGGAGGAGGCACAGATGAGCGAAATCGTCGACGGCACCGACAGCGAGACAGCCGATTCGGCGATCCATGCTGTTGCCGATGCGGTACAGCGCGGAGAAGTGGTTGTCATCCCTACTGACACGGTCTACGGCGTGGGAGTTGATGCTTTCAACAGCGAAGCTATTGGTGACCTCCTTGTCGCGAAAGGACGTGGTCGTAGTATTCCGCCACCGGTTCTTGTACCGAACAAGCGCACGCTTGATGGGTTGGCTACATCTGTCCCGGACTATGCTCGCCGGTTGGTGAATGAGTTTTGGCCCGGCCCGTTGACGATTGTTCTGCAGGCACAAAGTAGTCTCGTATGGGATTTGGGTGACACCAACGGAACTGTGGCACTGCGTATGCCAGACTCTGAGCTAGCTTTGGCTGTTTTGGCTCTTACCGGCCCTATGGCCGTCACGAGTGCAAATAAGCATGGCCACCCGGCTGCGACAAGCGCTGCTGATGCTGAGCGCGGACTCGGTGATGCTGTGTCTATCTATCTCGATGGGGGCCCGGCTAGCCGTGGGCAGGCCTCGACGATTATCGATGCCACAGGCGCAGACTTCACAGTTCTACGTGAAGGTGAAATATCTGAAGCACAGCTGCGTTCGGTGGCGTTTCCTGGTGACGACGTCGCGCCTGCAGACACGCCCGAAGTTGAGCAGAGACCTGAAGTCGAGCAAAAACAATCGCACCCTGGTGAGAAAGCCACGAGTGCATCGGCTGAATCGTCAGCTGAAGAGCAAGGCACATCACACGTCGAGCAGAACAAGGAACATGCGAGAACGAATACTGAACCACCTACAGCAGGTAGTAGCTGTTCATGAAGTTCTGGGTCGACACCAAGGCTCAGACTGCTCTCTGCCTCGGGGGAAGTCAGATCTCGTGACTCTAGAACTCACGCGTGTCACGTGGTCGGGGGTAAACCGGCGTTGGCAGGAGGGCTAGCGTGCGCGAGTACTTTTTCATTGCGACGCTTGCTGCTGCTTGTACTTTCGTTATCACTCCATTGATTAGGCGGCTGGCTGTGCGTGTTGGTGCGGTTACCGCTGTGCGTGCTCGTGATGTGCATTCGCAACCGATCCCACGGCTGGGCGGGTTAGGTATATGTCTCGGCTTTCTTGCTGCGGTGCTAGTGGCTCGACAATTGCCGCATCTATCTCAGATTTTCGACAGCACTGAAATTCTTGGTATTTGCGCTGGGGGAGTTTTATCTGCTGCAGTCGGGGCTATTGATGACATTGTTGAGCTTGATGCTCTCACTAAATTAGCGGGTCAAGCTATTGCTGCTGGAGTGATGGCATGGTTTGGTGTGCAGCTGCTATCGATTCCACTTTTCGGTGTCACGGTACTTCCTAGTCCGGTTCTTATTGGTTTGACCGTTTTTATCGCCTTGGTTGCGATGAACGCGGTCAACTTTATTGACGGCTTAGATGGCTTGGCTGCAGGAATTGTTGCTATTGCTGCTTTTGCTTTCTTTATCTATGCATATCAGCTTTCGTATACTTACGATCCGCCGAACGTCATCTCCACCGGCACGTTCGTATGTGCTGCTATTTCTGGAAGTTGTATCGGATTTTTGCCGCATAACTTTCATCAGGCCAAGCTGTTTATGGGGGACTCGGGGGCATTGTTCCTTGGGCTGATGCTCTCTGCTGCGATGATCTCAATGATCGGCAATATCGATCCGACGGCTCACGTTACGCAGAACGATGAAATCGTTCTCTACTTGCCTTTGATTGTTCCAGTGGCGGTTCTGGGTATTCCGTTGTTGGACATGTTTATGGCTGTGGTTCGGCGTGTGCGCCGGGGGCAAAGCCCTTTCCAAGCTGATGCTCAGCACCTTCAGCATCGAATGCTTCGCATTGGTCACTCGCATAGGCATGCGGTGCTTTTGCTGTATTTGTGGGCGGCCATCGTTGCTTTTGGGGTTGTCTCGTTTAGTTTTGTTGATGGGCTTATGCCGCTGGCAGGGATCATGTTGCTCGCTGCTGTTGCTTTGGTGCTCACGCTCAATGTGGGGGATCGGATGCGGATGCGGCGTTCTCGGCTTCGGCTGTCCAAAACCCGTGAGGCTGAATGAAAGCAATCGGGGGTGTGGGTGCCGAACTGGCGGATCGACCAGGTCATGCGTGTTAATCTCAGGTAAGGAACAGCTGTGGCTCAGATTTAAAGGAATCTTCTCAGTGGCGTTGTAAAACGTTGCTGGTGCTCACAGGAAAGTTCATGCCCCGCCAACAGGTGGAGGCGCTTGCTCCCACTGGCCGAACTTCAAACTGCTTCAACTGATTTCGAAGATTTCGCTCGATGTCTGTACGCGGCGTTGAATGATCGGCTAGGTTTTGAAAACTCTTGGCCGACGATGACCCAAACCTTCAAGGGGGTGCCCCGTAGTGACGTCCACCATGACGCATTCGAGGGCACGCATCATCACTGACGTCGGTGTCGAGTCTGCTTTTAAACCGATGATGTTGACTGCATGCTGCGCTAGCGCGGCTGCGGCGCTCATCACCACCGTGACTGCTATAGCTTTCGGGCCTGACGGAGCAGCGCTGGCCTCCTTTGCAGGAGCTACATTTGCCGCCCATTTTTTCGCTATGGGGGCGCTAGGTATCTGGCTGATCTTGCGTGGGCCAACCGCTAACTACCTCGTCGGTGCTTTAGGCGTGTACGTGATCCAAGTCATCGCGCTTGGGGTCGTGCTCATGCAGCTGCCTCGCATTCACATGCCAGCCCCTGAGTGGTTCAGCGCGAGTGTTGCTGTGGAAGTCGTGGTGTGGCAATCAGCACAGGCGTACTCCTTGCTACGTGCCCGTGTATTTGCTTACTCCACAGCTGAGCGAGGTGAGTCGTGAGATACGTGCCACCCTCGCAACGACGAAACACCGACTGGAACGCCCTCGCACAGACCGAAAAAAACACGTCAGACAACGCATCCAACGCAGCATCGCGCCTGGTGGCTTACCTAATCGCTGGTCCTGTCGTGTACGGCGGGTTGGGCTACCTCATCGACATATGGCTCGGAACACGATTCGGTATCGCAGTCGGAACTCTCCTGGGGCTCGGGTTGTCTTTGTACATCGTCTGGCTCCGGTACGGTGGGAGCCAATCCCCTGTCCCTTCCGCCTTCGCGCCGCACACCGCCAAGGTGAACGAGCCGGTAGCGCGTCCTAACGTGACCGCTTCCCCCGGATTGAACCGCACAACATCTGAGGAGATTTCGTGAGCTTCACCAGCGCGGCCTTCGCCGGAGCCCTCACCGCTTCCGGCAGCGAGTTCGTGGCACCCTCCACCGGTGACTTCTGGACCCCACTCATCGGCGACGGTGCATTCGCTTTCACCCGCCCCATGCTGGTGTCCCTCGTGGCAGTTGCCATCATCGCCACGTTCTTGTTCCTCGGTGCCCGCCGCGCAGCGGTCGTGCCCACCAAATCCCAGTTCCTCGTCGAATTCATTTACGACTTTGTTCGTAACGGCATCGCACGCGACATGATTGGCAGCAAACACTTCCTACGTTTCCTGCCGCTGCTGCTGGCCTTGTTCACCTTCATCCTGGCCAACAACCTTGCTGGCGTGATCCCGTTCTTGCAAAACCCGCCCACTGGCCGAATCGCCTTCCCGCTTGCCCTTGTTCTAGTGGTGTACCTGGCTTACCACTACGTCGGCCTCAAACAGCATGGCGTTGGCGGCTACCTCAAAACCATGGTCCCCGGTGGCCTTCCCGCCTGGATCGTGCCTTTCATCTTCCTCATCGAATTCGTCACCAAGTTCCTCATCCAGCCGATGACTCTCACCCTGCGACTTTTCGGCAACATGCTTGCCGGTCACATGACTCTGGTGCTGTTCATTCTCGGCGGTGAATTCCTCCTCTTCAGCGCCCCCGGAGCTCTCAAAGCCGCAGGCATTGCTGCATACGGCGGAGCCTTCCTCATGACCTGCTTCGAGATGCTGATCCAGTTCCTGCAGGCCTACGTATTCACCTTGCTCACTGCTTCCTACATCTCAAGCTCTCTCGAAGAAGCACACTGACACTTTT